>JBBRBE010000099.1:0-22576 GCA_038206175.1 Chloroflexia bacterium
TATTGGAGCCGCTTTCAACCCGACCGCGACCGATTTACCGACCGAGATCGAACGGTTGCGCCGTAAACTGGCCGCCGGAGCCGACTTTATCATGACCCAACCTGTATTCGACCCGGCCATTCTGCGTGAAACTCTGGCCCAGGTCGGCCAGATCAAAGTGCCGATCCTGGCCGGAGTAATGCTGCTGCACAACTACAAGCACGCCGAGTACATGCGCCACGAAGTGCCGGGCATCGTCGTGCCGGAAGCGGTGGTAGGGCGGATGTACGACGCGGGCGAGAAAGGCATGACCGAAGGGCTTAAAATCGCCACCGAAATCCTTACCGACATTCACGGCCTGATCCAGGGCGTCTACATCATGCCCTCGCACGGCAAGTACGAAGCCAGTGGCGAACTACTCAAGCTGCTCAAGAGCTAACCTGACCTGTTTCGACACCTGTTTTAATGAAGGTAGGACTTTATGGCGGAACAAGCGGAAGGAATTACTCGCATAACTGTTGACTGAAGATTGAAGATTGAAGATTGAAGATTTTTACAGGTCGGTAAGACTTTTTTGCAAGCCCGGTGGTAAGCGTTCAAAATCGGTCGGGTAGTCCAGGTCGTAAAGTAGGCCGGGCTGTTCGTATATCTCGAAGGAAACGCGATGCCGCCGCAAAATCTCCTGGTGGAGCGCAAAGCTATTATCTCCAAAGTTAAAGGGAAATTCGAGGGCCGTCTTTAGCGGTAGCCACAGGCTATTCGTGCCTTGCCGGGCATGGTCGGGAACCAGGACGGCCCCTGTAGCCGCGCTAAGAGACAGCAGTCCGGCCAGGTCTTGCTCGGTGAGCAACGGCAAATCGGCGGGCAAGATCAGCAAAGCCTTACCCCCCAGATCCGGCGCGTGCAGGGCCAGATATTGCACCAGGGCCGTCAGGACCGCGTTCAGGTTTTCGGGCCGCTCCTGCTCCGGGGCCAGATTAAGCCCACTTTCCGAAACAGTCCGCACGCCCAGACTTTCGGCCAGGGCTAAAAGCTGTTTATCCTCGCTCAGCACGATCACACCGGCCAGGGAACCGCTCGACACGATTTTACCCAGCACCTGCAAAGTATGCCGGAGCAGGTTGACCATCAGGGCCGCCCGCTCAGCCTGATTCAGCCGACCGCGCAAGCGTGACTTGGCCTGTCCCAACTGCTTCACCGGCACGACCGCCCAGGTTTCGACCGGGCCGACCTGTATTGCACCCTCGAACTCTATTTCATCTTCACGCCCAACGCTCAGTTTGTCCGGCCAGGTCACTATATCAGCTCTTTCCAGATTCTACTAGCCCTCTTCGGTTATCCCTCTCATTCCAATTCTACCATTTCCGTCGGTAGAATTACTTGATTATATCGTGGGCTTTGAGAAAGCTTTCAAGCTGATTAGGCGTGACAAAGCGTGGGCTGAGACTGATAGTGCAATCCGAGGCTGGTTTGGTGGTCGGGTCTTTCAGGAAAGCTGCCATAACCGAGGTGGGGCACAGTCCCGTCGTGCTGGTAGTAATAGTGCTGTGGCCGAAACCGCTAAACTTGACGTAGAAGCTGTGAGGCAAAGTTTTGAGAGCTTCCTGTCCGGCAGAAGGTGGCGTGATCGGGTCGAACTCTCCGGCCAGCACCAGGGTCGGTATCGGGCTAGTGACCGGCTCATTCTCGATAGTTCGGGCCGGTGTGACATTCCAACGATTGCAGACTGAAAGTAAGCGCAGCCCTGAAGCTACAAACACCTTGCGCACCTCCGGCAAAGTTCCTTTAGCGGCGGCCTTAATATCAGCCACTTTGGTAAAAGGAGCTTCCTCGGTACACTGCACCGAGTAGTACATGCCTCGACTGACTCGCCAGCCTGTCTTACTGTACTTGCTATTCCTAGAATCGTAAAAGCTGTAGGGCAAAAAGTAGGATAGCAAATCATATTTGCCTTCGGCAGTTGCCGCAATCAGGCTCGGCAGCACAGGCAGAAGTTCCGTCGAGTAAAGCGTATTAAAGATAGTTTCAACCAGCCAGTAACCATCTACATCTACTTTTTCATCTTCGCCAGTAGAAGGGTTTTTAATGTTCACACTGGCCGGTTCGTCATCCAGTTTATCGAAAGCTTTGACAAAAGTTTCCCGGAGATTCGGATAATTTTTGTTGCAGTCGGCCTCGGCAGCACAGGCCCGAAAAAGCTCCAGAAAGGCCGCTTCCGCCCCACCCGGCAGATCAGCCTCGGTTGCCTGGGGCAGGTAAGTACCATCCAGAATTACACTGTGAACCGCTTTCGGGTAATCACGCATCACCGTCAGGGCCAGACGAGTGCCGTAAGAAACGCCGTACAGGTCAACCGCGGGATAGCGCAAAACAAGCCGCAAAGCGTTAATATCGGCGGCACTTTCGGCACTGTTGTAGGCCGACAAATTTACCCCCTCTTTGACCAACCGGGCGCGGCAAGCCAACAAAGCCTGATCGTAATTGTCTGCGCGATTAGAATTCGTTGTATCGCTCGTGCTAATGATTTTATTACTGGACAAATCTTCTATCTCGGTGCAGTAGAGCGAGGGTTGCGAGTAACCCACCCCGCGCTGATCCAGCATGATTATATCGCAGTCGGCGAGTAACTTTTGCATTGGAAAACCTTCGTAGGCAAAAAGTTGCAGCAGGTTCTGGCTCGTACCACCCGGCCCACCTTGCAACATCACCAGAGGCGGCACCGCCGTCGCCGCTTCGCGGTTGGAACTTCGCAGGACGGCCACCGCCAGGCGTATAGGTTTGCTTCCGCCGAGGCGATGCTCTTCCGGCACTACAAGGTAGCCGCAACTTATATTCTTACCTTCAATTTGCAGCTTTGGGACAAGCTCGAAAGGGCAAGCGGCTTTTTCGTAGCGAGGCAACACACCGTCCGCCGCCTGGGTTTGCAACGGAGTAGTGGAACCAGTGGAAGTTACACCGTCCGTGGCAACAGAGCTAGAAGATGGAGTTGGAGCAGACGCAACCGGAACCTCGGCCATTGTGGAAGGATTAGATATAGTGCTTCGGATCAGGTTGTCGCCGCAAGCAACCAATGGAATTTGAAGCAGTAGAATAACTACGACCAACCCGCCCCACCTGGTTCGTCCTCTTCTCACTTTTCAGCCTCCCGCTTTACAGCAGAATTACTGCTTCATCCAACTCAACCGTTAGTTTAGGGCTGGTTTACCGGGCTTGAACGTAGTGCTTGAGAGCTTCTTCCAGATTGGTATAACTACTCAGACCCGGCGCGTCCAGATTATGTTCCACAAAGATAGCCGCCACCGCCGGATGCAGGCCGGTCAGAGCGGCTTTTACGCCGCACATTCCTAACTCTCTGGTCATTCTTATCAACCGCAGAGCCGCCGCCGGTTCAATCGCCGTGACTTTACTCATATCAATAAACAAGCCGCCAGCTTTAAATGTTATTAAATCAGCTACGACTTTACTACTAAGTTGCTCTACTCTGTCATAGGTTAACACTCCTAATAACATAAGTAAATAGCTATTAGAAAGCAAAGGCAATAAAGCCGTATCGATCTCTTGCCCCACTTCGACCAGCGACTTCTGGTCGCCCGTGCCGCCGGATAAGCGTTGGCGTTGTGCGCTATATTGCCGTTCCAGGTGGTTAACTACCCGTGCCGTCAACAGAGTCACGTATCGGGCATCCGGTTGGAGGGGAGGAAAGTTTTTAAGACCTTCTAGCAGGGCCGCGTGACGCTCCGGGCGGTAATGCTCGATCACCCGCGCCAGCAGCAGTACAAGGTCGCTGATCAGGTCTGGCTCGAAAGTCCACAGGGTATCGAAAGCTCGTTCGGCTTCTTCCGTGACTTCTTCCAGGCGGTCTCTACCGCATAGCAAAGCCGAAAAATGATGCGTCAGAACGACCAAAAACCACTCCTGGCGCAAGGTGTCCTGGTACGACAATTTGACGTGAATATAATTGCTGTTGGGGGCTTCCGGCGGCATCCCACCAGCAAAGATCGAAATCGAGTGAGCAATTCCAGCCATCGCCAGGTAGCGGGCCGCTTCTTTGCGCCAGTACGAGCTTTCTTGAAACCCGGTAAATACCATCGCCGGCAAGCGGTCGGCTATAACCAGTTCCTCCAAAGAGTGGCTAATATCCACCAGGGTAACTTTGGTGGCCCGCAGAGGAGTAAGGCGGCTACTGAAGGCGTTTTGAAAAAGCTCAAACAGAGATATATCCAGGGGCGGCTTTTCCCTTTCGGCCAGGCGCGGGTCAATTCTTGGTGCAGCCAGATTGTCATCTTCAAGCGGACGTTGGGGCTGGTCGGTACTCATGAAAATCAGTTCCTTTCGGCTCAAATCAAGTCCCAAATAGAATATATTCTCGCGCAGGTCAGGGATAGGCCAGGGCGAGTGGCCCTAATCGTCGTACTTTACACACTACTGTTCGGATATTATTGATAATGTGAACCGAATATACCCGTGGGTTATCCACCAGTAAAACCGTAATTACCATTCCATCTTGAAGGGTTACTCTATATTCGGGCGGACTGGTATTAGCGAGAGGTTTTAGAGGCCACTCGATGTAGCCAGTCAGGGTACTGGATAAATCGGCCTGGCTCTCGGAGCCATCTTTTGCGGTGGGTTTGAAGTTAGCATCAGGTATAGCCGCCCCGTTACTTTTGGGGCTGTCCGAGCCTGGGACATTCCGGCTCCCATAAGAGGGCAGGTAAGTCAGGAAAGGCGGGCTAGAAGCGGCTTGATTATCTTGCGAAAACTCGTGTTCCTTTCGGGAAGAAGAATCAGGAAAAACAGTTTGTTTGAGCGAAGCCGGTGAAGAACCGGGCTTCAATCTAGGCGCGACTGCTCCGGCGGTTGAAGTGGCAACCCGCGAGATATGCTGGTTCACCGCTATAATCCGCGCCAGTTGCATAGCTGACTTTATCGAACGCACCGAGGAATTCAGGGTGGACTGTTCTTTCAAAGTGTCGGCCAGAACCTCTAAAATACTTCCTTCCAGCAGATCGTACATCAACTTGATCTCTTCATAGCTGAACCGGGCCGCCGAAAGTTGGGTGGCCGTTTCATGAAAGAACTGGTTCAGCTTTTCCATGCGGTTAGCCAGCAAACACTCGATTAAAGTATCCAGAAAGACGCCAGCCCGCACCCGCGTAATCAAAATATCTTCGCGGTATAGCGGGCTATTTCTAGTATGCGTCCGGCTTACAAAGTAATCCAGGCAAATACTACGGTTAGTTTGTAGGCAGTTAAACAATGCAAGATTTGGAGTGAATTGCTTATTCATACTTCTTTCTAAAAACAAATTACCCTGTGGACTGTATTAAAAGTATTTCAATATTTATTAAAAGCTGATATTTTTAATAATTCCATTGTAGCCCATCCGTAAGCCTTACGAATGTACTAAGAGTTAATTTATGGGATGAGATAAATTATCAAAGTAGTATCGGGGTGTTCCGGCCCAGTGCCAGTCGGTCAGCTACAAACGCAATTCAGAACCGCCAGCCCGATTCAGGCAGAATGTTGCATACAGGCAAAATGTTAGGGAGCTTAAAGTATTTGTGTGTGATATCGCACAGCAATAAACCTTAGAATAGCATACGATAAGGATGTGAAAGGTACTAGGACTTAGGGCTTAGGACATAGGCCCAGATACCACCTGAACCTGAGAACTATCTGGTTCTGGTAACGAATTACCAAACAACAGCGTTATTTAAAATGGTTCGGCCTGACCGAACCCACGGGTCAACCTTCGGTCAGGCTGCGGTCTGGCCCACTCGAACTACATAACTCTTAACTATCTAATTTCGCCTCAGTTTAGCCTCCGTCAACCCGTGCGTTCCATCTTAAAAGCGTGCCTGCAAATGATTTGCCACTGGCAGCTTTCCTGAAATTTCGGCTCTTTACACCACAGTAGAGCCGCCTGACCTTACTCGATAACAAGTTAATTCGGGCTTACAGTCAATTCTAGCTCGTCCGGCTTTCTGCCTGGCCCGGAAGGTTCTTAGAGCTAATTGTGCTAAAAATTAGTACAGACTGAGCCGAAATTTGGGTAGGCGTTTAGCCGCCGACAGATGTTTATTCAGTGACGAATAAAGCCAAAACTTAAACCCTTTTAGACCTGGCGACCTGACGAAAACGAAAGAGTAAAGCACACATGCAACTACTTCAAACTGTTGACAATGCCCAGATGCCGCCGGTGCAGCAGGCCCAACCGACCACGAGGAAACGGCGCTGGATTGCCCGGCTCGATTGGTGGCTACTGGCGGCCCTGGTAGTCGCCCTGGCGGTGCGGCTGTACAGTATTACTTATCAAAGCATCTGGTTGGATGAAGCTTACAGCGTCTTTGTAGTGAAGTTCGACCTGGCCTTCATCTGGAACTTTACCGTCCACTTCGATCAACACCCGCCGCTCTACTATCTTTTGCTGCATCAGTGGGTCGGTATTTTTGGCGACAGCCTGTTTTCGGTGCGGTTGCTTTCGGTAGCGTTCGCCGTGCCGTCGGTCTGGCTGATTTACCTCCTGGCCGGACGGCTGTTCAACCGCACTACCGGGCAGGTAGCCGCTTTTATCCTGGCCGTCTCGCCTTTTCACATCTGGTACAGCCAGGAAACCCGCATGTACTCGATGGTCGTCTTTTTCGTCCTGCTGTCGGCCTACTTCCTGGTGCGCGGTCTGGAACAAAACCGGCCCCTGGTCTGGATAGCCTTCGTGCTTTTCACCGTACTGGCGATTTACAGCGACTACAGCGCGTTCTACTACGTGGTAGGGTCGGGCCTGTACAGCCTCTACCGCATTAGCCGTAAACCGCGCCAGGCTATCCCGGTCGTACTGGCTTACGTCGGGGTCGGGCTGGCTTATGCGCCCTGGATCGGCGTTTTCCTGACCCAGTTCAGCACGGTCTATAGCGGCTTCTGGATTAAACCGCCCACCTTTAGCACCGTCTGGAACACTTTCCTGTCGTTCAGCAGCCAGGACTCGCCCTACCAGTTCCTCAACACCGTGATTGTGGTGGTGCTGCTATCGTGGGTGTTCGTAGTGCCGGACAAGCGCATCCCCCAGCGGCGGCAAGCCTATCTTTTCCTGGTAGTTTTCATGCTTGCGCCGATCATGGTATCGCTGGTGTTTAGCCTGAAGCAACCGATTTACCTGACCCGCACCGTTATCAGTGCCGCTATTCCTTTCTATATTTTGCTGGCGAGAGCGATTGTCGGGTTCAAGAGCGTGCCGCTAGGAGCGATTTTCCTGGTTCCACTGGTGCTGCTGAACCTGGCCTCGCTCAGCCAGAGTACCTCTACCACGATTAAAGAAGACTGGCGCGGTACGGTCAATTATGTCGCCGCCCACGCCCAACCGACCGACCTGATCATCTTTAATGCCCCTTATGTGGAGATGCCTTTCGACTATTTCTGGCGCGACCAGGCCAGCCAGCGCGGTCTGACTAAAGTGGAGCGGCGGGGCTACCCGGCAGACGAAACCCTGGCCCACGCCGGTAAATCGGAACCGCTGAACCTGTCGAAAGCTCTGGCCGAACACAAGCGGGTCTGGGTTGTGACCAGCCACGCCGAGGGCGAAGACCCGGCAGGGATCGAGGACAGGCTGATTTACAAGCTTTTCAACCGGCCACCCACCGAGATACAGTTCAAGGACATAAAAGTATTCTTTTTCGAGCAAACATCATAATCAAAAAGGCTGGTTAACACTGAGAAACCGGGAAACTGAGAAACCGGGAAACTGAGAAACGGTTAATCGAATAAAACGAACATATTTAGATTAGACAGGAGAAGTTGTGATGACCCACATAGCGAATGCTGAAGAAACCAGGCTGGTACGCCTGACGATTGTAGACCGGACCAAAGTCGTCTCGCTGGCGGGCGATGTCCTCCTGGCCCGCCAGATGGTGGCAGCCTGTGCGGCTAACCCGAATAATCTGGAAGAACTGTTGATGGCTACCGAGCCGCTTCGCCCCGGCATTACCCGCCAGGTCGTCAACGGCTTGCTGGAATTCGACCGTCGCCGCCGCCAGGATTGGATGGTGCGGCTCGACCCGCTCAAGGACATCTTCGAGGCCGAAGACGCCCACCTGGAAAAACTAAGCCGTACCGAACTGCCGGGCGGAATGGTGCGCTTCAAGCTGGCGCACCGGGTAATCAAGTTTTGCGGCAGTTCCTTCTCCGCGCCGAACGAAGTGATCCGGGGCGAGGCCGAACTGCCGGTCTGGGAAAATGATCAACTCAGCCGCAAAACCGTCACTTACAGCCTGGACGACCTGTGGAAGATCGTTAATCTGGACGATCCGGCAGGGGCCGGAAGCCAGGGGTCAGAGATGCAAAATCACCAGCCGATCAGCACGGTAGCCTACTAGGGTGAGCCTTTTCATTCAAGCAAGGGTAAGAAACCGAGAAAGTAGCATCTAACTCTTTTCATTTCTTAGGTTTCTTACTCCCTTGTGCAATGGGTAATGCGTAAAAAGTTTAAAAGTTAAAAAGAAATCAAATGTATCTTGGAGAGGATAAATGATCACAGCAATCTGGTTTATCTTTCTGGCTCTGGCCTTGCGGTTCTTCCAGCTCATCTTGCGAGGCCACAAACAGGCCGGGCTGGGCAAGAACCGCCTGGCTAACCTGGGCCGGATCGGGCTGACCATGCTGCCGGTCTACGGAAGCCTGGCCCTGGTTCATCTTCTGGTCTTTCGCGACCCAACCCTGATGGCGGTAGGAGCAAGTATTCTGGCCCTCTCGGATAGCCTGTTCTGGCTGGCCCTCAAAGACTGGAACCCTATCGGGCGGCAGTTTATGAGCGCCCTGGTGTTGAGCATCCTGGGTTTTCTGGTCTACGCCCTGGACATTACCTTCGGGTCGGGGCTGGGCGGCTGGCAAATCGCAATGTCGCTAACTTTATGGGTGCTGGAAGCCCTGGCGGCGGTGCTGACAATTTACTATGCTTTCGAGATGCTAAATGTGTTATGCCGCCGGGTGTGGCGTCGCTTTACCGGCCCCTGGCGTGGACCGAACACCTACTGGCCCAAAGTTTCGATCCACGTTCCGGCCCACAACGAACCGCCCGAACTGGTGATCAAAACCCTGGACGCCCTGACCCAGCTTGATTACCCGAACTACGAAATTGTGATGATTGACGACAATACTTCGGATGACGCGCTGTGGCGGCCCGTGATGGATTTTTGCAAAATTAACGGCATCAAAGTTTATCACTTGCAAGCATATCCCGGCTTCAAATCAGGCGCACTCAACTTTGCGCTGACCCAGATGGCCCACGATGTCGAGATTATCGGGGTGGTGGACGCCGATTACATCGTAGACCCGGCTTACCTCAAGGAAACTGTGCCTTATCTCCAGAACCGCAACGTCGCGTTTGTCCAGACGCCCCAGGCTTTCATCGTGCCGGACGGCGACCGTTTCCAGCGCGATAGCGACCTGTCGCAACGCTTCTTTTTCGAGGTAGGAATGCTTTCCCGCAACGAGCGTAACTCGATTATCTTCTGCGGCACGATGGGCTTGATCCGTCGCTCGGCTCTCAAGCGAATTGGTGGCTGGGACGAATGGTGCATTACCGAAGACGCCGAAGCCAGTTTGCGGCTGCTGGCCCGTGGCTACGAAGGGTTGTACATCAAACAGGTTTACGGGCGGGGTTTGCTGCCTAACACTTTCGAGGATACCAAAAAACAACGCTATCGCTGGGCTTTTGGCAGCATTCAGATTTTGAAGCGGTACTTCAAGCTGCTGATCACCAACCACTACGTCGTCAAGAACGACGAAGGCAAGAAAGAACGCCGCCGTTCGTCTCTGACCCGCACCCAGCGGCTCGATTATCTCTTTCACGGCATGCACTGGTACATCTCGCTTCTCACGCTGGTCTTTACCGCGCTACTGGCCGTGCTGGGCTACCTGTACGCCTCGAATATAACGGTCTCCTTCCGGCCAATCCTGGTGACAGCCCTCTTGATGCCGGTCGCCAACATTATGATCGGCATCATCCGCACCCTGTGGGGCATCCGGGTTTCCTGCGAATGTACCTACCGGGAAGCCTGGCGCGTTTTCATGAGTATGCTGGCTCTCAACTTTGCGGTCGCTCAGGCCTGTGTGCTGGCTCTGGTCAAAAAACGCGGTACTTTCTTGCGAACACCCAAGTTCAAGGCACAATCCGGCGTGGTCAAGGCTATTCAGAGTACGATCTGGGAAACCAGTATCGGTCTGGTGTTGCTGGTATTGCTGCCGGTAATGTTGAGCGCACACTGGGACACTTACGCCCAGCTTTTAGCAATCTTTGTCGGCTGGCACGCCCTGATTTTCTTCGCGGCCCTGTGGATTTCGCTCTCGCAGGTTGAAATTGACGGTTAGGGGCTAACCGCAAAGTAATCTAACCGGCTTCCGGGAGCTAAAGGAAGCCGCTAACTAAAAGCCGGTGGCTGGCGGCTAATCGCTAAAAGCATCGCTATCGAAAAGGAAACAAAAATGGTAAACGTCAACAAACCTAAACCAAAGGCCGCCTCGTTCCGGCCTGATCCCTGGCAGAATAGGATCGTGGCCGACCGTTACCGGGTGCAACGGCGGTTGGGGCGGGGCAACAACGCCCAGGTTTTCGTAGCGACCGACCTTAAAAGCGAACGCACCATCGCAATCAAACTTTTCTCGCCCAAATTGGCCGAAGACCCTTATTTTGTGGCGCATTTCCGGGTCGAAGCGCGAGAGGCCAGCCGGTTACAACATTCCGCCATCGTCCGCACGCTCGATTACGGGGTGGACGGCGAACGTTATTATCTGGCGACAGATTACATCGAGGGCCACAACCTGACCGAACTGCGGCGGCAAAGAGGCGGCAAGTTCGGCCTTGAAGAAACCGTGCGAGTGGCCGAAGGAATTTGCGATGCCCTGACGCACGCCCACAGTCGCGGGATAATTCACCGCGACCTCAAGCCGCAAAACGTGCTGCTAGACCAGAGCGGCGAAGTGCATCTGGGCGACTTTGGCCTGGCCCGCGCCGCCGGACAGACCGGCCTGACCATGACCGGCGGGCTGATGGGCCTGACCAGTTATCTCGCGCCGGAACAGGTTCAAAACGGGCCGCTAACCGTCCGCACCGATATTTACGCCCTGGGAGTGCTGTTGTTCGAGATGGCCGCAGGTCGTCTGCCGTTCGAGAATTCGTCGCCCCTGCTGGTAGCCCTGGCCCACACCCGCGAAGAAGCTCCTAAACCCAGCCAGTTCGCCCCTCAGATTGCGCCCGGCCTGGAAGCGGTGATCCTGCGCTGCCTGGCGAAAAACCCGGCCCAGCGTTTCAGCAGCGCAACCGAAGTCAAGACGGCCCTTCAAGAGGTCCTGACCGAAGGGCGCACTCCGGCGGCGCAAGCCCAACCGCAGCCCGCCGTAAAGCCGCAGCCCGCCGTAAAGCCGCAGCCCGCCGTAAAGCCGCAGCCCGCCGTAAAGCCGCAGCCTTCCGTAAATCCGAAAGATGCCGTCGGTCGTAAATTTCTGGAAGACGTAATAACCTCTACACTGCCGTCCAACTCGACGCCCACTCCCACCGCCGTGCCGGTGCAGGTTGCCGTCTCGTCCCAGGGCAGTGCGGAACCAAAACCGAATGGAGCGCGTCCATACTCGCCCATACGAGCCGCAGTCGCCCCGACCCCAGGCCAACGGCACCCGGCCCCGCAAGCGCAGCCCGCCGCAATCAAACCTGCGTCCGGCCAGTCGCCAGCCTCGAAAGCCACCACCGCTCGGATGCAAAATCGTCTGACGATAAGCCTGGTGGTGGTAATGATTGCGCTTTCTCTGGTGGTGGGGATGATTATTGGTTTGAGCCTGAGTGGGGCCACGCGAGGAACCGGGACAGTGCAACCGACCCCGAACAGCCCGATTGTGCCGGGAAGCCGCAGTGCCGCCCCGGCCCCGGCCTCGACCGCCGCGCCCCGGCTGACTTCGGCCAGCTTGAACCCGAAAGAAGTCTTTAATTTTGCTGGCCCGGCTCTTGCCGACTCCAGTATGTCAGGAATGGAGAAAGGATAATAATACAGGGTAGTTATATTATGATAAAAAAATTCAAACAATTTCCCATACAGGGAGTGCTGGTCTTGGTACTAGGGCTGGTTCTCCTGCTGGCGGTTGGGGACACAGTTAAGAAAAGTAGCCCGACCACCCAGAGCGGCGGCACTTCGACCACCGCCACAAGTGCCGCCACGACTAAAACTAATACCGCCGTCACAGGCTCAGCCGCGACTTCTGCCGCCGCCACAGGCCCAACCGCGCCTGCCGCGACGACTTCTGCCGCCATCCCAGCCACACCGACCGCCGCCGCCGTCCCCACGGCAACTCCGGCCCCGGTTTCCAATCCTGCCGCACTCAAGGCCGAGGTAAAGCCGCTATTGAGCCAACTCTGGCAGACCTACAAGAACCGCTACGTGCAGAACGATGGGCGGGTGAAAGACCCCCAGCGCACCGACGCGACGACTTCGGAGGGCCAGTCTTACGCCCTTTTGCGGGCTTACTGGCAGGACGACCGGGGAACTTTCGACGCGGTACTCAGCTGGTCGCTCAATAACTTGCAGATGCCACGCGGCGATAAGCTGTTTGCTTACCTGTGGGGTAAAACGCCGGATAATAACTGGAAAGTGCTTGACCGCTCGGCGGCGACCGATGCCGACCAAGATATAGCTTTTGCTTTGCTGCAAGCGGCCCAGAAGTGGAACGAACCGCGCTATACCAGCCTGGCTCAGGAAATTATCGCGGCGATCTGGAACCAGACGGTCGTGACAATTAACGGCAAACCCTACCTGACGGCGGGCGATTGGGGGCCAGCCCTGGCAAAACCTATCCTGAATCCGTCTTACTTCTCGCCTTACGCTTACCGTCTTTTTGCCGTGGCTGACCCGGACAAAAGCCACAACTGGATGGCCCTGATTGATACTTCTTACGAAATAGTCAAGCTTTGTACCGAAAGCAAACTCGATACAGCCGTCGGGAAGCTGCCACCCAACTGGTGCGCTATTGATAAAAGCGGGGGCGGTTTGAGTTCGGCCCAGGCTCCCGACAACGAATACACCACCGAGTTTGGCTACGACGCCTTCCGCACGGTCTGGCGGTTGGCCCTCGATTACCGCTGGTATGGCGAGAAACGCGCCGGTACTTACTTGCAATCGCTGGGAGTATTACGGGACGACTGGAAGAAGTCCGGCAAGCTGGCCGCAATCTACGACCATGCCGGGCAACCCAAAGATGGCGGCGAAGACCTGGGCATCTATGCCGTTAACGGTGTCACACTTTTCTCGGTCATTGACCCGCCTCTGGCCGACGCGGTCGTTAGCACCAAGCTTTTACCGCGTCTGCGCTCGACCGGCCAGGACGACCCCGACCCGGCCCACGAGGACGCCAGCAAAGCCCGCACTTATTACGCCCAGAACTGGACCTGGTTTGGGCTGGCTTTCTACGCCGACGCGCTGCCCCGACCGGCGGTAAACGGAGCGTAATTCACATAATAATAAGAGCCGCAAAACCCAGGTTTTGCGGCTCTTATTATTTTAATCTAAAATCGGTTTCCGCCTGGAAATTAGCTTCAGGTCGGCAAAGGCAGGTCGGTTTAGAGAACTTCTAATTCGTATACGCACTGGCTATGGCCGGTCGCCACGCAGTCTGTTTCGTGGGCCGTCAAGCGTTGTTTACAGATTAGTTCCATCGCTCCGATGAAAACGCCCAGTGTAAAAGCGCAATTAGGCGCGTCGGTCTTCATCCCGGTGCTGCAAGCACTCTCGCTAACCCGAACCTGAAAGCCATTGGCTGTTTTAGTAACGGCATCCACAATGCACAGTCTGGTGCCTTCTTTACCCAGCACTTTGTCGAGGACTCTAGTCGCAGCCGGTAAATCGTCTACACTATTACCTTTAAGCATATCAGCTAAGGATAACCCGCGTTGCTTACCGGCTTGCACGATCAGCCCTCGCCCGGCGGTTTCCTCGGCCCAATGCCGCAAATACCGAAAACATTCTGCACTCATAAAAGCACCTAATTGAGGGCGTGTAACTTCTGCCATCTGCAATACCTCCCACTGGATCAATAATAATGATGTAGTTCGACAAAACTAGAGCCTGGTTATAACCTACAAGAGACTAGAGAATAAAATCGAACGAATAGAGTCGAACTGAACGAATAGAGTCGAACAAATTAAAACAAAATAAGAAAATGTGAAAAGCAAGTTACTCGCAGCTTAGGACATAATCTGGGAAACTTTGGAGGCTGTGTCGGTGGCTTCCAGGCGGGTCATGCCCAGGTTGCCAGACTTGCGCAAACTCACTACCAGCAAGCAACGCTCGTTCACCGGCAGCACAATGAAATAGCCACCCTCGCACTGGATAATCGTCTCGACGCTGTTACCCAGCGACAAATCCTTAGAAACCCGGCGGCTAACACCGAGCGTCGTAGCCGCAATCGCCCCTACCCGGTCGGCGTTGACGTTGCTGGCAAAGCGGGCCGCGAATACAATACCATCCATACTGACTACCGCCGAACCGTTGACATCCCCGGAAAGGCTCGTTGCCAGTTCGTCCAGAATGTCGTTCAGATGGTCAGTTTTTGAAGCCGTAGCAGACATTTTAGGTCTCCTTAAAATATACAAGGTTGAAAGGCCACACTAAATCACCAGGCTGGTTCTTTTTGGGCAAGCCAAAAGGTTGCCAACTGGCAATACTGATTTAGCTGGTCTGTTGCAAACGCAACTAAATAAAGCACAATTTTGGTCAGAAATGGTGGGACGTCTATCCCTTAGAAAAAGTAGAGTCAGTTAGAAATAAGGCGTGTTTTGGAAAAGTTTTAGTTAACCTATCCTGCACTCAGGAGCAAAGGCTTAAAACACACTCTCTCTGCTTGAGAGGCGGCAAGGACGCACATTTGCTAATCGTTCTGACATAATAGTAACAAAGTAACATTACACTCTACATTACGTCACAACTAAATATTTTTAATAATAGTAATTTCAAATTTACTTCTTGTTCAATATTTATCTAAGAGTTGTTTAACTTTTTATATTTTGGGCCTTTTCCGGGCCTTTCGAGCAGGGGTTGACAGCAGGCTGCTCACCTGCTAACATTATACCCACAGTTGAATAGCCCAAAGACAATGAACAGGAAGAGTAAGTCCTGAGGGCCGATAGAGAGCAGAAGTCACCGGCTGGAAGCTTCTGACGGCAAGAAAGACTGAACGTAGCCTGGGAGTGGTGGCCGCGAAAGGGTTACGCCCTGTTAGAGGTCAACGGAAGGCGGCACGTTATCGCCGCGAGAGCGTTTTAGCCCGGCTTTAGGTCGAGCAAAACGGAATTAAGGTGGTATCACGGGAGAGATAGGCTCTTTCGTCCTTTAGGCGGACGGAAGGGTTTTTTGTTTTATATCAAATCACTAAACACCAGGTCCGCCTGGCGGTAGCAGTTCAGGGCAAGCCGGGAAAGCGGGTTTTATGGACGGGCTGATTATACGCCAGGCCGAAAGCGAAGATGCTCCTTTCCTCAAAACGATGATGTGGGAGGCGATCCTGGCGTCGCCCGGCCTGATCGCCCAGATGGGCCTGGAAAAGCTGGACCGGATCGAAACGGCTTACTGGCTGACCCGCCAGGCCGTCCTCGACCCGGCCCTGGTTGCTGCCGGGCCGCAAGGCGATAAGCTCGGTGGCTTGCTGCTCAGGCCGCACGAGCGCAAGAACCAGCAGACCGTCGGGTGGCGATTTGGCGTCGGCGTTATCGCCGAGGCGCGGGGGCAGGGCATCGGCAAAGCTTTGATCGAGCAAGCTCTGATCTTTTGCCGCCAGGAAAAGGCCCGCTATCTCGCTCTGTTCGTAGATGAAAAGAACCTGGGGGCGATAGCCCTCTACCGCAAGCTAGGCTTTGTGCCGTTCGAGCAGGAGCCGGGATTAATTCAGATGAGAGTGAAGTTCAAGCAAACGAAGGAGCAAAACTATGAGTGAAACGATTGAAAAAAAAGAGACCGGGGAAAAAGAGAGCGGAAAAAAAGAGATGGAAAAAGCTTATATTCCGGCTCAGGCGGAGGCTAAATGGTACGCTTTTTGGAAAGAGCGAGGCTATTTTACACCTAAAATTGACCCGGATAAAAAGCCCTGGGTTTGCATTATGCCGCCTCCAAACGTGACGGGTGCGTTGCACACCGGCCACGCCCTCTTTGTGGCAATCGAAGATGCTTTCACGCGCTATCATCGGATGTTAGGCGACCCGACGCTATGGCTACCGGGAAGCGACCACGCTGGCATTAGCGGCGAAACAACCGTGGAGAAACTTTTGTGGAAAGAAGAAAAAAAGACTAAAGTTGAAATAGGCCGCGACGAGTTCTTGAAGCGCGTCTGGGAATGGATGGACAAATACCGCAACGTTATCCTGAACCAGATGGAACTTTTGGGAGCCAGTGCCGACTGGACTCGCAATGCTTTTACGATGGATTTGCCCCGCCAACGAGCCGTGCGTGTGGCTTTCAAAAAGCTCTACGACGCCGGGCTGGTTTACCGGGCCGCCCGGATTGTCAACTGGTGTCCGGGCAGTCTGACCGTGATCAGCGACCTGGAAGTGGAGATGAAGGAGGAACAGGGTTTCCTCTGGTACATTCGCTACCCGGTCAAGGACGAACCGGGCCGCTTTGTGACGGTTGCAACAACCCGGCCCGAAACGATGCTGGGCGATACCGGCGTGGCGGTCAATCCGCAGGACGAGCGATACAAAGACCTGGTGGGCAAGCTGTTGATTTTGCCGCTGGTGAACCGCGAAATTCCCCTGGTGGCGGATGACGCCGTGGACGCCAGCTTTGGGACGGGGGCCGTGAAAACTACACCCGGTCACGACCCGCTCGACTTTGAAATCGGCCAGCGTCATAACCTGCCGATCATCAATATCATGAATCCGAACGCTTCGATCAACGAAAACGGCGGGCCTTACGCCGGGTTGGATCGCTTTGTAGCCCGCAAAAGGATTGTGGCCGACCTTGAAGCAGGCGGGTTCCTGGTCAAGACCGAACCCTACACTCACAACGTGCCGTATAGCGAAAAAGCGGGCGTGCCAATCGAACCTTTGGTGAAAGAGCAGTGGTGGATCAAGATTGGTTCGCTGGCTGCGCCTGCCCTGCAAGCCGCTTATGATGGTCGGGTCAAGTTTGTGCCAGAACGCTTCAAGAAGACTTATATTGACTGGATGGAGAACATTCGAGATTGGCCCGTTTCGCGCCAGCTTTACTGGGGCCATCCTATCCCGATCTGGTGGTGCGACGCCTGCGGCAGCACTTTTTCCAGCGCGGAAGAAGCCGTGGCGGCTTGTGAGAAGTGTGGCAGTAGTGATATTCGGCCCGACGCCGATGTACTGGATACCTGGTTCAGTAGCGGTATGTGGCCCTTTAGCACGCTTGGCTGGCCTGATCAGACCGACGACCTGGCGTACTTTTATCCCGGTTCGCTGATGGAAACCGCCCCGGACATTATCTTTCTCTGGGTGGCCCGTATGATCATGTTCGGCCTGTACTTTATGGGAGAAGTGCCTTTCCATACGGTCTACCTGCACGGCCTGGTGCGGGACGAAAAGGGCGAAAAGATGAGTAAGACGAAGGGTAACGTGATTGACCCACTCGAAATTGTGGCGCAATACGGCTCGGACGCATTGCGTTTTACCCTGTTGACCGGCAGCACACCCGGCGTGGACGCCAAACTTTCGGCGACCCGCTTGGCCGATAGCCGCAACTTTGCTAACAAGCTGTGGAACGCTACGCGCTTTATCACGCTGAGTGGCCTGGACGACGTGCGCCCCACGCTGCCCGCTCTCCAGGCCGGGATGCCCCTGGCCGACCGCTGGATCGTCAGTCGCTACAACGTGCTGGCGGCAGAAGTGACCCGGCTGATCGAAAACTATCAGCTTGGCGAGGCCGGACGGTTGCTGTACGATTTCCTGTGGGGTGAGTTTTGCGACTGGTACATCGAGGCCAGCAAATTGCGGCTGAACAGCCCCGACCCGGCTACCAAAGAGGCCGTCCAGAGGGTGCTGGTGGGAGTGCTGGAAGGTTCGATGCGCTTGCTTCACCCTTTCATGCCCTTCCTGACCGAAGAGCTATGGCAAAACCTGCCGCACGAAGGGGAGAGCCTGTGCATCGCGCCCTGGCCCACCCCGGCAGTCGAGCAGGACGCCGAGGCCGTCAAAAGTTTCGAGGCGTTGCAGGACGTGATCAAGGGCATCCGCAACGCCAAGAGCGAGGCGAAAGTCGAAAGCAAGCGCGTGGCGGCTATCATCGCGGCCCGGCCCGGCTTCGAGGCTCTGTTCGAGACCGAGCGCGAAACGCTGATCCGCCTGGCCGGGCTAGAGGGGGCAAAACTTGAAATTCACGCCGAGGCTGCTCTGCCGGAAGCTCCCCGGCAAGCCCTGAGCTTTGTCACCGATGGCGCGACGGTCTACCTGCCTCTGGCGGGGTTGCTCGACCTGGAAGTGGAGCGAGGTCGCCTGAGCAAAGAAATCGAGGAAGCCCGCAAGGAAATCGAGAAAAGCGAGCGCACGCTGGGTAACGCTAGTTTTGTGGATCGCGCCCCGGCGGCGGTGGTCGCCAAAGAGCGCGAGAAACAGCTTGCCACCCAGGAACGCCTCGCCAAGCTCGAAGCACGCCTGGCCGATTTAGGCTAAGAAATGGGTTATAATAGGGCGGTAAGTTCGCCACTGCCCTATTCAAACAAACACAGTCCACCCAATGCTCGAAGTAGACTAACAATAGGATAAAACATGACTTCTAGTAATGCCGGTGTAAACGCATCTGTTCCTCAATTTCCCGCTACCAAACAGTATCGAAGTAATAAAAATCTCAACAAACTTTCGATGGAAGATAAATCTGCACACGACTGGTATCGCTTCGTCCTTTCTTACCCGCCTCATCTGGTAAGAGATTACCTGGAAAAATTTCATCTCAACAATAGCCATAAGGTTTTAGACCCATTTTGTGGAACTGGTACGACCAATGTGGAATGCAAAAAGTTAGGGATCGCAAGCGTGGGAATTGAAGCAAACCCATTTGCCCATTTTGCGGCAAAGGTAAAGGTAGATTGGTCAGTAAATCCAGAGAGTTTAATTCAGCATTCTTCTCAAATAGCTAAAGAAGCTTTAAGGCAACTAGATCAGGATGGTGTAGCGGATGATCTACATTTGGTAGGCAGACAGCAGCACGCCCAAATTTCAACCTCTAAAATGCGGGTACTCGATGTAGAAGTAGAAAAACTTCTCCTTACTAATTCTATTAGCCCGCGTCCGTTACACAAAGTGCTGATACTTTTGGAGAAGTTGAACCAACATCAGCATAGCGAACATTACAATCACCAGATGTTAGCCTTTGCTAAAGTTTTAACGTTTTCAATTAGCAACCTAAGCTTTGGCCCCGAAGTGGGAATTGGACAAATCAAAGACGATACTCCGGTAATCGCTGTGTGGTTAGAGGAAATTTATCAAATAGCATCTGATTTGCGAATGCTACAAACGCAGCAGCAAGTCTTTGCTACGATTTATCATGCAGATGCACGAAATAGCTTGCAGAATATAGAACCAAATTCAATTGATGCTGTTATCACATCACCGCCTTATCCTAATGAAAAAGACTACACCAGAACTACTCGCCTTGAAACGGTAATGCTAGGCTTTGCCACTAGCAAGGCAGAGTTACAAACACTCAAGCGGGGCTTGTTGCGATCTAATACACGCGGCGTTTACAAAAACGATGATGACGATAAATGGGTCGAAAATTTCCCAAAAATTCAGGCGGTCGCCGAAGCCATTGAAGAGCGACGCATAGCTTTAGGTAAAACATCCGGGTTTGAGCGTTTGTATGCAAGAGTCACAAAACTTTACTTTGGAGGCATGGCACGTCACCTGGCTGAATTACGTATGTTACTGCGACCAGAGGCACAGCTTGCCTACGTGGTAGGAGATCAAGCTTCCTACCTCCGCATCATGATAAGAACCGGCCAGCATTTGGCAGATATTGCCCAATCTCTAGGGTACGAAGTTGTAGGAATAGATTTATTCCGTACTCGAATATCTACAGCAACTAAAGAGCAGTTAAGAGAAGAAGTAGTATTACTACGTTGGCCTGGCAATTCAAAAATACAGCCTTTCCCTGCTAAGTGGAATGACCAATGAGTACGCAAAATCGCTACAGCCAGATTATTGAACGCATTTTCTTCGACTATTACCAAGAAGGAGCGCGAGAAGTTAAGTTTCAACGTAACGATATTGAGCGTGTCGCACGAGAGTTGAATATAAAGCTGCCAAAGAACCTGGGAGATTTAGTATACAGCTTTCGCTACCGAACTAGCTTGCCAGAAAGAGTACGAGCCAAAGCTCCCGAAGGTGAAATATGGATCATTCGGTCAGACGGTAGGGCCTTGTACAAATTTGTTTCTATTCCGAATCGTCCGCTTGTACCCCAGCAAATGTTAGCACAAACAAAAATACTCGACGCTACACCGGGGATAGTTGCGAAGTATTCTCTTAATGATGAACAAGCACTTTTAGCTAAGGTTCGGTATAACCGCTTAATTGATATTTTCACAGGAGTTACTTGCTACTCTTTACAAAATCATCTCCGTACTACCGTTGCCGAGTTAGGACAAATTGAAACAGACGAAATTTATGTAGGAGTAGACCGACGAGGAGCGCAGTATGTTATTCCCGTACAAGCTAAAGGGGGAACAGACAAGCTGAGTATCGTGCAAATCGAGCAAGATTTGGCCGTTTGTGTTCAAAAGTTTCCAGACCTTATATGCCGTTGCGTGGCCGCACAGTTTATGGCAAATAATGTAATTGCTTTATTCGCTTTTGAAATAGGTACCGAAGGTGTAACACTTACAGATGAAAAGCATTATAAACTTGTTCCCCCTGACGAACTAACCTCGGAAGATCTGAAAGTCTATAAGCAGCGTTCTTTAACTGAGTAACGCAAAGACTTTAGAATACCATTCAAGCAACAAGCCAATTCCTCAGTGTTAAATTGGCTTGTTGCTTAAAAATAACCACACGGCAAAGCATTACGACCGCAAGTTCGGAGAGTTAAAGGTTAGCCACGCCAAAGGCTAAACGCCTACTTTGTCGCCTTCTACCATTGCGGCGCGGTCGGCCAGGTCGTCGTGTTCTTTAAGATATTCACGCACCATCAGGGCTGCCGTCGCTCCTTCACCGGTCGCGCTGGCAACCTGTTTGGTGCTACCGGCCCGCACGTCTCCGGCGGCAAAGATCCCTGGTACAGTCGTTTCCAGGGTGCGGTTTGTCACCAGGAAGCCGAAAAGGTCGGTTTTAATGTCGGGCGAGTTTGCCAGAAATTCTGTGTTCGGGTCGAGGCCGACGAATACGAAGACCGCGCCCGGCTTTTCTTCCCAGGTTTCGCCGCTCTGGTTGTCGTGGAGTACCACCGACTGAAGCCGCCCCTCGCCCTTAAAAGCTTTAACCTCGGTATGGTAGCGAATTTCCATATTCGGCAGCGAATTAACCTTGTCCACGATTACTTTGCTGGCCTTGAGGTAGTCTTTGCGCACCAGGAGGGTCACTTTTGAGGCAAACTTGGTCAGAAAGATACCCTCTTCCGCCGCGCTGTTGCCGCCCCCGACTACCATAATCTCGCGGCCTTTGTAGAAAGGGCCGTCGCAGGTAGCGCAAAAATGCACGCCCGCCCCGATAAAATCTTCTTCGCCATCCGCCCCCAGCCGTTTGTAACGGGAGCCAGTCGCCAGCAGCACCGCCCGTGCGCCATAGGTGGCCCCACTAGCCGTTTTGACGTAGCGGTGTTCATCTTTGTGGCGATCTTCGTCCGGCCCACACACGCCCACCTCGACAATCTCCTGCGCGGGCAAAATTTCGACCCCAAACCTCCGGGCTTGCTCGGTCAGTTCTTCGGCAAAGGCCGAACCTGTAATGCCTTTGGAGAAGCCGGGATAGTTATCCAGCCGTTCGGTGACACCGGCCTGACCGCCCAGGCCGCCTCGCTCGACCACCAGCGTTTCAATTCCTTCGCGGGCGGCATAAATCGCTGCCGTCAGTCCGGCAGGGCCACTCCCGACCACGATCAGATCGTAAAAGGTCTGTTTAGCGACCGATTGCAAACCCAGAATTTCGGCCAGTTGGGCGTTACTCGGCTCGACCAGCACTTTGCCGTTGGGAAAGAAAATCGTCGGGATAATTTGCTTTCCGTCGTTGTAGTCCTGGACTACTTTCTGGGCTTCGGGCTGCTGCTCGATGTCTACCCAGGCAAACGGGATGCGTTGCTCATACAAAAATCGCTTGGCTCGTTTGCAATCGGGACACCAGGGCGCACCGTAAAGCACGATCTGGCCGTTATGGTCGGGAAGTTCCATTTTTTTATATGCACCTTTTCTGCCGACCCGTCGGTGGGCCAGCTCTTTTTGATATGTCACCAGAGGATTATTCAGCGAAGCTTTAGAAAAAGAGTAAAGTTTTACAATTCTCGTACATCTTACAAAGATTGACCTCGAAGATCAAGTAACCCGGCTACCGGCCCAGGGCAATTGCAAAGTCCGATTCTGGGCTGGCCTTGTGCGGCAGGTCTTGCCCGCTCACGTCCGGTCTACC
>JBBRBE010000100.1:0-22564 GCA_038206175.1 Chloroflexia bacterium
GTGACAGGAACCAAATAGGACTTTGCCTTCGCCCGGTCTGTATCAGGCCCATTGATGGGGCTTCGCCCTTGTAGCCCGGCCTCTTTGCCAACGGCACCCAGGCGGGTAGGGCCGGGCGGTCTTGAATGACGCCCGGCCTTCGCTAAACAAAATATCTCTGACCAGGTGGATTAGCCGCTCGTTACAGCTTATTCGATTTTGCGACCTGGCGGTATTCCAAAAAGACTGTTTACATCCAGCCGGTTACGTGATAGCATTATACTCAACAAAACCTTAATAAGGATACTTGTTCCTGCAAATTTCAAACCTAAAAACACCTATAGATAGAAAGAACGGTAACACGTGCTGGCTAAAGTTTTGAGTTGTGCCGTAATCGGTTTAGAAGGTGCGCTCGTCGAAGTAGAAGTTGACATAAGTAACGCCGGGCTACCGGCTTTCCAACTGGTTGGGCTGCCGGATGCCGCCGTCCAGGAAGCGCGTGAGCGAGTGCGCTCGGCTATTCGCAACAGCTATGCCGTGTTTCCCCAGAAGAAAATCACGGTTAACCTTGCCCCTGGCGACCTGCGTAAAGAAGGCCCGGCCTACGACCTGCCGATTGCCGTCGGTATTTTGCTGGCAAGCGAGCAGGTTGTGGCGGGAGTAGAAAACAGCCTCTTTCTGGGTGAGCTTTCGCTCGACGGAACTCTGCGACACACCGATGGCGTTCTGGCAATGGTGGCGGTGGGCCGTAAACACGGCTTGAAGCGCGTGTTTGTCCCGGCCCCGGATGCCGCCGAAGCAGCCCTTTTGGAAGATGTCGAAGTAATCCCGGTCGAGTCGCTCGGTGCGCTATGGCAACATCTGCGCGGGGAGAAAATTATCACCCCTTTCCGGCTCGACCATAGCAAGCTCGAACTTGAATTACGCGCCAGCGAGTCGCAGTTCGATTTTGCTTTTATCAAAGGGCAGGAGCATGCTAAACGGGCCTTAGAGGTAGCGGCGGCGGGCGGTCATAATGTGCTTATGAGTGGCCCGCCGGGGTCCGGTAAGACTTTGCTGGCGCGGACAACGGTCAGTATTATGCCGCGCATGTCCATCGAGGAAGCCCTCGAAGTAACTAAAATCTACAGCGTCAGTGGGTTGTTGCCGTCCGATACGCCTTTGATGCGAACCCGGCCTTTCCGCTCTCCGCATCATACTATTTCAAATGCGGGCCTGGTGGGGGGAGGGCGGTTGCCCCGGCCCGGCGAGATCAGCCTGGCCCACCGGGGGGTTTTGTTCCTGGATGAGCTACCGGAGTTTGGGCAAACCCTGCTGGATAATTTGCGGCAACCGCTGGAAGACCGCACGCTCACGATTAGCCGGGCCAGTGGTACGCTCAGTTTTCCGGCTAATTTCATCCTGCTGGGGGCGCAAAACCCCTGCGTTTGCGGGTTCTTCAACGACCCGACGCGGGCATGTACCTGCTCTCCGGCAATGGTTACGCGCTACCAGAAGCGGTTGAGCGGCCCTCTCCTCGACCGGATTGACATTCACATCGAAGTACCACGGGTCGAATACGAAAAATTAGCGGACAACCGGCTTGGCGAGAGTTCCGAGCGTATCCGCGAACGAGTCGAACGCGCCCGCGAACGGCAACGGATGCGCTTTCACAATCGTACCGTCACGGTAACGCCATCGGCTATGTCGGTTTCGGTGGAGGACGAGGGGGAGGGTAACGAGGCGGTGGGTAAACTGCCGTCTGCGGTGCAAACGGCTCGGACGGCCAGCGTCAAGCCGCTCTTGACTAACGCCGAGATGGGAGCCGCCGAGGTGCGCGAATTTTGCCCGACCGATAGTGCCGGGCAAGCTCTGCTCAAAGCCGCTACCCGCCAGTTGCAACTATCGGCGCGGGCTTATCATCGCGTCCTGAAGCTTTCGCGCACGATTGCCGATCTTGCCGGGTCGGACAATATTGGGGCCAGCCATCTGGCCGAGGCGATTCAGTACCGCCGCAAAGAAATTAATTAAACGGCTCGTTCAGGAGGTCGGTGAGGGTCGAACCGTCCGGGCGCACAAAAGCTACGCTCAACCACCAGTGCGGGCGGCCTTCGGGCGGTTGGGTTCGGGCGATCAGGACGTTTCGGCCCGCCCGCAACCGTAGAGGAACCGAGCTATAGATGTCCAGGATCGGATGAAAAGCCGCTCCTTCCAGCCCGGTGCCTTTGACCGACCCGGCAATTTCAACTTCGGCTCCATTGAGCCAGAACTGGAGCGGGCCGGGCGCACGATATTGCAAAACCACTTCGCGCTCCTCTGGGCTGCTCAGGGCCGTGACAGCATACCCCGCCAGAGCCTCGCCCGCCGCCAGGCGATCTTCGTACCACTCCCGCAGACGCATGTAAAAGGGGTCGGCCAGACTTTTCAGTTCGGTTAGTTCGGCCCGGTGCGCCCGCCAGCCCAGGGCCGCGTTCGGTTGACCCTGCGCGTCCAGGAGTTGCGCGACCGACAGGCTTTCCTGCCCTTCATTATAAACGACCGAGAGCCAGGCGGAGACGGTTGGAAAGAGGGTTTTGCTGCGGTGGTGGTGGCTCAGGCGGCGACCGCGCCAGATGACAGTAGCTTCGGCTTCCCAATACAGGCTATTTTCAAGTTGCGTGACCCGGAAAGGGCTGTATAGAATCTGGGCCTCGGTCTGCTGGCTGCCGCCCGCCCGGAATTCCTGCACCTGGCCCTCCCGGTAGAGCCGCCAGATTACTTCCAGGTCGTAGTCGGTTCCATCCTGGGCGGCCCCGACGATGATGCAACCCAGGTGGCGTTGAGCCTCTTCGGGCGTGATATATTCGATAAAGCGCACGAAAGGCCCGCCCAACCGGGCGATAGCATCGGCCCTACCCGGCGCATCCTCAGCCAGGTCTAGCACGGCTTCGGCCAACCCTTCCCAGGTGGTAGCGGGGGTATTCGCGCCTGGCAAGCTTTCCAGGTCGGCCATTTGCACCTGCCGGTTGTGTTCCTGGCCCAACGCCACCAACTTCTGGCCCGGCCCGGCCTCTAGCCGTAAGCTCAAAGCCGTCTGTTTGGACTGCGGCGGTAGCGTTACGACCGTCGCCAGCGCGTCTGCCTCGTAACGCCAGCTTTCGGGCGGCAACGGCTCTCCGTTCAGGCTCACCTGAGCCGGGGAATGAGTTCCCTCGAAGCGAATCTCGTAACTGCGAGTAGACGGCAAAGCCGGACAATAGCCTTCGACCGGGGCAAGGTGCAGTTCGCAACTGCGGTCATCTGGCGAGTGCATTTCGAGCCGGGTCTGCTCGTATTCCTCGCGCCAGAGGTAGGCCTCGGTTGTCCCGTCGTCTTCGTAAAGCCGCAGGTGGCCTTCCGGCCCTGGAAAGACCCGCACAATAAGCTGATCGTGCGGAGAGCGGTCGGTAGACATCGCCAGGGGCGCGAGAGGCAGGAGGCTACCCGCTTTCACCAGAAGCGGCATACGGTCGAGGCCACCGGTCAGGCGTACCCAGCGCGGGCCGCTAAAGGTTTCTTTGGTGGCAAAATCAATCCACTCGCCCGGCGGTAGCCAGACATCGCTACTGGCAAGGCCGGTGCGAGGGTCGGCGGGAAAGACTATCGGGGCGGCAAGGAGCGCGTCGCCCAGGTAATACTGATAGCGGGCGACGTAAGCGGCTTCTTCTTCGGGGTGTTCGTAGTACATCGGGCGGCAGAGCGAAAGGCTTTCGTCCACGGCTTGCCGGGCGGCAGTATAGAAATAGGGTAGAAGCTGGTAGCGCAGGTAAAAAGCCTGCCGCGCCGCCTCGAAAACTTCGGGCGGAAAAGCCCACGGGCGGCGTTCGGCCAGGGCGTTTTTAGTCGCGTGCAAACGCAGACACGGACTGAGTGCGCCGAACTGCACCCAGCGGGCAAACAGTTCGGGTTCTACCGCGTCCATGTGGCCGCCTATATCGTGGCTCCACCAGCCGTAGCAAACGTTGGCGGCAGTGGCGGTGAAGTACGGCTGAAATTGCAGGGCTTCCCAGACCGAATGTGTATCGCCGGAAAAGCCGATGTGATAGCGTTGGTTGCCCAGGCCGCCCCAGCGACTGTAGAGCATCGCTCGTAAACCGCGCCGGGTGGAGTCCAGGAAGTGCAGGTGATTGAGCCAGGGCAAAGGATCGAGGCCCGCCATCTCGGACGTGTGGCCCTGTTGCCAGTCCATCCACCAGAAATCTACTCCCTCGTTTTCCAGGTTGTGATGCAGCAACTCGAAGTAGTGCCGCACGTAATTTTTATCGGTAATCCGAAAAGGAATAACCGCCTGGCCCGCCGGGTCGAGGTTCATAGCCTGGGCAAACCGGGGGTAAACTTCTTCGTGGGGTTGCACTCCCTCGGCGGGATGAAGGTTAAGCGTCGTTCGCAAGCCGTGCTGGTGAACCCACTTCAAAAAGCCCGCCGGGTCGGGAAAAAGCTTGCGGTTCCAGCTATAGCCAGTCCAACTGTCCTCGGTGTGCCAATCCATATCCAGCACCAGCACATCCAGGGGCAATTCGTGGGCGGCAAAATCGTTGACGATCTGCTGCAAGTCTTTGTCGCTATAGGCCCAGTAGCGCGACCACCAGGCTCCCAGCACGAAGCGGGGAATGAGCGGGATTTCTCCGCCGAAGCGGGTGTAGTCGCGCAGGGCAGTTTTGTAAGCGTGGCCGTAGCCGAAGAAATACCAGTCCTGCAAGTCGTGGTTTGGCCGTGGTTCGACCCAGCCATCCTGGGAATTAAACAGGACGTGCGAACTATCGTCGAAGACCGACCAGCCATCCCGCGAGAGCAAGCCTTCTTCCAGAGCTACATCGCCCACACATTCATCGAGGGTGCGCCGGGTGCCGCGCAGGTTGCCGGTAGCGGCCAGGCCGGGCCGCCAGCTTACGGTTTGTCCGTTCAGTTCAAAGCTGATCGAGAGATTAGCCGGGCCGAAAGTGCCGCTATTTTCAAGGTAGCGCAGCGTGAGTGGCCCCGTCTCGATAATCAACCAGCCTTCCTCGCGCCGGGTGGTAAAGGACGGCGGGGTGGCCGAATAACGGCTGGGAAAAGCGAAACTGCCCCGGTCTTCAAAGCTCGGCGGGCTTTCCATCGTCGTCGCTGCCGCCGCCGTCGTCGCTGCCGCCGCCCATTCCAGGCGCACCAACCGCTCGGTCAGAACGGTAAAGCGAGCCTGACCAGCCGTAACAGTGGCCGCCGGATGCGCCACGGGCTGACCGCGCAGGCGAACTCGTTCAAAAAAAGAACCCGCCTGATGCGGCATATTGACTTCACTCACTCCGATTTTCCCTTTCGGCTTGCTTATTCCTTTAGTCCCCAGGTTACAAGTTAAGGTTGTGGCCGCCTTGTCAACTATGCTTGACGTTCGACCGTAGAAGGGAGTACAAAGCCCGGTTTTTGCCGCCCCTGTCACGTCCGGTCACGCCCTGCCTTTGTCACGCCCTGTCACGCCCGGTCACGCCCTGCCTTTGTCACGCCCTGCCTTTGTCACGTCCGGTCACGTCCGGTCACGCTCTGTCATTCTGAGCGACGCTAAAGTAGGTCTTGATTAAGAGCAAATCCAAGCGAAGAATCTTCTTGATTTACCTCGATCTTGCTTAGTCAAGAAGATTCTTCGCTACGCTCAGAATGACATGCTGTAGTGTTCGACGGTTGCATCACCTCACCCTGTTCGTTTGTAAGTGTAGCCTTTTGTGAATCCGTTCGACCACAACCCACTTTACAAACCACAGGCTACGGATAAGATCGAACAGCCAGGGTGATGCAACCGTCGAACAGTACACATGCTGTGACAGGGCGTGACCGGGCGGCCAGACGCGACGTAACCTTGACAACTTTCCCAGAACCTTAACTTGTAGCCTATGAGCTAACCCCTAAAGGGTCGCGTCCTGGTCGGCTGGCTCGGTTAATTCTTGTCCGGCAATCCAGAAGAACGGGACTGCCGTTGCTACCAGGGAGCCTTTTTCGTGCATCATCTGGTACTCGGTGCTGGCCGGAATGCCGGAACCCACTCCGCTAACCTGTGGCCCGGTCATGATCCACTGAAAACCCTGCAAGACCAGAAATTCCATAATGCGCTGAGTGTTCGCCACGCTGGCTTTATCGAAAGCTTCGTCCAGGGCCAGCAGACGCGGGCAACCAGGCGCGGCTACGCTATCGTAAAGAGCCGCCAGAGCCGCGAAAAGCGGTACATACAGGGCAAAAAGCTGCTCGGCCCCGCTCCGGCTTCCGGCGTTACGGTCGGTCAGGCGGACGCGATTGCCCCCGGCGGGAGTAATAAAGACCGAAAAGCGGAACCACTCCCGGTAATCGAAGATTTGCACCAGAGCGTCCATAAAGTTCAGGCCGGGTTCTTCTTTCTGCCGCAGCCGCAAGCCCTCGATTTCACGCCGGAAAGCGTCCATCAGCACCTGGGCTTCCTCGGTGGAAAGGGTCTGGGCGGGTTTGCGCAGCAGTTTGTGTTGCCGGGCGATATGACTGCCCAGCCCTTCTAAAAGCTCGCCTTCTTCGGTGGGCTTCCATTCGAGGGCGTAATGCTCGCCTACCATCGGCAGGTCGCGCAGGAGTCGGTTGATCTTTTGGACCCAGGCTTCGGTCTGGCCGATATGATAACGGATCGCCTCGGCCATTTCTTGCAAAAGAAAATCCTCGAACAGGCTACGTTCTTCCTGGCCGAGCAGGGTCTTTTGAACCTCGATCTGTTGAGCCAGTAAACTTAGCAAGCCGGGCGGTTCGAGTCGCTCCTCCACGATAAAAGTTATCCGGCCTTCGTCGTTAAGTTCCGGCCCGTATTCGGCCAGCGTCGGACGCTCCTGGTTATATTCGACGTTGAGGTGGTTGAAGGCCCGCGTGTACTCGCCTTCTAACTGTTCGTCGTCCGGCAGAGCTTGATTGCTGCCGGAAAGGAGTAAGCGGAGGGCCGCTTCCCGGAAATCCTCTTTTTCGGCCAGCAGTCGGGCTTCGGTCAGGCGGGCGGTAGGGTAAGCCGCCAGTCGCAGTCCAAAGACAGTCTGGGCCGCGGCGCGTTGTTGCTGGGCGTCTTGCCAGCTTTGTTGAGCCTGGGCCAGGCTTTCGGCCAGGTTGCGGGCGCGTTCGTCGGCCCGAATGCGTTCTTCGGCGGTATCCATGCGGGCCTGGGGTAGTTCTTTGCGCCGGGTGCGCAACCGGGAGAGCCGCTCGATCAAGTCTTGCAGGTCGGCAGACTGCATAGCCCGTTCCAGTTCGTCCAGTTCTGCCTGAGCCTGAGTATAGCGGGCCTGGCTTTCGGCTTGAAGCTGTCCGGCCAGAACTTCATTACGGCGGGCGGCTTCCAGGCTGTCCAGGTTCTCGCGGTATTCGGCCCAGCGTTCGCCTACTCCCTGCAACGACTGGCGCAGCAATGCACAGCGATTGCGCAGGTCGCTGGTAGCTTCGCGCAAAGCCCGCAAGCGGCGGAGATCGCTGGCGGTAGGCGGTAAGTCGCTGCTTTCCTGCAAAATTCGGGCGGTCAGGGCGTTGAGAAGCTGGCGTACCTCGCGGGCGCGGGATTGAGCGTCGGTCAGGGTCTTTTCGGCCCGCTCTCGTTCGGCTTCGAGCCGGTTGCGCTCGGCCTCTGCCGCCCCGACTTCTCCGGCCCGGCCCGCTTCGCTCAGACGGGCCTGTTCCTGGGCAAATTCCTGCTGACCGAGCGAATTTTGTTCGAGCTGCCTTTCGATAGCGGTTAGTTCCGCCCCGACCGCTTCGAGCCGGTTCTGCAAATTATCCAGTTCCTGACGACGCAAGCGGCGGCGGTTGGCCGTCCCGATGTAGCCGGTGGCCGGGCCAGGGCCGACCTGCCCGGCTAACAAACCCTGTTGCCATTTTCCCGCGCTCAAAAGCTGGTCGCCGGAGAGCAGTTTCAAGATATTCTCGACGGCTCTTTGCCAGCCGGTCGCCTCCTGCCCTTCGACCGCTTGCGGGTCAAAGGTCAGCCAATCGGCCAGGGTCACACCGGCGAGTGTCCGGCCCGGCGCGGCGGGTTGCAACCAGCAATCGCTTAAACCTGCCTCGCTCAGGATTTTCAGGGCTTTTTCTAGCTGGTCGTCTCGAATAACCAGCCCGTCCAGCAACCCGGCATCTTCCAGCATCCGCTCGATCCGCCCGGCCTGTTCTCCCTCGGCGGCGGCGGAAAAATCTATCAGCGCGTAGAGCGGCATGGCGGCGACCCCGGCGGCCTGCAAACGCTGACGGGCTTGCTGGCGGCGTTCGGTTCTTAGCGGGGCCAGATCGGTTTCGGCCTGTTTCTGGCGGTAAAGAGTTTCGAGGTCGCTTTTCTGACGCTGAAGGACGCCTTTATCCTGGAGGAGGCGGGCCTGTTCTGCCTGCAAACGGCTACCCGACCGCTCTAGCTGACGCGCAAAATCTTCGGCCAGACCCCGATATTCGCTCAGGTCGGCCCGTAACGCAGCCGATACCAGGGCAGCGAGGGAATATTCCGGCAGTTCGGAAAGCCATCGGCCTTCCCGGTAAAGACGGCGCAACTGGCCCGCTAACTCCTCGCGGGAGTGGGTAACGGCTTCCTGCGCGGCGTCTCGTCGCTGCCGGGCCGCGTCGTATTCGTTCAGCTTTTCGGTTTCGCGTTCGCGGGCCGCTCGTTCTTGGGTGGCGTGGGTTTCGCGCTGGCGGTAAAGCTCTTCCAGTTGTTCGAGGCGGCTGATCCGCTCCTGGCTCAACGAGGCCGCTAACGCTTCGATAGCCGAGGGAACGACCGGAGCTTGATCGCTTTGCAGCGAGAAGGCTCGCACTTGCCGCTCGGCCTCTTCGAGTTGAGCCGCCGCCAGAGGCCATTCGGCTCGTTCGGCAGCATCTTTTTGCAAACTTTGCAGGGTTGCCGTCATCTCGGCATAGAGCTTTTGCCACCCGGCCAGACCGCGCTCTTGCCTCTGGCGGGCGGCCTGGACTGCGGCCCCGGTTCCGGCCAGTTGCGCGGCTTGCCGCTCAAGTTGGGCCGCCGCCTGGGCCGCTCCCTCGCGTACCAGGGCCAGTCGTTCGGCTACCTGCATTCCTTCGCTGGCTTCCAGGGCCGCAATCTGGCCGTTGACCTGGCCTTCTTCGGTCGTTAGTTCGTCCAGGCGGGCCTGGGCTGCCTCGCGTTCGGTCTGGGCGGTTGCCAGTTCGTTGCGGTAGCGCGTAAACTGCCCCAGAGCCGAAATTTCAAGGCTCCGCGCCCGGTTAAAACCCAGGGCCGACCGCCGCGCTCCGGCCAGAGCCAGTTTTTGGGCCGCATTGTCCAGGCGGATAGCTGCTTCCCAGGCATCTTGCAGCCGCTCCACCTGACTTTGAATACTGTCAATTCGCTCGATAGTACCCGTCACCCGGCGGGTCGTTTCGTCCGGTATCTTGCGGAGCGATTGCTTGAGATAATCGTGGACACGGGAGAAGTTAAGTTCGCTGCCCAGATTAGGTTTTCGCAACACCAGTAACATGTTGATGATGTTCTGAAACTCTTTAACTTCCTGGATGCCAAACAAATAGCGGGCTACAAAGGTCTGGTATTCGGCCACGGTATCGCAAATAGTGCCGTGTTCGCCCAGCAAGCGTTTGAAGCCGGGATGATCGAGGGCGACCCCTTTCGAGTCCACCATATGCAAAGCGTGGCCGAAACGCGCCCCGTCGGTAACGAGAAAGCGTAAAGCCCGGATACGTTCGGAAGCATTGACGTTTCCGGCCAGGCTCACGCCCACGGTTAACCAGCGAGCCTGTTCGCGCTCTTCTTCATTTCCCTCTAGCCAGTGCGAACGTAAATCGGGGGCGAAAGGCGGCTGGTCAGGGTTGCACCATTCAAATTCCAGGGCGATATAGGTCGTGCGGCGTTCGTAGTTGTAGGCCGTCGAAGAGTCGGCTCCGCCCAGCACATAATAATCAATCCGGCGGTCGCGCCCGCCAAAAGTATCGAGGCGGTTGGGGCGCAGGTCGCCATCCAGGGCCAGGGGTAACGCCGCCGCCAGCACACTCGATTTCCCACTGGCATTCTCACCGGCCAGGAACAGGCGACCGTGAGCCACCTCGAACTCTTGCAAGCCGTAGAGCCAGAAATTGCACAGGATGATTCGCCGCAGCCGGTAGCCTTCGGTTCCTCCGCTCTGGCTTTGCAAGAAATCAACTTTAGCTCCCAGACGGCTATCTTCGTCGTCCTCGAACAGGCCACTATCCGGCCCAAAAACATTCAGGTTAAGTTGGTGGCTCACGCCTGATTTCCTCCATCGGGGGTTTCGGTTCCGTTTCCAGTTCTGGCACCATTTGCAGTTCTGGTTCTAGTTCCGTTTCCAGTAGTTTTCAATCGCTCTACTTCCTCGGCCTCGATATACCAGTTGCGCCCGCGCTGTTCGGCTTTGATTTGCCCGGCGTTGATCCAGCGCAAAATAGTCCAGCCCGTTACGCCCAGCATTTTGGCGACTGTGCCGGTGGTGTAGACCTGAGCGTTATGGGTTTCGTTGACCTGGCGGGCTTCGCTGTCGAGAAGGCGAAGTTGTTCGGCGGCAGCCAGGGCGGGTGAGGCCGCTTCGGGAGGCGCGAGCGTTTCTTCCTCGTCCTCGCGGCTGTAGGCAACGGCAAAGCGGGCTGCCGTTGGCAGGATCAAAACATAGCCGTTGCGGTCTGGCCCGCGCATAAGTCCGGCCTGGCGCAGTTTGGCGTATACCTCGCGCAAAAGCACCGGGAAATGAGCTTTCCGGGCGGTATTGCCCCAGCGGTCGCCAAATCTTTCGCGTACCTGCCGAAAGATTTCGGCCAGTTCACCTTCGGCCAGAAGCAGACAGCCGTCGGCATCTGGTCTGTTCAGGCTCTGGGCGGCAACTTTTTGCCGGATCACCTCGCAGCACAGCAAAGCCGCCTGATCCGCCGCGCCTTGCAAATTGAGTAGCGTAAGCGGGCCGAGAGCGGTGCCACTGGCCCGGATTACGGCGGCGTACTGGCGGCGCAAATCGAGTTGCCAGCCGAAAGTTTCGGCCAGTTCGTGCCGCACCCGTTCCGCGTGTTGCAGCAGGGCCGCGAAAGCTTCCGGGTCGTCGTAGTTCAACAGGGACGGGCCAAGCAGAAGCGCACGCCAGGCGCGTTGCAAAGGTTCGACGTGTTCCTGGCCGGGCAAGCGGGCCGGTTTGAGGGTGTTTGGGTCGCCATCGAGTTTCTGACCGGCCAGTTGGACTTTTTGAGGTTCCAGGGCGGTCATCAAAGCTCGCGTAACTTCGGTAAATTCCCACAGAGCGTCGGCCTGGCCGGTCTGGTTGGCCCATTCTTCGGCTCCGCCATCCACCAGTTGCAACCCGCCCAGGTCTTGCAGAGCTTCCAAAGCCCGGCGCAAGCTGTAGCGGTCGGCCTGTTTCTTGAAATCGAGCGGCGCGACGTGTGGCGCAAGCAGGCCGACCAGGGATTGTTCTTCCAGCCGCTCGGCCAGTTGCGACATCAAGAATTGCTGGTCGTTACCTCGTCCGGCCAGTTGGCGGCTTTCGGCGTACCACAAGGCCCAGGCGAAACAGGCGAAATCGCGGGGTTCGCGCAGCGTCCGAAAGAGATAACCTGGCACGAAGGCGGCGGGCGCACGCACGAGGCGGATTACTGCCGGGCTACGGCGGATTCGCCAGCCCGTATGCAGGTCGTGCCAGTTCTGCAACGCCGCGAATTGATTGTTGACCAGCCGGAAGTGATCGGGCCGATGGCTGCGCGTGACCACCTCGTTTTCCATCAGAATTACCTGGGCCTGGCTCAACACATCCACCTGCGTACCCGAACGCGCCCTGGCGGGCCGGGCCAGAGCCTGGGTTGGAGTGGGGTCGGCTGCTTCTATTATTTCGCCGGTTTCCCGGTCAATCAAAGTTTCACTCATTTTTATCTGGTTAGTCTCGTTCGGTTAGTCTCGTTCGGTTAGTTTCGCTCGGTTAGTCTCGTTTGATAGATCAGTTAACTTCAAGCTGGCCGGTTTGCTGGCCTTCTGGCTCAATCTTCGATTCTAACCAGCTGGTAGCGTGGCATCAACAGTCCGCCGTCAGGAGCGCGGAGCAAGCCATAGGTTTTCTCGGTCGGGTTGAGCATCTTTATAACCGAGCCGTCCGGGGCGCGATATTGAAAGCGGCTATCGCGCAAGCAACCGCGCACGACGGCCAGGAGAGCGGTACGTTCGGCGGCACTGGCTAAGTGCGCTTCGCCCACATTGAGAGTACCGGTCGCAAAGAGAGCCTGGAAGCGTAGCCGTTCTTCGGCCCGTTCGAGGAGGCGGCGTTGGATCAGGACTTGCTGGGCCGCCCGGTTATCGCTAATCGCCAGTTCCACCGTTCGATCCAGCCGCATCCGCCCGATAGCCCGCAGGATCGGCTGGACAGTCGGGGGTTCGTCCCAGGCCGATTGAGAGCCACTGGTTCCGTTCGGCCCGGCCAGGTTTTCGGGCAAATGCGCGGGCAAGCCGTGCGCAAAAGCAACCAGAGTTAGCTGACGGGTTTCTTCCGGGTCGGTTGCCTCGATCAAACGGCGGGCCAGGCTATCGAGGTCGGCGGCATAGTTGGCGTTGAGGCGGGCGGCGGTCGCAAATTGCTCGGCCCGGCGCACGACCTTTTCTACTTCGGAAGCGGCGGCGCGGCGGAAGTTATCGGCGTTGCTGCCAATGGCGAACCAGTTCGCCAGAGCTTCTAACTGATGTCCGGCTTCGGCCAGCAGTTTTGGGCGGGGCTGGCGGCGTTCTTCTTCCAGAGTGGGCGGTTCGAGGTGGTCGGCCACCGCTTCAAGCAAAACCGCCGCTTTATCATTCTCAAGCCAGTCCGCCAGAAGCTCTCGAAAGGAAACGCTGTAATAGGCCAGGGTCTGACCAAAATTGGTGACATACTCTACTACGGCTCGCTTGTAGCTCTGATAAGCTTCCAGCCCGGCCCGTGGACGGCGGGCCACCGAGATCATGTTAGCGAGGTATTGGGCCGCGTCGCGGGCCATTGTGTTAAATAGCTCGAAAGCTCGCCGCCATTCTTCGCTTAGTTCCAGACTGCTAGGAGACGAACCAGCCTGGCTTTTTTCCAGCCAGCCGTCCAACCGCTCGACAATTTCCCACAGGCGGGCCAGGTCGCCCTGCCGCAAAGCTCCTAGCGAACTTCCTACCCGGCGTTGCTGTTCGAGGAAAGTTTCTACGGCAATCGCCAGGGGAGTAGCCTGATAAAGCAGGGCCGGAGAGCGGAAGCTCTGGATCGAGGTATGTCGGCTGGCATCGTAAGTCGTGATGAGGTTGCCCCAATCTTCCAGCACTTTGAGATCGGCCTGGCATTTTTCGAGGCTATATAAGGGGTCGAAACTTTCTCGGACGGCTTCCCAGATTTCCGATGCGCCTAGCTGATATTTATACAGTTCGCGGTGACGAGCGAGAAATACGCGCATTATAGTGCGATACCAGCCGACCCGCTCCGAAGAAACCAGATAGTTAAAGATCGGTATCTTATCAATCAGGCCAAAGCTGAAATCTTCCTGAGACGGACGCGGTTCGGTTTCGGGGAGAGCCTCAAGTTCAAGTTTTTGGTCGCTAAAGGACGTTATTTCACTTTCCACTATTTGTTTCCCTGAATCCACACGATTAGTTCGTTTCGGTCAGCCTGAGCATATCAAATTTAGGCTAATTTTACCACATTTAATCCCACCTCGGTATTGCATCGTCACGGGCAACAGGGCGGTTGCATAGTCCGAGTTTTGCTTCCTGTCACGCCCTACGGGTGTGAGCGATAACTAAGCCAGGTCTTGAATACCTTCTATTTAAGCGAAGAATCTTCTTCAATAAGCACAATTTTGCTTCGTCAAGAAGATTCTTCGCTACGCTCACACCCGCAGGGCGTGACAGGGGCAGACCAAGCAAGACAGGTCAGGCCAGAACCCGACTTTGCATTCGCCTTGCCTATGGTATTAGCCCTGTTCAGGGGGCTTCGTTGGAGTAGCCGGGTTCTTTGCCAACGGCACCCAGGCGGGTAGGGCCGGGCGGTCTTGATTACCACCCGGTCCTGGCTTAATAAAATATCTCTCACGCTGTGGATTAGCCGCTCAAGGAATTTTCATGTTTGTGAAATATTCAGGCAATTGTTAAGTTGATTAGTCACAATCTGGCTCTTTCAAGCGGTTAAAGCCTGGGGCTACCCGGTGGTTTGCACCCCTGCCGCAATGCCGTTGATCGAGTGGAGAATGATGTCGAGTATCTCGTCGCAACGGTCGCGGTCTTCGTCAATCGCGGCGGGGCCACATTCGCGGCGGAGCCGACTTAATAGGGCCACCTGGACGAACGAAATCGGGTCAACGTAAGGATTACGCAGGCGGATCGAGCGTTGCAGCACCGGCAAGCTATCTAAAATCGCCGGGAGGCCCGTAATTGAAAGGATCGCCCCGACGGTGCGGTTATACTCGGCTTCGATTGTCCCGAATATTTCCGCTCGAATCGCCTCGTCCGTCACGAGCGAAGCGTACAAGCGGGCAATATTCAGGTCGGCCACGCCCAGGCTACGCTGGGCATTATCCAGAAGGGTGCGAAAGAAGGGCCAGCCTTCGTACATACCGCGCAGAGCTTCCAGGTTCGCGGCGTGGGGTTCGTCGCCGCCGTCTGGATAGAGAAATTCTTGCAAAGCCGTGCCGGTTCCGAACCAACCGGGCAGGTAATGGCGGTTTTGAGTCCAGCTAAAGACCCACGGAATCGCCCGCAAATCGGCGATGCTGGTGCCAACGCCCCGGCTGACCGGGCGCGAAGCCATATTGAGGCGACTAAGCTCGCTGATCGGGGTCGCTTCCAGAAAATAACGCCGGAAATGAGGATGTTCGTAGACCAACCCCCGGTAGGTTGTCAGGGCGCGGCTACTCAACTGCTCCATGATAGCGGTCTGCGCTTCCTCGATGCTTTTGCGTCCGGCGCGGGCCTTTGGGCTGAGGGTGGCCCGGAAGACCGCATTTGTCACCTGTTCGAGATGACGGTGGGCAATGTCCGGGTTGGCGTAGCGGGCAAAAATGATTTCGCCCTGCTCGGTCAGCTTGAGCCGCCCGTTAAGCGTGCCGGGCGGTTGGGCCAGAATTGCGCGGTTGGCCGGGCCACCGCCTCGCCCGATTGCGCCGCCTCGCCCGTGGAACAACCGCAGGTCCACCCCTTCTTCGCGGCTGGTTTCGGCCAGGGCGCGTTGTCCTTTGTAAAGCTCCCAGTTCGAGGTCAAAAAGCCGCCGTCTTTGTTCGAGTCGCTGTAGCCGATCATAATCTCTTGCAGGTCGGCGTAATCGGCCAGGCTGTGGCGGTAGACCGGGGTGCGGTAAAGCTGGCGCATCAGGTCGGGGCTACGCTGTAAGTCCTCGACGCTCTCGAAAAGCGGCACGATGTGGAGCGAGCTTTCGACCGGCCTTTCGCCGCCAGGGGTCAGGCGCACGAGGCCGGCCTCTTTCGCCAGCAACAGCACCGCCAGCACATCGCTGGCCTGATGGGTGAAGCTGATTACGTAATTCTCGCAGACTTCCGGGCTGACTTCCTCCTGCATCCGGCGCATGACCCGGAAAGTTTCGATAGTTTCGTTTGTTTCCGGCCCGAAATCGAGCCGAAGGGGGAAGAGCGGGCGGGGGTTGTTAGCCTCACGTTCGAGCAGAGCGCATTTTTCTTCTTCCGGCAGAGCGGCGTAATCGTCGCAGAGGCCGGTACGCCGGAAGATTTCGGTCAGGGCCGCCGTATGCCGCCCGCTATGCTGGCGGGCTTCCAGCCCGGCCAGGTGAAAGCCGAACACGCTGACCTGGATCATCAGGTCGTAGAGCGGCCCATCCGCGATGCGGTCGCCGCCGTTCTCGCGCAGGCTATTTTCGATCACGCCGAGGTCGGCCAGGAGTTCGCCCGGCGCACGGTAGATCGCCACCCGCGCCGCTTCGTCCAGGGTCGCTAACCCGCTACCGGCCTCCGAGGGAGGCAGCCCAAGCCGGATCGCGGCGGCAAAAGCCTCGGCAATCGCCTGGTTATGGGCAATCGTGAGGCGCAAGCGTTCTTGCATGTAAGTGATTTTCTGGCGGTAAGCTTCGTAAAGGCTATGTTGTTCCAGCCGGATCGCCAGGGCGGGCATTCGGCGACGGTCTGCCGCCAGCGAGTCGTAAAGCTCTTTAGAAACCTTCGCCCGCCGCGAGCTATTGCTCAGGTAAGTACCCAGGCGGATCAGGCTGGCGGCGTACATTTTGAGGATCGTATCTTTTTGCCAGCGAGCGGTGCGGGCGGTCACTTCCGGCGTGATGTAGGGGTTGCCGTCGCGGTCGGCTCCCGTCCAGTTGTTGAAGCGCAAGAAAGTCGGCAGCATAAAAGTTTCGCCGGGGAAATACTGGAGGAGGGCTTTTTCCAGGTCGCGGTAGAGGCGCGGCACCATCCCGTAGATGCTATTCTCGAAATAGTAAAGGATGTTGGCGACTTCCAGACGCGGGGTGGGCCGGGTCGGGCGGATTTCGTCGGTCTGCCACAGCACGCTCACCTCGCGGTGCAGGTCGCTTTCGGCTTGCTGGCGGGCCGAGGGGATCAGGTCGGCCCGGTCGAGCAGAGCCACCAGTCGCTCGATCTGTTCGAGATGATCCAGCACCGAGCGGCGGCGGCTTTCGGTCGGGTGGGCGGTAAAAACCGGCTCGATCAACATGCGGCCCAAGAGACGCCGGATTTCGCTGGCGGTCACTCCTTCTTCTTTTAGCTCGGCAAAGGCGCGGGCGATACTCTCGCCGCGAGGTTGCGGCCACTCGTCGCGTTCGCGCTGTTCGAGCGTGCGTAGCCGCCCGCGTTCTTCGGCCAGGTTCACCAGATGAAAATAGGTCGTGAAGGCGCGTACCAGTTGAAAAGCCAGGTCTGGTTCGAGAGCTGCGCACTCGTCCAAAAGGCTTTGCTGGCCCGGAAGGGTGAAGGCCTCGCGCAATTCGATGCTGCGTTTACGGATTTCTTCGACTTTATCGAGGAGTTCCGGCCCGCCCTGTTCCACCAGCACATCGCCTAGAATCCGACCGAGCAGGCTCACGCTGGCCCGCAACGGGTCGTTGGTCTGCTGCACATCCTGGTCGCGCTGGCGCGGAGCAGGGACGGCGGGCGTCTTGCCAGGGAGGGCGGCGATCTCTTCTTCCGTTTTCATCTTTCGTTTCCTTATCTGGCGTAAATACTGTTTGGCCTGATTAATTTAATACCGCTCGTCACTAGAAAGGTACGGTTTTGGAAATAGTTTTGAATTATGGTAAGTATTCAGACTGTCACACCCGAAGGGCGTGACATGGCACGACCGGACGAAGCTGTCTGAAATAGTTAAGAATTACGTACCTTTCTAGTGACGGGCGGTACTTAGTAACTGCATAAAAATTTCACAAACTATGAATGTTCCTTAGCTGTTCGACCGCCCGGCTCACGCTCTACGGGTGTGGCCGGGCGGTGGAGCCTAAAAGCTGGTCTGCCTATTTGTGAATTATTTATGCAATTGTTAAGAGTGTATTCAGTTCGTCGCAAAACCGCTCGATTTCTTCTTCCGAGTTGTAATAATGCACCGAGGCCCGCAAGAGGGGCGGTAGCTGGCGGGTTTCGGCGTCCAACCGGGCATATTCCGGGAGCGAAAGGGAGACGTTGATCCGCCGCTCGGCCAGACGTTGTTGAACAGAGGCTACTTCGTGGCCTTCGACCGAGAAAGTGACAATGCCGCATTGGTGGCGGCCCTGGTCGCGCACCTGCACGCCCTTCAGGTCGCCCAGGCGTTCCCGCAACCGGGCCGCGAGAGCCGTCACGCGCTCCTCGATGGCTTCCAGACCCCAGCCCAGGGCGTAATCGAGCGCGACGCCCAGCCCGATCTTACCGGCCAGGTTCGACTCCCAGTTCTCGAAACGCCGGGCATCTGGTCGCACCTCGTATTCGTCCAGCGAAACCCAGCGGGCCGAATGTAAATCCAAAAAGACCGGCTCGATCTGTTCTATTACCTCGCGGCGGGCGTACAGGAGGCCCGTCCCACGCGGGCCGCGCAAGAACTTACGCCCGGTCAGGCTCAGGAAGTCGCAGCCGAGCGCGGCCACATCTACTTTCATCTGCCCGACCGACTGGCAGGCGTCCAGCAGGTAGAGTACGCCCGCCTGCCGCGCAATCTGGCCGACCGCCTGGGCCGGATTGACCAGCCCGCCGTTGGTTGGTACGTGGGTCAGGGCAATCAGTTTTACCCGCTCGTCCAGGGCGTTTCGCAACGCTTCCAGGTCAATCTGGCCGTCCGGGTCGTTCGGCACGACTTCGACCGTAACTCCGCTCTGGCGGGCCACCTGCAACAGGGCCAGGTAGTTGCTGGCATATTCGGCCTGGGCGGTCAGGATGCGGTCGCCGGGCCGGAAGGAGCGGGCCAGGGAGTAAAAAGCCATATCCCAGGCTCGCGTGGCGTTCTCCACAAAAGCGATTTCGTCCGGCCCACAGTTGAGCATCCGGGCTGCCGCCCCGTACATTCGCTCGGCCCTGGCCGCCTCTTGCCGGGCGGCTTCGTAGCCGCCGATCTGTCCTTCAAGCTGTAAATAGCCGATGGTCGCGTCCAGTACGGGCTGCGGCATAAGGGACGCTCCGGCGTTATTAAAATGCAGCACATTGGCTGCGCCCGGCGTTTCCCGCCTGGCCCGCTCAAGGTCGAAATTCATAAACTTTGGCTTTCCTGCTGAATTAAGAATGAGGCTGCACGTTCACGGTGTGGAGGGCAGCCGACGGTAGACCCAGTACGGTTTACGGCCATCGTCGCCCATAATCAGGCTTAGATTATAGCGGTTTGCCAGGGCCGCTTCAAGACGCACCGGAAGGCGCAAAAAGTTTTCCGTGACGATCAGGCCGTAACGTCCGGTCTCAACGTCGGCCAGGAGCGGTTCGAGGTCGCGCTTGCCATTGGAGAGCAAGACCGAGTAAATGAAATAGTCTCCGACCTGCCGGGCGCGGCCTGTTTCCAGCAGGAAACTATCTACCAGCACCAGGGCCGGTTTGCCGCCACGGGCTTCCTCGGCCTGGGCCTCTCGCACCAGGGCCAGGCCCGCCCGGTACGGCGGGGCCGCCAGATCGAAGTCCTTCCAATGGCTCCACCCCACGAACATCGCCAGGGCGATCACGACCTGCACGCCCAGCAAGATTTCTTTCTTCCCGCCGCGCCCGCTTCCTCCCCAGGCCCCCGCCCCGATCACGACGCACAGGACGTAGGCCAGTTCGTTAAAATAATAGTCTACCGCGCCGTCTTTGATGATCGTCACACAGGCAAGGGCGGCAAAGAGGCTGTACAGAGGCCAGAAAGTGCCGCTTTTAAGCTGGCGCCTGCGGCGAAGGGCGAACGCCGCCAGCAACAGCAAAGGCAGGTGGTCGAGGACGAAAAAAGCGATGAAAGCCGGTACGCGGTCGAAGATAAAGCTGCCCGCCCGCGCCGGTTCGTAGATGCCGAACATTTCACCGCCGGAGAGAAAGCCGAACAGGGCGAAACCGGCCCCGGCCCAACCCAGCCACAGGGCGGCGAACAGGCCCGCCGCCTTTATTCTCTCGCTGCGCCTGGGGCGGGCCTGGGCGGGGTTGCTCAGCAGCAGATCGAAGAAAACGGCGGCGGATACGGCCAGATAGGTTTGCTTGGTGAAGAAAGCGGCCACGGCCAGGCCCGCCACCAGGCCCAGACCCGGCCCGCTCAGGCTCCTGGCCTTATTACCCAGGCGGCGATAAAAATAGGCCGCCAGCAGACTCAGGAAGAGAGCCAGAGGATCGACGCGGGCGGCGTGAAGATAGATGATCACGCTCCAAAAGCAAAAAGGCAGGGTTGCCGCGATTATAGCGGCCCACCTCTGGCGCGTCTCCTGCCAGACGATCAGGCCGACCAGTAGCCCCGACCCGACATACAGGCTCCAGGCCAGCAGCCGTTCGGCCAGGATTAGGCCCAGGCCGGAGGAGGCGGTAAACAGGGCCGTCAGCAGGATGAACAGAGGGGGATACTGCACGCCGGGCATTCCATAAGGAGCCAGGGGCGGCGCGTACATCTCTCGCAGCCCGCCCGCCTTGAGTTGTTCCGTCGCGCCCGCCACCATCATTTCGCAGTAGTCAATCACGATGGGGCTGAAAAGAGCCAGGAAAGCCCGCCCTATTTCCAGCCCGGCCAGTCCTGCCAGGCCCAACCCGATGGCCTGCCCGCCCCGGCCCACGGCCCAACCCTTCAGCCTGGCCGCCCTTTTTAGCGGCTCTATTCGGTTGTAGGAGAATGTTCTAATAACCCCGCCCCTGCCTGTCACCACTGATCCGATTTTCGTCCGATTTTCGACAGCCGGATTATAGCACGCCTATCTTGCGCCCGGCCCACGGCCCGGCTATAATGTCAGTACCTTTGGACTAAGAGTGCTGTTTTAATTTCTGGTTTAATTTCAATTTTGATTTCTAATAAAACTAACACTAACACTAACACTAACACTAACGAAGAGGTCGCAAATGGCGAACTTGATCATCAATGATGTACCCGTCGAGGTTTTGCCGGGCGAGGGACTGCTGACGGTAGCCCGCCGTGAGGGAGCGCACATTGGTTTTGTATGCGATGGTAACGGCCTGTGTACGACCTGCGAGTGCCGGGTGCTGGCCGGGCGCGAAAATCTTTCGCCGCCGAACGAAGTCGAGCGCACCTGGTTGCCGGTGCGTCGCTTGCAGCGCGGCTACCGGTTGGCTTGCCAGAGCCAGGTCGTCGGGGAGGGTGAAGTGCGCGTGCTGACGCGGGCCGAGGAATTGCGCCGCCTGTGGGATGGTATCGGCAACCCGCTACCCGGCACGACCGGGGACGACAATTTCCGCCGTCTGGTGCGGAAAGTAGTGCAGCTAAACGTGGATCACCTGAGCATGTTTCCGCTCAACCTGGCCCGCACGGTTAATCGGCTCGGCCTGGTGCGGACGATCTTGCCGGTGCAGGATAATACCGAATGGCTCCGCGACATCGGCAAGGTTATTGACGAGCGCACCGATTATGCTTTTGGCGATGCCTCGACCCCGCCGATCCCGCCCGCGACCAATCCGCCAGCATCACTTTAGTGAGCGAAAGGGCCGAGCTGAAAATCGTCGGGCTGGGTGGCAGTTTGCGGGCCGGGTCGCACAGCCTGAGCGTTCTCAAAATCGCGCTCGAAAGTGCGGCCAGGGCCGGAGCGTCGGTTGAACTGCTCGATCTAAACGCGGCAGGGTTGCCTTTCTTCGTGCCGGAGCAGTCGCTGGAAGCTTATCCCGACGCGGCGAAGGTCGCCCGGTTTTTGGAGATTATGGGGGCGGCAGACGGCTATTTGTGGTGCGCCCCGACTTACCACGGCACGCCCAGTGCCGCCTTCAAGAACGCCCTCGATTTTCTGGAACTTTTGCCGCGTCGCCCGCATCTCTACCTGAGCGGCAAAGTGGCCGGGTTGATGGCTCTGGCCGGGGGAACTCAGGCCGGGCCGAACGCTCTGACCGCTTTGATCTACAACGCCCGCGCCCTGCGAGTGCTGATTGCGCCCGGCAGTTTGCACATTTCCCCGGCCCGCCGTCTTTTCGACGAAAGCGGCCAGTTGCTAGACTCTAAGCTTCTGGCTCAGATTGACGAACTGGGGGCGGAAGTGGTCGGGCTGGCCCGCCTGTTGCGGCCAGACCGCTAAGGCCTAGAGTTGGGGTTTGCTCACCAGATTTTGCAACCGGGCCAGCAATCCGGTCGTCGGCTCAGATTCAGGTTTTTTCAACCCCACGGCCCGCCAGGTGAAGGTGGCGTTCAGGATGAAATTCAAGACGGTAGCGAAACCTATCGCAAAGAACTGGGCCAGCAGGTAGAACAGGTGTAATGCGCCGGTGAAAAAGGCAAATAAGCCTAGAGTGAAGATTGCTGCAAAAGCACTTAGCACCTGAAAGCCCAGGAAGCGTTGCCAGCTTGAGGTGGGCAACGCTTCCGAATCCTCCGGCGGTCGAGTGTGCCGGAAGGTCCAGCCTTCGTGCCACATGAAGTTATGAATGATCGAAACTTCGGTTGCAATCAGCGCGGCCAGGAATTGATTCAGGCCCAACCCGGCCAGCAGCCACAACACCCCTAAATTTACTATAGTTCCGCCCAACCCGACTGCCAGGAAACGCCCAAACAACGGGGCCAGGTTTACCAGCTTTTTCAATCGGTTTGCGCCTTTATTTATAATCATCTTGTTAACCAATCTTGTTTTTAGATTGAACGATAAGCGCACAAAAACGGTTTGCCCTGGGCGCAAGCACCTCAAAGGCTCGACCAGGTTGTTTTTCTTAACCTGTCTTTAGATTTAATATACACGCGCAGGGTAACTACAGCAGTGTAGAAAGAGGAGTTAAAGATTATTTGATGCTCGGCTGGAATGAGCCAGATACCACTTTGTATCTATCCAGAGGATTCTGCTTTGCCCGGATTGAACAAGTCAGCAAGCTTAAAAATATTTAACACCAAAAGTCCTGGTTTGTCAAGAGTTTAACAAACTATTTGCAATCTGGGCAAAAGACTGGCGAACTCGTTTAATCCGTAATGTCGCGCCCCGCAAAAATTTGAATTGCCGCGAAAACGAACAGAGCGGCCCAGGCCAGCAGCACCAGGAAAGATTGTACACTTGAAACGGTTTCGATATAGGTCAGGCTGCCGGGTAGCTCAGT
>JBBRBE010000101.1:0-22455 GCA_038206175.1 Chloroflexia bacterium
TACATACGGGTTGTACGGCGATATGCGCGTGGAGGAATATCTCGATTTTTACGCCGCCTGCTATGGCATCGGCGGCAAGCGGCGCGGTCGGTTGGTGGGCGAACTGCTTGACCTGGTAGATCTGAGCGACCACCGCAAAGACGCTGTGCGCAGCCTCTCGCGGGGTATGAAGCAACGGCTGTGTCTGGCGCATACCCTCGTGCATGATCCGAAGGTGCTACTGTTGGATGAACCGGCCAGTGGGCTTGACCCTCGCGCTCGTGTGGAATTGCGCGAACTCTTGCGCGAACTGAGCCGCATGGGTAAGACGATCATCCTGAGCAGCCACGTGTTGAGCGAAGTGCAGCAGATGTGCGACGCTCTGGGAATTATGGCCCGTGGGCGGTTGGTCAGTTCCGGCTCGGCGGAGAAAGTGATCAACCAGATCGAGACGCTTCCGCGCCGTGGCATCAAGCTACGCGTGTTAAGCCTGGACGACCTCAAACGCGCCTCCCGTATCGCCGAAACTTTCCCAAAATTAGTCAAAGGTAGCCTGCGCCTCGACGAAACCGGCCTGAACCTGGACGCGCTAATCGAAGGCGAAGACCGCACCAGTGCCGCTTTCCTGGCCCATCTCACGATGTCGGGTATTTTCGTAGCGCAGTACGGCCAGAGTACCGCCCGACTGGAAGAACTGTTCTTGCGGAATTAAGCCAGGCAAAAGAAAGTATACGTGTATTATGGCTGTTAAATTACCTCCCAGGCCGTTTAACCCGATAGCTCTGCGCGAGATGAAAGTGCGGATGCGCGGAACGCGCTCGTTTGCCTTGCTGGGCGTGCATCTTTTGTTGCTGTCGCTTTTCATCCTGACGATCTATCTTCGCAAGGGGGCGACCAGTTCTTATAGCTACGGCGGTTCGACTTCGAGCGGTAACTATGGCCCTACCCGTAATTTCGAGACCGGTCAGGACATCTTTATTTCGGTCTTTCTTTACCTGATCGTGATGGTAGCAATTGTAACGCCCGCTATTTGCGGTGGGTTGGTCAGCCGCGAGATGGAAGACGGCACTTATGATATGATCCTGGTAACGCCGGTGCGCGGTCATTCGCTGGTATACGGCAAGTTAGCGGCGGCTTTCGGTTTTATGGCGATTATGATCCTGGCCTCCTTGCCGGTCGCCTGCGTCGTTTTTCTATTCGGCGGGGTAACGGTGGACAATCTGGTGGCGGGGTTTGCGATTGTCCTGGTGGAAGCTTTCGTGCTGAGCAACGTTAGTCTGTTCTTTTCCGGGTTGTTCCGGCGCACCAGCACGGCCATAATTGTAACTTTTGGTTTCGCTTTCCTGCTGCTGGTGGGAGTACCGATAGTCAGCAGCAGCATCACGGCAGGTCTTAACACCGATACCTCCCGCCCAGGTGGTTCGTTCACGATGCGGGCGCGGATTGACCCGGCCTTCGATTTGCCCAAGCGAATACTGGTCTTTAATCCGGTAGCCGCTCTCGGTTCGGTACTGGCTCCAAACGCGCCCTACCGGGCGGGCAACGGGGAAGATTTGCAATATTTTCCTAACAGCCGTCTTTATTGGGGTAAGCCGGAGGTCTATTACTCCTCGCTAACTTTCTCACCGGATAGCGATGCGGCCCGCTATTATTACCTGAGCAAGCTACCCACCCTCTTTGCCTGGTCACTCTGGCAAGTCTATTTGCTGATTTACGCTGCGATTGGACTGGTATTCTTGTTGTTGAGTGTTGGAGCGGTGAAGCCCCTGCCGCGCCGACCTGGTTTTAATCCTTTCCGCCGTCTCTTGCCTCGCTCGGCGGTCCCGGCCCGTGCCGCCGTTGCCTCTGTCACCGCCACTGCTCCTGCGGCCAGAGCAGCCCGGTTCAAGTTCGGCTCACGTCGCAAAGCTACTTCGACTCGTCCCGCCACCCTGCCCGAAAATGCTGCTGCTATTGCGGCGGTTGCCCCGGCTTCGTCCAGCCCGGTCGAAACTACCGCCGTCCTCGCTGACATTACGCCTGAAATTAAGGGCGAGAACGAGAGCGAGAGAGCGACCACAACCGGCCCCGAATCACCGGTACTGCCCGCCGCCGACCCGCCGAGCCGTCCGCCCTATAACCCTAAAGCTCTGGGCTAACCCGTGACTTTTGAGGAATTTAAGGAATATTTTGATAATCCATCCCGGCAGTGGACTGAAAGGAAACAATAGGTATGGTTTCTTTAAATGAAGATATTATTTGGGAAGAGTTTGTTAAGAACTACGCAAATACCAGGACTGGTTTAGATGAAGCTTATCAAGCCAGTCTAAAGAAACTTTTAGCACCTGATATAAACCGAGTTTAATTTTTTCTTAGAGCTTTAAGTATTGCTGGTCGCGAGAGAATAGCGGCTTCCTATATACTTCATCTTCTTCCTACTTCCGAGTTATCAGAATTGTTGCCTGAATTAGTAAAATTTGCTAGTTTTTCACACGGTTCAATACAAACTGTGCGCGATGCTATATTACTGATACCTAAAGAAGAGATTCTAGCAAGGATAGAACAAATAGCTGAACCTATCTTAATCACCGGTGATTATGACGAATATCGAAGATTATTAGAATTGTATATTTTGTTGGATAAAGAACTAACCAGAAAGTTAGCTCTTAGGGCTGCAAATGATCCTGATCCCGACATTAAGGAAGCAGGTGAAGATTTCCTCTAAAAGATGCGGACTTGCTCTTATTAAAGCTTTAGAAGCTAGACAAGAGGTGTGGGTCGTTGAGCTTTTTAGTGTGTATAACCACAATTATTAAGATTCAAATCAGGAACTAAAAATGAAGTTGCCCTTAGAAGTACAACAATTATGTGAGCAACATTTAAGGAGAATAAGGCAAACCACCCAGCACCAACTTACACCCGAAGATAGATTAGAACTTTATCTAAAATTCGGTTTTTCACGCATATTAACTCGTACTTCTCCCAATTACTTGTCTGATTACACCGATGCAGATTTTGCCCTTTGCTGGTTAGCTTTTTTAACTGCTAAAAAAGTAGCCTTCATTTGTAAGCGTCGGCCTGTTACCTTATAGTGAAGGTAATGAAAGTAACGGTAATGAAACTGAGAGCGAAGTCCGAGAAATTCTGAAAACTGCCGAAGGCTATTTGAATCACAGAACAACTTTCGGAGAAGCACAGAAGGTACTAGATGATTACTGGTATTTCTTCCAACCTCACTTCACTTACGATGTATTCAGTGCCTGGCGTGCTTCAATGAATGCCCTGCAATTTATCCTCCACGGAATAAAACCTTACCAGGAACTGTCAGGTTTTGATTATTTTGTCGTGGAAGCGATAGAAGCTTTTACAGTTATAGACATAATCTACCAGGCGATGGGGACGAAACAGAACCACCGATTCCTTTGGAATACGACATAGGAAAGCGGTTGAAGTTTTGGGAATGGTGGCTAATTGAAGCCATATCTCAAGCCTGGGAACGAGTGAACCCAGTTTCTTAAAAAACCTCTGCCACCGTTCCTTAAAACTATAGGGTGACAAAGTTAGCTCTTAGAGCTGCAAATAATATTGACCCCGACATTAGTATTAGGTCAGTTCTTTTGCAAGTAGCCCCGTAGTACGCTTTTTATCCTGTGTTTCGTCCCGTTATTCGTGACGACCTTATCACACCTACATGCTGCGGTTCGGCCTGGATACACCCGCCCTGTTGCGGTATAATCAGGATCATAGGGAACAATATCCCAGGCTTTGATCGCCCTATATTTTTATATTGCCCTGTAAGTCTATTCTGTATTAAAGAAGAAGTAAAAGGTATAAGCCGATGGCAAGCCAGACTTTAGCGAAACCGAAGAAGCCGAGGCAAAGTAAAAATGGTAACGGAGTTCAACCCCGCCCGAATGGTAGTGCCGAGTATGCCGCCACCCGCCAGGATTGGCCGCTTGACTATGGAGCGGCTTACCGGCGGCAAAGGGGGCCGTACACCATTTGTAATGCCACGGTTCTGGTGGCGGAAGAACCGCTCGAAATCTTCAACGGCTGGTTGGTCTGGCAACCTATGACTAATCCCAGAGAAAGAGGAGTAGCGGGCAACATCCTGGAAATCTTATCCCTGGTGGCCCGTTCGCTGGGCTTCGGGCAAGCCTACCCCGACCAGTTGGAATGCGTGATGCTCAACGAGGACGTTTACAAGCCGGATGTGTGTGTGATCTCCCACCAACGCTTCGAGAAGCAGGTCGATCCAGTCGAGCCAGGGCGGGAGCATGAGGTATTGCGGGGCAGTCCTGAGTTGGTGGTAGAAATCCGCTCTCCTTCCAACCGGCGCACCCAGGAGCGCAAGAAGCGTAAGGTTTACTTCGACAATGGGGCGGTAGTAATCTGGGATATTGATCATCTCAAGCGCACGATCTGGGTGTACCAAGCCGGCAATAACGAAAAGGGCCGGGAGTACAGCGGGGACGAAGAGATTAGCTGTGAGCAACTCTTGCCGGGCTGGAAGCGCAAGGTCGGCGACTTCTTTGGACAGAATTTGAGTGCCGAGAGCATCGTGGGTGACATCGCTGACAGGTGGCGGGCCGAAAGCCGGGCCGAAGGGGAGGCGGTAGGACGGGCCGAAGGAGAATTAGCGGCCTGGCAAAAGATAATTCTGCTGCAAGCTCAGGCCCGCTTTGGCAAAGAAGTGCCGCCCGACCTGGAAGCGCAGTTAGCCGGGCGCAACCTGGCGGAGCTAACTTTATTAGCCGCTTCACTTGCCACGGCCTCTAGCCCCGCCGATTGGTTGTCGGCTCTGCCGAACTAATGGAAAGAGCGGGCCATGACACGGGCGGTCAGGGTTTATACCCTGACCGCCCTTTTGTTGTCACGGCTGGGCTAGAAAGGCAAAGTGTCTACCAGTTTGCGGGCGGTCGGGGCGGCCAGGGCGTTGCCAAACCCGGCGTTTTCGAGGCAGACCGCGATAACGTATTTGGGCTGAGTGGCCGGGGCATAGCACAAGAACCAGGCGTGTGGGGTTTCCTGGCCGCTTTCGGCAGTGCCGGTTTTGCCTGCTACTTTGATCCGGGAACTGCCAAAAGCCGCGTTGCCCGTGCCGCTTCCGCTCTGGGTTACGTTGAGCAAAGCTCGCCGGATTTCGGCCAGATTTGCCTCGCTGACCGGGATTTTGCTTTTAGATTGAGGCGTGAACGGGCGAGGCTGACCGCCTTCGGCTCGTTCGACCAGGCGCGGAACTGGCACGTCTCCGCCGTTGGCAATCGCAGCGTATGCCGCCGCCATTTGCAAAGGAGAGGCCAGCAGGTAGCCCTGCCCGATCCCCAGGTTGACCGCATCGCCGCGCACCCAGCCCTGACCTAGCTTTTCCTGCTTCCATTTAGGGTCGGGAACCTGGCCCGGCGAGTCGTACAGCCCCTGCATACCGGGTGAACTACCCAGGCCGAAAGCTTTAGCGAAAGACGGGATGATATTCGAGTCCAACTCGTCCAGCCGCTTGCCCAATTCGTAGAAAACCACGTCGCAGGAAGCCACCAGGCCATCGAACAGGCTGATCGAGCCGTGGCCGCTTTTGAGGTAGCAATCTTTGGCGAACTGCTCGCCCAGACCAGTCCAATGTCCGGTACAGGTAAAGCGCGTCTGCGAATTGATCCCCAGCTTTTCGAGGGCCGCCGCCATCGTGATCGCCTTGAAAGTCGAGCCCACCGGCAACCCACCGTTAACGGCCCGGTTCTGGAACGGGCGGCGTTTATCATCGTTCAAAGCTTTGAATTGCTCGGTGGTCAGGCCGGAGATAAAAAGGTTAGGGTCGTAAGAAGGAAAGTTTGCCAGCGCCAGCACCGCGCCGTCCACTGGATTCATTACCACGATGCTGCCCATGCGCTCGCCCAGGGCCACTTCCGCCGCTTTCTGGATTTTCATGTCGAGGTTCAAAATCAGGTTCGAGGCGGGGGTTGACGGGCGTTCGGCCAGGGTTGAAATCGTGCCGCCGTCGCGCTGGATGATCGTCAGTTTGCCGCCAAAGCCTCCGGCCAGAATATCCTCGCCCCAGGCTTCTACCCCGCTTCGCCCGACTTTATCATCTTCGGTATAGCCTTTAGCAGCCAGGGCTTTGAGGTCGTCGGCGTTCACCGAGTTGACATAACCGACGATATGAGCGGCACTCGCCCCCTGCGGATAACCCCGCGTATCGGCTTCGTCCACGAAAACCCCTTTGAGAGCACGAAGGCGGTCGAGCGTATCGGGCGGGGTGGAGGCGGGCAGGTCTTTGATCGGCATGCGCCAGGTTGGTTGACCGTTTTTGTACAGGTCTTTGATTTTTTCGGGCGGCAGGCCCAAAAGCTGACTCATCGGGGTCAGCACTTGCTCCTCGTTCTCGATCTGGCCCGGCACGACGTAAACCTGAAAGAGCGTGACCGGGGCCGATAACGGCACGTTGCCACGGGCGATAATCTGGCCGCGAGGCGAGTTAGTACGCACCATCCGCACGAGGTAAGTCGTGTTATCGAGTTGCTTGAAGATTACGGCGGGCGTCCACTCGACCCGCCAGCGATTGCCCTCGGCTTGCAGAGGTAGTGAGTTATCCTGGTTGAAATCGCCCACGCGGGCGGTTTTGAAGCTGGCCTTGAAGGGGACGTTGTAGCCCGATTGACCCTGAACCGGCGGGTTTAGTCCGGCGGCGGGAACGGCCTGGACGCTGGAAATAGTCGCCTCGGCGGTGATGTTGGTGTAGCGTTCGACAAACTTTTCCTGGGTGATAAAGTTTTTGGCGTTGATCGTCAGCAGGGCATACATATCGGCGTAACGTTTTTCACCCCAGGCTTTGAGAAAAGTGTTGGCCGTATCGAGCGGATTAGTCGAAACGGGTGTCTGGGTCGGAGCGGGTGGGGCCGAAGGACGCGCCGGGTTTGTAGTTGGGGTGAGGGCGGTTTGACCGGCGGCAGGGGAAGCCGGAGCAGGCTGCCCGCCGGGTACAATTGCGGCTTCGGTGGTGGCTTCAATCGGGCCGGGTACGGGTGAAGCTTCTTCGCCACAGGCTACCAGCAGGCTACCGGCGGTTCCGGCAATCATCGTCAACCCGGTCGCTCGCAAAAAGCGGCGGCGGCTGACCTGTCCCAGGCCGGAAAAATTTGTCTTTTGATTATGTTTTTTCATTGCTAAAATTCCTGCCTTACTTCAGGCGCAGCCCAGAACTAAAAGAGGCTACATTATTTCATCCTCATATAGAATAACATGTTTGAGGGCTTAAAGTTCTGCTAAAATAGACCTAGAAAGATGATAAAAAGCTTAGAGGAGCAAAAACATGCTGTGTTTAGCCGTAACTTACCTTATTAAAGAAGGCCAGGAGTCCCAGGCGGTCGAATTTTTGAAGATTATGACCGAGCATACCAGGGCCGAGCCGGGCAATCTGGTCTACCAGGCCCATTGTTCGCCGACCAATCCGCGCCAGTTTTTTCTTTACGAGCAGTACCGCGACGATGCGGCCCTGGAAGCTCATCGTACCGCGCCATATTTCCAGCAGTATGTTATTGAGGGCATCCGCGAGATTTGCGATAGCCGGGTGGCCGAAACCTACGAGACGCTTTAAGGGCTGAGGCCGCCAGAGTCGCCAGAGCCATCAACCTTGCCCCGTAGCCCGGCCCTATGTTATAATCGCCCTGCTTAGCCCGACGACGGGTGCCTCGCAGTACAGGCTGAGATGGCAAATTTTCCTGAGCGGTGGATTTATTAGCGTAGAAGCTGGTTAGTTCAGCTTGTCTATCGAGTTAGTGCAACAAGAAAAATGTTATCAAACAAACAAATAGGGGTAGACCTGGGGACGGCAAATGTCCTTGTATACGTCAAGGGCAAGGGAATTGTACTGAGTGAGCCAAGCGTGGTCGCCATTTCGACCAAAGATAACCGGGTTTTGCAGGTAGGAACAGCCGCTTACGAAATGATGGGCCGCACGCCCGAAACGGTCGAGGTAATCCGCCCGATGCAGAACGGCGTCATTGCCGATTACGTTGTCACCGAGGCGATGCTGAAATATTTTATCGGGCGGGCCACCGGACGCTTTGCCGTGGTCAAGCCGGACGTGATGATCTGCATCCCGGCAGGAGTAACAAACGTCGAAATGCGGGCCGTTTACGACGCAGCGATCCAGGCCGGTGCAAAACGCGCCTGGCTGATCCGCGAACCACTGGCGGCGGCGATTGGGGCGCAAATTCCGATTGCCGAGCCGACCGGCAACATGATCATTGACATCGGCGGCGGCACTACCGAAGTAGCCGTAATTTCGCTCTACGGCATTGTCACCTGCAATTCGATCCGGGTGGGCGGAAACAAGCTGGACGAACATATCGCCGCCTACGTCAAGCGCAAATACAACCTGATGATCGGCGACCGCACGGCGGAAGAAATCAAGATGCGGATCGGCAGCGCGATCCCGCTCGAAGAAGAAATGACGATGGAAGTGCGCGGGCGCGACCAGGTGAGTGGTTTGCCTCGCACCGTAATCATCCGCAGCAACGAAGTAACCGAAGCCCTCAGCGACCCGCTCGAAAGCATCATCGGAGCCGTTCGCACCGTCCTGGAAGATACGCCACCCGAACTCGCCAGCGACATCATTGACCGGGGCATGGTCATGAGCGGCGGCGGGAGCCTTTTGCGCAATATCAGCCAGCTTCTAGCCGACGTGACCGGCGTACCCTGCTACGTCGCCGACAATCCGCTCAACTGCGTGGCTATTGGAACCGGCGTAGCCCTCGAATATATTGATTTACTAAGAGATTCGCTGAGCGGCGAGTTTTAAGCCTCAAATAAATAAAAAAACCGGGAATGTTAGCCCGGTTTTTTTATTTACTGCAATTTATTTACTCCAGGCTATTTCAGAGCTATTTCTATCCTGGGACTATCCAGTTCCGGCGTGGCGTAAAAGATTAGGGTGCGCGGCCCTTTTGAGCCGTCCCGTACCAGGAAGTAGAGCGTTCCGGCGGCGCGGGTTTTGCCCGGCGCGGTAGCCGTAGGGGCAAAGACTTTGGGGTTGAATTTGTCGGCGGCGTCGAACGTATGCGGGCCGACGCTGTAAAGCCGGTCTTCGCTGTCGCGCAGGTAGAACGGGTAGGTCGTCAGGTAGTCCGCGACATCGTTCGCGCCGGTATTTTCCAGACCAATCTTGACCGCCTCGTAGTGGTAGCCGCTCGGTAGGATCAGCGGCGGCGGCTTGATGGTAGGCGTCACGACGTAAGAAGTGGCGGTAATAGCAAAGCTTGAAACCAGCAGCCGTTTGTTCATTTCGGCTAGAGGTAGGGTGGTTGGCTGCGGCGTTGTATCGGCGGGGGTCGCGGTAGGTAAAGCCGTGGCCGGTTCCGTGGCCGGTTCCGTGGTAGGAGCCAGGGTCGGCCCTGTGGTCGGCTGAATTGTGGCCGTCGCTGACCCCTCGCCGGGCTGTTCATCGGCGGGTACACCGCCTACGATGACCGGCGTAAAAGTCGGGGCGGGTGTGGCGGTGGGCGGTACGGGTGTGGCCGTCGCGGTTGGTTTAGGAGTGCTGGTCGGGCGGGCCGTCGGTTTGAGGGTAGGAGCGGGTGTGACTGCCGGAAGAGTCAGGTTTACATCGGCGGAATTGTTCAGGTCGGGCTGAGCGGTCGGGTTGAAAGAGACCCGGCGCAAGGTGGTACCGTCCTCGACTTCAAAAGTTAGCCAGGCCAGCCGACTTTCGCCCGCTTGTAGCCGTGTAACGTCCAGCGAAGGGGCGCGTCCGCCGCTAAGGGGCTTGAGGAAATTGTTCCGGCCATCCACGCCCTGAAAGACCTCGACGCCGACCGGCAAAACCTGCGGGCTGGTATTTTCGACATTTACCAGAAGACCCTCGAAGTGGTAGCCGCCTTTGGGTGTTCCGGCTCCGCCAAAAGAGAAGTTGTTGGAGCGGTTTTCGTAGGTGCTAAAGCTCAAAGTATAGCCTCGCAGAACCGCCCGCTCGTTCTGGGCAACGCTTATTTTGAGAGCGGCAGGGATGGTCGGCGCGGGCGTGGCGGTCGGCCCAGGCGGAGTTGCCTCTATCGTCGGGGCGGGAGGCGGAGTGTCGTTCAGATTGCTAAGACCAGAGGCGGGCGGGGAAGGCCGGGCCGGGGTAGGTGCCAGAGTGGGCGCGGCCACCCCTACGGGCGCCTGACCGGACGCGGGTTGCAACACCAGGAAATAAACCGCTACCGCGATTACTCCCACCGGCACTACAAACAGCAAGAAAGCCAGGAAAGGGCTAACCCGTTTTCGCCGTTGCCGGGCCAGGTAAGGTGCGGTCAGCAGGTTGCGTAGCTGGGCAGACTCCAGTTCGGGTGGAGCTTCCTCGGTAGAAAGATTGGCCGGAACCGGGCTAGCGGCCTCGCTCGATTCGAGCGGGTGGTAGCCGCGCTCGAAGATGATCGGTTCGGGCCGGGCCGGTTTAACCGTTGCTTCGACGACCTGGTTTCGCATGTTGGCGGCTAGTCCGCCCGGTGGGGTGTAGCGGCTAGGCGTTTCGTTCGAGTTGACCGGCAGTTCTTCCACACTCGGAGGGTTTTTGGGTGGAGCAGGCCGGGCCACAGCTTTGGCCGACCCGTTTGTTTTGGAGAGATCAGCCGCCGGAGGTGCCGGAGCTTCGATAGGCTGAGTTTCTGTAGCGGTTTCGAGTGGAGGCGTGGGAGCCTGACGCAGGCTTTCCAGACCGCGTTGCGCTTGCCGGTTAGCCGGGTTGAGGGCCAGCACTCGTTCGAGGGCCGCCTGGGCTTGCGGGCGGGGCAAGAGCGCGGCAAGATAAAGCCAGCCCCGCTCGTTTCCGGGGTTTTGCTGCACCGCCTCGGCCAGCAGGCTCCGGGCTTCGGCTCGTTCGCCCGCCTTGAGTGCGGCTATTCCTTTCTCGACTAGCTCCTGCGAGTGACTATCGAGCATTCTAACCCTTTATGACCCTGAACTACTTTCCTGAAACGCCTGCAAACGTGTTATGTTGACTCGATTATAGCATGGCCTCATGTCCCTGGCAATACAATTTTTGCCAAACAAACTTTATTAGACCTTTTTATCTCGGCGGTATGGGTTTGTTCATCACTACTTCGATGCTGGCAGGACAGGCTCATTCGGTGGAATAGCTGATCCTGTGGCGAGGAGTGCAGGGTATCGGGGCGGGCGCGATGTTGCCGGTAGCGATGAGCATCGCGGCAGAAGCTTTCTCCGGCCCGGCAGAGCGTGGTAAAATTCAAGGAATTCTAAGCGGCGGTTTTGGTATCAGCAGCATCGTTGGTCCGACGCTGGGTGGCTGACCTATGGCCCCGGCTAACGGTGTACTTTCTATATAGATGTGCCGCAAGAGAACAAGATAGAACCTGGTGGTAGGTTATTTCTCCGGCTCCTATATACTCGATGAAAAGGATATATGATTGCATTTAATTCCGTAGGATTTAAGGAAGGAAACGAAAGTGTTGACCGGTATTTATTGGAGCAAGCCGGGGGTTCAGATGCTTCGGTAATAATCGTGCCGAGTCTAAATGGCGCACACTATTCGGCTCAAAGTCTTGGTGAGAGAGGGACGAGTTGGTTCAAGCAATTAGGGGCGCGTAACATCGAAGTTATTCAGATAAACAACCGTCAGGCTGCTGAAGATAGTAGAAAAGCCAGTAGATTAGCCAAAGCTAATTTAATTTGTCTGGCTGGTAGCGGTCGCTATTCTTTTGGCTTTGAAGATTTCTCGTGGCTTAAGACCTTGAAGGGTTCAATCTGCTGGGATGGCATAGCTGAAGCACTTGAACAAGGCACAATATTAAGCGGAGCACATGGCTCAGCTGAATTGCTACCAGAGTACGATTGCTCCTTTCAAGATAGTTTGAGAGTGGTTGAGGGGTTAGGCTTCGTACCTGATGTTATATTTGTTTCACTTGCAGGTTATTTCACTTTTCGAGGTAAAGAAGTAATGAAACAATTACTTCAGCGCAAGCACCAGAATATTCCAGTTATTACAGTCGAGGAAAGTGCAAGCGTCATTCTTCAAGGGGATAAATATCGAGTATTAGGTAACGGGTTAGCTAAGGTATACCAAAAAGGAGAGGTTTTTAGCTATCAGACTGGTCAAATATTCCGGTTGTGACAAACGGGCCAAGTGTACCAGGTTGACCACCACTGCCTCGCTTATCTACAGCTATGTTAAACGTGAGCCGTTTACGCCGGTTTGATTCCCGGCTTGCCCTTTTAGACCCCCTTTGTTAAAATGCAATACATTCAGGCCAAATAAAATTAGCCTTTAGACATTCTGGTTAGTGTTGAGCGTTCGCAGGTTGCGGGTGCGACCTGGCTGCCAGGGCCACCTGGCATGGGCGAGGCAAGAAACAAAGGGAAGTAAAGCTGTTATGAATGTGCGCAGTTCGGGTTTGAGCGCGGCGGCGGGTAACGTCTTCGGCAAGGCTCTCAAAGTTTTCTTTGGCTTCGTGATGGTCGGCATTATTGTCGCTATCGGCCTGGGAATCTTCTTTTTCTTCGAGGTCGGCCAGCGAGCCAGCAACAAAGAGGACACTTTCACCTTTAACATCAACAAGGGCGAAAGCTTTAGCCAGATTACCGACGAACTTTATACTAACAAACTCATTCGGAACACCTTTGTTTTTCGGGTGCGGGCCAAATTGCTGAATGCGGAAGGCAAAGTGCAGGCCGGGCAGTACCTTCTCCGCACGAACATGAATGTAGACGAAGTGCTGGAAGCTATCACTTCCTCGCGGCTTAACGACCGCACGGTACGGTTTATCGAAGGCTGGCGGGTCGAACAATTTGCCGAAGTGCTGGCCCAGAACGGCTGGGATGCTAAGAAATTCCTCAAGGCTGTCCGCGAGGAAGATTGGCAGTTTGGCTTCCTCAACGATAAGCCGGTAGGAGCTTCGGTGGAAGGGTTTCTTTTCCCGGATACCTATAAAATCCCCGGCAACTACACCGAAAGCCAGATTGTCGAAATGATGCTGGTGCGGTTCGGCGTGCAGTACGACTCGCTGATGCGCCAGAAAGCCCGCGAAGGTCTGGGTCTTTACAAGACCGTCACGCTGGCCTCGATTATCGAGCGCGAGGCTGCCAAAGCCGACGAGCGGCCTAAAATCTCCAGCGTCTTTTACAACCGGCTTAAAATTGATATGAAGCTGCAAACCGACCCGACCGTGCAGTGGGCGCGGGATACTCTCAAGGCCAGCCGAGAGCCAGGCTTTAGCGATTGGTGGGCTGTCCCGACCAAAGAAGACCTGGCAATAGATTCGTCTTACAACACTTACAAGGTCAACGGTTTGCCGCCCGGCCCGATCTGCAATCCTGGCCTGGCCTCGTTGCGGGCCGCGACCGAGCCGTTCAGCACCGATTACCTGTACTTCGTGGCGACCGGCGACCGCGACCTAAGCCACGCTTTCGCCCGCACCCTGGAAGAGCATAACGCCAACATTAAGAAGTATTTAGGGAAGTAAAGGCTGCCGGAGAGCTTCCTGGCAGCTTTTGCTTCCTGGCAATCGCCGACCGTCATCCGTCATCCTTTTCTTTTCAAAGGGGGTTATCACCTTGAGCAACAGTTCCGACAATTCTTTTGCCAACCGCCTCTACCGGGCCGACGGTTCGCCGCGCCCGATTGGGGTAATCGGCTATCCGATCAAGCATAGTCTTTCGCCAGTTTTCCAGCAGGTAGCCTTCGATTACCATCACTTGCCGCATCGTTACGAGCGGTGGGAGGTCGCGCCGTCGGATTTCGAGGCGTTTTTGGAGAAAGCCCGCCAGGAGGATTTTCTGGGCCTGAACTGCACCGTGCCGCATAAACGGGCGGCCTGGGAAGCCGCAGTCGCCCGCAGCGAAGAGGCCGAGGGAACCGGCGCGGTCAACACCCTGCTGCTGGACGAAGCGCAAGACGGTTGGCTGGGCCATAATACCGATGTAGGCGGTTTCTTGCAGGCTCTGTACGAAACGGATTACAACCCGGAGCGCAAGCGCGTGCTGGTGATCGGGGCGGGCGGCGCGGCCCGGTCGGTGGTGTACGCCCTGGCTCAGGCCGGCGCGGTTGAAATTGCCGTAGCTAATCGTACCTGGGAGAACGGTATTGAACTGGTAAACGAGCTTGGGATGCGCTTCCCCCATACCCATATGTACGCGACTCCGCTCGACCCGGCGGCCTGGCCCTTCAACCGCAACCCGCGTACCCTTGTAGTCAATACTTCCTCGCATGGTCTGCTGCACCCCGACGAGGCTTTCCCGATTGACCCTGATGCGATGGCCGGACGCGACGCCGACCGGCGGACTTATTTCTTCGACCTGACTTACGGCGAGACGCCTTTTCAAAGGGCCGTGCGCGACCGGGCGGCGCACCTGCTGGACGGTCTGACGATGCTGGTTTACCAGGGGGCGATGGCTTTCGAGTGGTGGACCGGGTTGGAAGCACCCAGGGCCGAGATGCTGGCGGCGGCACGGGCAGCCCTCGCGGCAGGCCCGGCGTGAGTATCTTGCCCTATGTACTGGCGGCTCTGGCAGGGCTGGCGGCGGGTTGGGCCACAAACGTGCTGGCCGAACGGTTCCCAAAGGTCGAACGGCCTATCTTTGGTCCGCTGCATTGCGTGCGGAGCGGCGAACGCCTCACCCTGGGCGATGTGTTGCCCGTAATCGGGTTTGCTCTGCAACGAGGGCGGTGTCGGCACTGCGGTAAGCCTCTGCCCTGGCGGTTTCCGGCGGTCGAAATCTTTATGGCCGTAGCTTTTGCTTTCGCCTGGCCGCTCTATCAAGACCTGCCTCTTTACATCTACTGCGTCAATCTGTTCTATATTTTCCTGCTGACCACGATTGCCCTGATTGACTGGCGGCATCGCCTGATCTACCCGGTGATGATCTGGGCCGGATGCGGCGTGGCTCTGGTCGTGGCCGTCCTGAGCGGGCCGCACCCTGAAAATAGCCTGCCGGACGGCCTGGGTAATCTCCTGGGCGGCGCGGCTATCGGGGGCGGTCTATTTTACCTGATCTATCTGATTGCGCTGGCGATTTACCGGCGGCGAGCTTTGGGCTTTGGCGATGTGCTGCTGGCAATCCTGATCGGTGCGATGATGGGTTACTACCGGGTCGCGGCGGCCCTCTTTCTGGGGTCGGTGCTGGGTGGCGTGGTAGCAATCGGTTTCTTCTTCGTGGGCGGCAAACGCTGGCGCGAGTTTATTCCCTACGGCACGACGCTTTGCCTGGGAGTCGTGCTGATCATCATCTGGGGACAGGCGATCTGGCAATGGGGGCCTTTTGGACTAATCAGCTTCTTCCTCAATATTGTCGGCCTGTACGTGATCAATCTTCTAACCGGCCAGCATTAAGTTGGAGCCTTTGATTCCTTCGAGGTGAGTTATGGAGCGCAAGAACATCAGTAGTGGCGGACGTTGGGAAAACCTGATTGGTTACTCGCGGGCGGTGCGGGTCGGGCCGTATATTGCCGTGGCCGGGACTACGGCGGCAGACGAGGCCGGTCAGGTCGTGGGCGCGGGCGACCCTTACGCTCAGACCGTTTACATCCTGCGCAAAATCGAAGCGGCCCTGAGCGAGGCCGGGGTGAGTTTGCAGGCGGTCGTGCGAACGCGGATGTTTGTGACGAAGATGGATTACTGGCCGGAAGTCGGACGCGCCCACGGCGAGTTCTTCCGCGAGATCAAGCCGGTCGCCACAATGGTTGAAGTTAGCCGCTTGATTGACCCGGCTTTTCTGGTTGAAATCGAAGTAGACGCGATTGCTCCTGGCCCCGACCCTCTCTAGCCCGGCCTCAACTGCGGTAGGCTCCGCCGTTGATATGAAAAGTCTGGCCGGTGATGTAGTCGGCGGCGGGGCCGCACAGCCAGGCCACCAGGCCCGCGACTTCTTCCGGGCGACCGATTCGGCCTAGCGGGATGATACTGGCCCGCTCCGCGATTTCTTCTTCGCTCAGGCCGCCCCTGGGCTGAGCCGTATCGGTCATACCGGGGGCGACGGCGTTGGCCCGGATGCCGTAAGGAGCCAGTTCGAGAGCTAAGGCTCGCGTAAAACCCAGCAAGCCAGCTTTGGAACTGGCGTAATGGACGCCGCGCAGGGTTCCCTCGAAAGCCGCGCTGGAACTAAGATTGATTATGCGGCCTCCGCCTCCCTCTCGCATATGGGGGGCAGCATAGCGGGCGCATAGAAACGCGCCGCGCAAGTTCACGTCCAGCACGGCGTCCCAATCGTTCTCGCTCATTTCCAGAAAAGGGCGGCGCGGGAAAATCCCGGCGTTGTTCACCAGAATGTCAATCCGGCCAAATTCGGCTCTGGTCGCTTCGATCCACTCGGCGACGGCCTGGCCCTGGCGGACATCGAGAGGCGTGGCGGTGGCGCGATTTTGGCCCAGGCGGGCGGTTTCTTTCAGGCTGAGCTTGTTGCGGTCGGCCAGAGCCAGCATTGCGCCCCGCTCAGCCAGAGCCAGCGCGATAGCCCGCCCGATACCTTGCCCCGCGCCCGTCACCAGGGCGACTTTTCCCTCTAACTCGCCTTGCTGAGCCATTTCCTCTCTCCTCAGTCCACAAAAACTCTCACGTTGACACTCAGGCAGGGCTATTGTACCATACTGAAAATGAAATGCCGTTCCGTCAGTAGGAACAATTCTTCTCTAAAAAGATGAAGTGGGTCTGGGTAAACAAAACATGAGCGTGAATAGCGAACCAGGTGTAAAGGTTTTCGAGCGGGTGGCCGATCTGTTGGAAGTGTTGAGCAACGGCCAGAGCGAGATAGGCGTTACCGACCTGGGTAAAGAACTGGGCCTGGGCAAAAGCACCGTCCACCGCCTGCTGACCAGCATGGAAAAGCGCGGCTATGTGCAACAAAACCAGACTAACAAGAAATACCGGTTAGGGCCAACCCTGATGCGGTTGGGCCTGGTTAAACTGCGGCAGCTTGAAGCCCGTGAGTTAGCTCTACCTTGCCTCGAAAAATTGCGCGACCTCACGACCGAAACGACGACTTTTAGCCTCAAAGTTGGGCGGGAACGCCTTTACATTTTGCAGGTCGAAAGCCGCCAGGAAATTCGCCAGACGATTGAGCTTGGCCGAGTGTACCCGCTTTACCTGGGCGCGACTGGCAAAGCAATTCTGGCTTTCCTGGCTTCTCCCGAAAAGTTGAGCTTGCTGGAAGAAGCGGCCCCTATTCTGGCTAAACGCGGACGCGACCTGGCGACTTTGCAAGAAGAACTGGCTCAGATTGCCCGGCGCGGTTATGCCACTAGCCGGGGCGAACGCACGCCGGACGCCGCTTCGATTGCCGCGCCGGTCTTCGACTACAACCAGCAGGTGATGGGCGCAATCAGCGTGGCCGGGCCAATCTCGCGCGTGAGCGTCGAACGGCAAATCGAAATGGCGGTACACCTGCTAGAGTGTAGCCGCAGCCTTTCTCTCCAGTTAGGAGCTTTAGTTCCCTGATTAACCAGGGCCGGGGTTGGTCGGTCGGTTCTTTCTAGCACCACAGGTATTAGCAGGCGGCAGACTGGCATCGCCTGGGTATTCCGTTAAAACTTAATAAGCGCGGGCGAAAAGGGCGTAGCAATCCGCAGGCTTACCCGAAAGCAGGCTGGGGCCAGGCGTAAAGCCGCTCTGGTCGAGCGGGATGTTTCGGAGGGTGGCTTTAGTCTCCTCTTTAATCTGGAGTTCAGTCAGGCTATCCTCGGCCCACTTCACCTTAACAAAGCCGCGATGAGTGGCAATGACCTGTTTAAATTCTTCATAATCGCTGATTTCCCTGGTATTTTCAGCCCGGAATTTCGAGGCTCGCTCGAACAGGTTTTGCTGAATTTCCTTGAAAACTTCCGGCAAGCGCGAGAGTAGAGCCTCGACCGCGACGGCTTCTTTGGCCCGGTTATCCCGTCGCACCAGCATCACGCTGTTATTTTGAACATCTCGCGGCCCTACTTCCAATCGCACCGGCACACCGCGCATTTCCCATTCGTTATATTTCCAACCGGGCGTTTCTTCGCGCCAGTCGGCCTTGAAGCGGACGCCCCCCTCTTTGAGCATTTTGCCAATGCGTTCGACTGCCTCGGCAACCGTGGCCTTTTCCTCGACCTTGCGATAAATCGGGACTAGAACGGCCTGAACCGGCGCGATACGGGGTGGCATAATTAGCCCGGCGTTATCACCGTGGGTCATAATCAGGCCGCCAATTAGCCGGGTACTGGCTCCCCAACTAACGGTCGCACAGTATTTGCGCTGGGTATCGGAGTCCAGATATTGAATGTTGAAGCTTCGGGCGAAGTTTTCGCCCAGGTTGTGCGAAGTTCCGGCTTGCAGGGCTTTCCCGTCGCTCATGAGGGCTTCAATTGAATAGGTGCGAAGTGCGCCCGCAAATTTCTCGTTCTCACTTTTGCGCCCGGTCACGACCGGAATTGCCAAGTCATCCTCGGCTAAGGCCCGGTAAGTTTCCAACATCATCAGGCAGCGTTCTTCGGCATCTTCAATCGAGCGGTGAGCGGAATGACCTTCTTGCCACAAAAATTCGCTGGTACGCAAGAAAAGGCTCGTGCGTTTCTCCCAGCGCATTACATTATTCCAGAGGTTAATCAAAATCGGCAAATCCCGGTAGCTCTGAACCCAACGGGCATAGGTGTGACCAATGATGGTTTCGGAGGTGGGCCGGATTGCCAGGGGTTCTTCCAGTTCCTCGCCCCCGCCCCGCGTCACCCAGGCTACTTCGGGTGCAAACCCTTCGATATGTTCGGCTTCGCGTTCCAGGAAGCTTTTAGGAATGAGCAAAGGAAAATAAGCGTTTTCGACATCCACTTCCTTGAAACGAGCATCCAGCAGCTTTTGAATGTTTTCCCACAGAGCATAACCGTAAGGCCGGATAATCATCGTTCCGCGCACCGGGCCATACTCGGCTAGTTCAGCTTTACGGACTACCTCGTTATACCATTTCGAGAAATTGTCATCTTTATCGGTAATTTCTTCGACAAATTTATCCTGGTCGGCCATATTTTTGCCTCTGCTATAGTGTAATTTCTGGTTTTTGCACCGCCTATAGCTTTTATTTTAACATAATTTATGACTTTCGCCCATCCATTAGCTTCATAATCAACCGAGCTTTATCGCCCGGTGTAAGGTTGGTTGACAGTAGGCCATCCGTGGCGGTAGAGCGGGCCAGACTCCGGTTCTTCTACCTGCAAACGAGCTTATCGTCGGTTGCGACCCGCTGTAGAGGCAGAAAATCTGGTCTACCGGTCAAGTTGTTGGGCCAGCCGTGTAGGACTGTTGAATTCCTCCAGGAGAGGATTGTGCGGGTAGCCGCAGCCTCTCTCGCCAGCTAGGAGCTTTAGTTCCCTGGTTAACCAGGCCCGGCCTGGCCGCTAAAGATGGTCTTCCTTTTTTATGAATTATTTATGCTAATTGCCTGAGCCAAGCTAGAAGAATTCCTCAACGTTACTTTCGATTTGCCCCGTGAGGTTCTCACGAATTCCACAAAACATATTGACAATCTCTCCTCTGGGGTTCATCATATCTACATGAGTATTTGAACAAACGTTAAAATAGCATCAGATCATCCCAAGGGAGTAAAAGATATTCAACTGGTCAGGTTCCGACGCGAAGGTAATAGCATTTATTACTCGATTGACGATACCCATGTTGGTGATTTGCTGCGCCAGGCAATTTATCACCTCGACCACGTTGAGCAGAACTTGCCTGTATTAGAAAAGCAGTTTGTGGAGACTAAAAGTTAATTTCTGGCTCTTCTATTAAGAGCCTGGCCGAAAAGCAGCTAAATAGTAGGGCGGAACAGTCAATGGGCAGAGCCATATCCAACAAAAATTGGGTGTATGTAGGACATTGCTCCGTCGATGGATTTTTCGGCTAGGCTCTAAGTACCGAAGCTAAACAAAATCAGGCAGAGAAAAGTAGTTAAGGGGAGTATATTTTAATGGAACAATATTCAGCATCTACAGCGGGAAAGGCCGACCAACCCTCGCACGATCACGCCCTTCCGCATACCGACCACGATGAGCATGATCACCCCCACGAAGACCATGACCATCATCACGAAGACGAAGACGAAGACGAAAACGACGACGACCAGGTTCACCCCGTCCAGACCTTAGCACATTCACATGGCCCTTCGCCTATCTCCCAGTCACCGCAAGACTATTCTGGCGGAAACGACCACGCTGAACACCCTCATGCTCACGCTGAGGATGACCAGGACCACGGCCACGACCATCCTACCGGCAGATTCGCCTGGTTAAGAGAATTATTGCCGTTTGGACACGGCCATAGCCACGATGCCGCCGATAGTCTGGACGATGCTTTGGCCGGATCAGCCGAGGGTATTCGGGCCGTCAAAGTTTCGCTACTTGGCCTGGGAGTGACCTCGGTACTGCAATTAATCGTTGTAATTATAAGCGGTTCGGTAGCACTGCTGGCTGATACCATCCACAACTTCTCGGACGCCGCTACCGCTATCCCGCTCTGGCTGGCTTTTTCGTTAAGCCGGAAACCGCCTACCCGCCGTTATACTTACGGCTATGGCCGGGCCGAAGACCTGGCCGGGGTGTTTGTGGTGCTGATGATTGCCAGTTCTACTGTAGTAGCTGCCTGGGTTTCGATAGAACGCTTATTCAATCCCAAACCGGTGAGTCAGCTTGAGTGGGTAGCCGCCGCCGCCTTGATCGGTTTTATTGGTAACGAAGTCGTCGCTCAATATCGTATCCGGGCGGGCGAACGGATTGGTAGTGCGGCGTTGGTGGCTGACGGCTATCACGCCCGTACTGATGGGTTTACCTCGCTGGCGGTACTATTTGGCGCGATTGGGGTCTGGTTAGGTTTCCCGTTAGCCGACCCACTGATCGGCCTGGGTATCACGGTAGCAATCCTGTTTGTACTCAAAGATGCCGCCGTACAAATCTGGCGACGCTTGATGGACGCGGTTGATCCTCAAATTGTGGCAGACGTCGAGAAAGCGGCTCAGCAAATACCGGGAGTACAGGAAGTTTCAAGCGTACAGGCCCGCTGGTTAGGGCATAGTATCCACGTTGAAGCGGAAATTATTGCCAACAAAGACCTGAAATTGAGTGAGGCCCACGCCGTCGCGGAAGAAGTGCGCCATGCGGTTATACATGCCGTGCCAAAAATAGCCAGAGTAGCTATTCACGTTGATCCTTCGACCGAAGATGGATCAAATCATCATAGCGTTCTCGAACATCACACTCCCAAAAAGGGGTAGCCGGTAGGGTGACAAGGTTATAGGAGAAAAAGTTAGATGGAGTTATGGATTTTCGAGACGTCTCCGCCTCCGCCCCAGGTGCGCCTGAATTATGGGCCGGGGGAGCATCAATTTGCTCATCTGCGGTTGCCGTCCGGCTTTGGCCCTTTCCCGGTCTTTATGTTTATTCACGGGGGTTTCTGGCGGGCCAAATATTCGCTCGACCATATCGAACACATGTGTGCGGCCCTGACCGAGCTAGGGGTAGCTACTTACGCTATCGAATTTAGCCGGATCGGACATGCGACGGGTGGTTGGCCCGGCACTTTCGAGGATGTAGCCCGCGCCGCCGATTACTTGCCTCAAATCGCTACGACTTATCGGCTAGACCTGGGCCGGATCACCACAATCGGACATTCTGCCGGTGGACACCTGGCCCTGTGGCTGGCGGCTCGGCATAAAATCTCGGCTGATAGTCTCCTGCACACCGCTAACCCGCTGCCGGTACACCAGGCGATTAGCCTGGGCGGAGTAGTAGACTTGCACGAAAGTTACCGGCTTGGGTTGGGCCGGGGGGTGACTCAGGAACTCCTGGGCGGGTCGCCTGCCGATGTGCCGGAGCGATACGCCGTCGCTTCGCCCGCCGCGCTCCGACCGCTTGGAGTGCCGCAACTGCTGGTTCACGGCACTGCCGACGAAGATGTACCCTACGAGTTGAGCCGAACCTATTACGAACAGTCCCTGGCTCTCGGCGACCCCTGCACACTCCTGACCCTGGACGGGATCGGCCATTTCGAGCCGGTTGACCCGCTCTGGGCTGGTTGGCCCGCTCTGGCCGAGCAAATTCTTCTACCTGCTAAGTCCCGATAGCCGGGCAATCTCAGGGCGTCGCGCCCAAAACCATCCTGGAACCGCTGACATACTCCTGCAGGGCGATTGCAAAGTCTTACACGGCTCATGTCATTCTGAGCGTAGCGAAGAATCTTCTTCAATAAGCAAGATCGAGGTAGCTCAAGAAGATTCTTCGCTACGCTCAGAATGACAGAGGGCAAAACCCGACTTTGCAATCGCCCTGGACATAATAGGTAAAGGGTTGTAATGATGAATAAAGCAGAATACTGGTTGCTGGAGACGGTTGTAGAGGGGTGGTGTCCGTTAGATTGGCTCATGGCTGAAAATATAGAAAGAATAATTGTAACTACACAGCCCCTTGACGAAGCTGCTAAATTAAGAATATGACTTTAGAAGAACAAAACCAACTATTAGCCGAAAATGCGGCCCTCAAGGCCCAACTCGCCCAGTTATTAGAGCGAGTGGGCC
>JBBRBE010000102.1:0-22147 GCA_038206175.1 Chloroflexia bacterium
AGCTAACTCGAACTTACGTCTGGTGGTCAGTGTCGCCAAGAAGTATATGGGTCGTGGCATGACGCTGCAAGACCTGATTCAGGAAGGCAATATCGGCTTGATGCGGGCGGTCGAAAAGTTCGATCACACGAAGGGCTTTAAGTTTTCGACTTATGCGACCTGGTGGATTCGTCAGGCGGTCACTCGCTCGATAGCAGACCAGGCTCGTGTAGTGCGCCTGCCCGTGCATTTTGTCGAGGCGATTGGCCGGATGGAGCGGATGCGGCGTACTCTGGTGCAGGAATTGCACCGCGACCCCAAGCCCGCCGAAATTGCAAAGGCGATGGGCCTGCCGGTAGACAAGATTCTGGATATGCTCAAGCACAAGCCGGATACTATCTCGCTCGAAACGCCGGTGGGCGAAGAGGGTGATAGCACTCTGGGCGACCTTGTGGAAGACCAGAGCCAGGAGTCGCCTGCCGATATTGCGACACGTAGTTTGCTGGGCGACCAGCTTCGTGAAGTGCTGGCAAGCCTGGGCGACCGGGAACGGCGCGTGATCGAAATGCGCTTCGGCCTTGAAGGAGGCGAACCGCGCACCCTGGAGGAAGTCGGTCGGGAGTTTGGCGTGACCCGCGAACGCGCCCGGCAGATGGAAGCAATTGCTCTTCGCAAGCTTCGTGAGCCGGAAAACGCCCGCCTTCTGCGCGATTACGCTACCAGTATGTAGGATGTAACCGAGCCTGGCGCGGCCAGACAGTATCCAACCCAACTTGTTATCAGTGGCTAGAAACCGCTTTGAGCAATCGAAGCGGTTTTTTCTTTTTGTTATATTATTGTTATGTTATATTGAATGGTACATATTACTTACCTATTATTAGACAATACTCTTTGCCCTCGGCAATTATTATGTTATAATCGAGATCACAAAGTCTCGAATGGGTAGCGTTTGGGTTTCCTGAGCGACGGGTTGTTTTGAGGGTGTAGGGGCAATGCAACATGGCTAAAGAAATTGATGACTGGGCCGCGCTGAAAGCGGCTTTGAGCGAGGAAGTTTCTAATCCGGCCCTGGCACAGGTGGCTCAGGCTGCCGATAACGTCGGCGCAGAGGCAGCCCTCCAACTCGGTCAGGTCGAAGCCCTGCTGACCATCTCGACCATGCTTAATAGCGATCTTAACGCCGGGCGAGTGCTGCGTGACCTGCTGGTAAATATTTGCGCTCTTTTTCGGGCAAACCGGGCGGCGGTTTTTTTGCGCGAGAAGCTTCCTACGCCGCACGACGATCAGCATCCCGGCGAAGCCCGGCGGCAAGACATCGGGCGGGTGCTATGTGTCGCCTCGACCGGCCTGACCGCGCAGTATCTCGAAACGATCACCAGTTTTTACGAAAAGAAAGAATTTCGGCAGCTTCAAACTTTGCGCCGCCCGATCTATATCGCCGATGCTCGCCAGGATTACCGGCTTAACGGCCTGCGCGAGGTCAACCGGCGCGAGGGCTTCCAGACCATGCTGACGCTGCCTTTGCTTTACCACGATACTCTGATCGGCACGTTGATCCTCTACCACGACCAGCCCCATAGCTATACACCGCCCGAAACACGCCTCCTGACGATCCTGGCTAATCAGGCGGCCCTGGCGATTACCAATGCCCGGCTTTACGAAACCGCCCGCATTCGGGAACGAGAAGCGGCCCAGCTTGCCGATGCCGGGCGCATTTTCAATGCCAGCCTCAAGACGCGGGAGGTGTTGAACCGGGTCGTCCGTACCGTGGGTGAGATGATCGCTAACACTGCTCTAGTTTACATAATCCAGGAAGATGGGAACGACGCTTATCCGGTGGCTTTTTACTCCAAAGCTGTCCGAGATGGCGAGGTACGGGCGACATCCCCGGTCAAGGAGAGCCAACCGCTACGCCTGGGCGAGGGTAGCGTTGGCAAAGCCATGCAAACGGATGTGCCGTTTGTGTTACAAGAAGAAGCTGAAATTTTACGAGCTTTACCCTTCCTGACCCGCGAGGAAGGGGCGACGAGCCTCTTGTGCGTGCCGCTCAAAACACGGGGCCGCATCATTGGAGCAATTGTGTCTTACCAGATTGGCTATGGTCAGGCTATCAAACGGTTGGGCGATGAACAATTAGGCTTAGCTCAGGCTCTGGCCGACCGCGCCGCTGTCGCCATCGAGAATGCCCGGCTTTACGAAGCTGAAAAGCGGGAACAACGGGTCAAAGACGAGTTTTTGTCACTCGTTTCGCACGAACTTAACACCCCGCTCACCAATATCAAGGGGTTTAACCATCTGCTGTCCAAAAAGCTGGAAGAAGCAATTAGCCGCTTTGGTAGCGAACAACCCAACCGCGCCGTCGAAGGCTTGCGCCACTACACCAGCGTCATAGGCAGCCAGGTCGAACGGCTGCAAAATCTGGTGGCAGACCTGGCCCGTATTCCTCAGATCGAAACCGGTCAGCTTGAACTACAACTTACCCCTCTTCCTTTGCTGGGCCTGGTGCAGACCGAAATTGCCACTATCGAGCGCAGTTTGCAAACGCCCCGCGAGGCAAAACTCAAGCACGAATTTGAGCTTGTGGCCCCCCGACCAAACCTTAAAGCTAATATTGACGGCCCGGCTTTTGCCCGAATCGTCAATAGCCTACTTACAAACGCGGTCAAATTTTCTCCTAAAGGCGGTATAGTGCGGGTCGAACTGGCCGAAGGTGCTTCTAACACGGTCAAACTCTCGATTGCCGACGAAGGAATTGGTATCTCGGAGCAAGATTTGCCGCACATTTTCGAGCGGTTTTACAAAGCCAGTGGCCACCTCTCGCGGGCCAATGGTCTGGGTCTGGGTCTGTATCTTAGCCGTTCTCTGGCCGAGGCGATGGGCGGCCAACTCACTGCCGCCAGCATCGAAGGGCGCGGTTCAATTTTCACTCTACGCTAACCCTTGCATGACTAATCCCGATTAGAATAGCACCACGAAAAATTGCTCTCCAAGCTACAACCTTTTAGTTAAGTGTTATTGTTCATTTTTAGGGATTAAAGGTAAAGAGACCTTAATGATGGTACCTTGCCCTACCTGACTATAAACCCGAATAGAACCCCCTTGCAAATCTACATTCTTTTTGGCTATCGCTAAACCTAACCCAGTTCCTTGAATAGCGTTTACATTAGAAGCTCGGTGAAATACTTCAAATAAATGTAGCTGATCTTCTTCAGGAATACCGATGCCATGATCAGTAACGGTGAAAATCGCCTCTCCGTCTTCAAAGACCAGTTCAACTAGAACTTCTCTAATCAAGGGTGAATACTTCAAGGCGTTAGTAATGAGATTGGTAAAGATGTGACGCAATAACTTTTCGTCCAACAAAGCTATTCTTGGCTGACCGTGAGCCACAAATTTAAGATTTGAGGTATTATCCTGACTAACTTGTATTTCCTGTACCAACTCGGTAGAAAATTGGACTAAATCGATGGGCGCAGGCTGGAATTCCAGTTTACCCGCTTCGCCTTTACCGATCAATAGAATGTCATCTAACAGATTAACTATACGTTTAGAAGACAGCTTGATACGTTGGAGTATTTCTCTTTTTTTCTCATCGCTCCATTTATACCCGTAATACTCAAGCAATTCGGTAGCAGACATGATGGTACTTAACGGAGTACGGAACTCGTGTGAAGTCATCGAAATAAAGCGTGATTTCAGTTCATTTAACTCGCGTTCTTTGGCTAAAGCCTGCTGGATTTCTTCTTCGGTCTGCTTGCGTCTGGTAACATCGGTAGCAATACCGGCTACGCGGTAAACCTCACCGAAGTTATTGTAGATCGGAAAAGTATGGGCCTCAACCCAATGCAACGATCCATCGGAATGTGTAAGCTGGAACTCACAATCCAGATTGGTGATGGCCTGTTTCTCAAACTCGGCTAATATCCTAGGGCGATCTTCCTGCTGGATCGCTTCAAAAAAGGAAGTCGGCTGTGCATACAGACTCTTACAACTACGGCCCCACAGTTCCTCGTAGGCCGGGCTGACATAAATTATATTATTTGTGGCTATATCAGTCATCCAGAAAACTTCCTGGATATTTTCAGCCAATTGTCGGAAACGTTCTTCTTCTTCTCGTAAAGCTTCTTCGCCGAGTTTGCGCTCGATAGCGGTTGCAAGCACATTAGCCACCGCCTGTAGGAAATGTATATCGTCTTGGCTGAAGATGCGCCTGGCGACACTATGCGCCACCAATACTCCAAAAGGTTGGGATTGACCTCGAATAATCACGCTTATGCTACTGGTTATGCTATCGCTATAGCCGGTTAGGGCCTTCTTAAAGCCACGCTCTTGCGGCCAATCTTCCACTATTATCGGTCTATTAGCCAGCAGGGTGTAGCCCGCCAAAGAGTCGGTGCCCATGCTTATAGTAACCGTACCTAGCAAGGATTCTGCCCAGCCGAACCCAGCCTGTAACAAAAGTCCGCTACCGTTTTTTAACAGTTCAAAAATACCAGTGTACTCTACCTCCAAAGTTTGCGCGGTAAGGGTCGCCACTTCTGCCATCAAAACAGCCGGGTTCACTGCCTCTAAAGCGAGCAGGCCTAGTTCGGCCACTATAGCTTGCTGCCGTTCGCGGGCCTTGAGTGCTAGTTCGGCTTGATGGCGTTCGGTAACATCGCGAGAAGCCACTTGCAATTCTGTTACTAAACCGCTTTCAGGCTCTTGAATAGCCCGAAAAGTAGACTCTAGCCATAGATAATGCCCATTTTTATGGCGAAACCGGTAGGCGATAGAATAAGTTAGAGGTAAACTCACAGGCGTGGTGAGCTTAGGGCCGTGTTTAATCAGGTCATCAGGGTGGAAAAACTCGAAACTAGAATGCCCTATTAGCTCCGAAGGAATGTAGCCAAGCAAAGAATAGCAAGCCGGTGAAACGTAAAAGTAAATTCCTGCGACCGTCTGGCGGGAGATCATATCGGTAGAATTCTCGGCCAGAAGCCGAAAACTAACCTCACTTTCGCGCAGGGTTTGTTCGGCTTGCTTCTGAGCAGAAATATCCTCCAGGTAGAGCGAAACCCCTTCCTGGTAGGGGTAAGCCCGGACCTCAAACCAGCTATTAAAAGGCTCGTAATAGGTTTCGGCCCTATATACTTTGCCGTCTTCAAGAAGCTGAGGAAGAGACTGGGGCAATAAGAATTTTACCGTTTCAGGCAACTCTCTCCAGATATTTTTATCGAGCAATTCCTCCCGCCGGGCTTGCAAAAGTTGTTCAGCCCGCCGGTTAAGATAGGTCAGCTCACCCTGATTATTCACTGCCAAGAAGCCGTCCGTGATACTTTCTACTATCGAAGTTATGCGTCGGCTCGAGGCAGATAACTCCTTTTCGACCAGTTTGCGCTGGGCATTTTCAACCCTTAAATCTTCGTTAAGTTTTATCAAAGCGGCAGTGCGTTCTTGCACCCGCAACTCTAGCTCTTCTCTGGACTTTTGCAGGTCTAACTCGGCTGCCTTGCGAACAGAGATATCTTCTATTACCCCGATATAGAATTTGGGTTCACCAGTAACTTCCTGTACATATGATAACGTTAAATTCACCCAGATCACAGAGCTTTCTTTACGAATGAAACGTCTTTCAACGGAATAGTTTTCTATCTCACCTGCCAGCATTTTCTGACTGTACTCCACCTGCATCATCAAATCACCGGTATAAGTAAACTGGCTGAAATTCAGGCCGATGACTTCCTCGGTAGTGTAGCCGGTAATCTCACAAAACTTTTGGTTACACTGGGAGAGAATGCCTTTTGAGTTGACCAGGACCATACCGACCGCCGCCTGATCAAAAGCCGCCTGGAAGCGCAATTCACTTTCATTGAAAGCTTCCTCCACTCGCATTCGTTCCGTAACATTTATATGGGTTACTACCAAACCGCCATGTTCGCGGGGCATCGGATCAATTTGCATGACAAACCAGAGTTCCCCCTCGGAAGATTGACAGGGATAAGTTAGCGAGAAGGTAGCGAGCTCTCGGCTTCTAACCGCCAGGATACCCTGCAAAGCTTCACGGGCGAACCGGTTGTTCGGGGAGGAAGTAAGGCAAACCTCAAGATAATTAACGCCAACTCCTACCTGTTCTTTTTGCGCCTGGTTTTTCTGGGCAAATTCTTCCCAGGATTTGCTGGTATATTCAATCGTGCCGTCCCGGTCGAGCACAACTAGATGAGAAGAAAGCGAATTGAAAATGCCGTGGAGCAACTGGTTTTGTTGATAAATGATTTGTTCTGAATGCTTACGTTCGGTGATATTACGAGCAACACCATTGATCTCGAACGGCTTTCCGTCGCGGCAAACCAGCCAACTGCTTACTTCAAGATCAATGGTCTTACCAGCTTTGGTTAACAGCTTTAACTCATAAATGGTAAGCGCTTCTCCTCCTATTTTTCTACCGAGCATCTGTTCGCTATACTGGAATTGCTCAGGTTCCAAAAACTGCGTGAGATTCATTTTCAGCAGTTCTTCGCGGCTATAGCCGATCAACTTTTCGGCTACGCTGTTGACTGATTTAAAATTACCGGCCAGATCTATCGAATAAATAATGTCATTAGCATGTTCGACCAAGTCAAAGTAACGCTTTTCCTGTTCCTTGAAGGCTACTTCTGCCTGGTTTTTGGCATTTTCAAGGTGTTTTTGTTCTATCACCCGTTTGATAGACGATCCCAATCGCCCCAACCGATCCTTTAGTAAATAATCCGAAGCACCTTCTCTCATGGCAGCTACGGCGGTGTCTTCCCCAATTGTGCCAGAAACAATAATAAATGGAATATCTAATTTTTGCTCACGTAGCGCTATTAAAGCCTGGAGGGCATCATATTGGGGAAGGTTATAATCGGCAATAATTAGGTCCAAACCAGGGTGCAAGTGAGCTAGAAAGTCAGCCCCGGTATCCACCTGCTGCCAATCTAGTTTATATCCGACTCGGTTCAGCTCCGCTATAAGTAATTCCAGGTCAGAGGGATTATCTTCGAGGATCAGAACTTTCAAAGGAGTAGTCATTATCTAAAACCTTATTGTAGAATGCGTAAGTTAGTTAGTGTCCCACCGATGAGTTGAGATATTTGAGCCTATCAACTCAATTTGGGGCCCTGTTAAGCAAAAGCCAGTAGAAACCTAATTGCCGTACAGCTTCGTTAAACTGCTCAAACTCTACCGGTTTGACCATATAACTGTTGACGCCAAGTTTGTAACTTTCGCCAATATCAGGGTCTTCGGCGGAGGAGGTAAGCATTACGACGGGAATTGAGCAGGTAACAGGATCACTTTTAAGGCGTTTTAGCACTTCCAGACCGTTTATTTTTGGAAGCTTTAAGTCCAACAAGATCACTTTGGGCTGGCTATGGAAATCTCGACCCGCATAGGCTCCAGTACAAAAAATAAATTCCAGGGCTTCAGCTCCATCTCGCACCACCTGAATAGAATTGGATATATTATTTTTTTTGAAAGTGCGCAGAGTTAGCTCCACATCGTTTGGATTATCTTCTACCAGCAAAATTTCGACCTGATATTCATTCATAATATAATATGCTCCTTCCCCAGGGTAAAACTAAATTTTGCGCCTTTGTCCACTTCGGCTTCCGCCCAGACTTTGCCACCGTGGCGCTCAATAATGCGTTGTACAATTGCCAAACCTACTCCCGTGCCTTCAAATTGCTCAGGGAGATGTAGCCGTTGAAATACTCCAAACAGTTTATGGACGTAGGTCATGTCGAAGCCTACCCCATTATCTCTAACAAAATAGACTTGTTCCCCCGCTAATTCCTCACAGCCTATTTCAATAATAGATTGGGCCTGCTTACTGGTAAATTTAAGAGCGTTAGATAACAGGTTTACCAACACCTGCTTTAGCAGAGCCGGGTCAGCTTTGCCCTCAGGTAAGTCACCAAACTTGATACAAACATCTTGGTCTTTATACTCGACCATTAAGCTGTTCAATATTTCCTGGGCCATAATCCGAAGGTTGACGCTTTGCCTGATGAGGTTCTGGCGGCCAGCCCGTGAAAAACTTATTAGATCATCCACTAACTGACTCATTTGATGAGTATTACTACGCACCAACTGTAAGTAACGTTGAGCCTGCGCCGGGAGTTGGTCGGCGTAATCTTCCATGAGAATGCGAGAAAAACCATTAATCGCTCTCAAAGGAGCGCGAAGATCGTGGGAAACTGAATAGCTAAAGGCTTCTAATTCTTTAACCGCTTGTTCTAGTTGGGCCGTGCGCTTTTTAACTCTTTGCTCTAGCTCGGCATTTAGTTTGAGAAAAGCTTCTTCCAGTTGCTTGCGCTTGGTAATATCCACCAGGTTGTTAACGGCCCCCAGGTAATAGTACCCATTCTCATCCTGAATAAGACTGGTCTCTACCAATCCCCATAAGTCCGAACCATCCTTGTGTACAAACTTTATATCAGATTGAGAGTTAGTAATATTAGTTTCCTGACCCAAATTGTCACTTTGCAATGCTATGTTTGAATCGCGCACAAAATTTGATAGGGGAATGCCTATGATTTCTTCGATAGTATAGCCAAGCATTTGGGCTATACGGGGACTCACAAAAGTGGTTTTACCTTGAGTATCAAACTGCCAGACACCTTCAAGCGTTTCTAGCAATTGCCGGTAAGACTCATCAATTGGGTTGGGAGGTTCCTGGTTCGTTTGAGGCTCTTCACCCTTACGTAAAGACATCATACCTATGACAAGTTCGGACGCCAATTCATTCAAAAGTTGGAGAGCTTCCTGGCTGAAAGCCTGAGGGGTTTTACTAAAAATATTCAAAGAACCAATTGGTTGAAAACCATTTAGCAAAGGCAACGCCACAAATGAAGCAAAAGGTGGGTCGGTTCCGGTTCTTAGCCAGTTGGATAGCGTTGGTTCGGCGACCAAATCTTGAATAATAAGCGGTTTGCCAGTGCGAATTACAGTTGCCCCAGGTTCTTCATCCGGCAATTTTCCTGCCACAGTAAAGCCCAGGTCTTGTGCTTTAAGCTGGTCGGCAGAGAACCAACCCACCAGACGGCTGCCGGAGCTTTCAGCTTGTTCGCCCAAACCTACCCAGACCAGAGCATATCCTGCGCTTTCTACCAGTATGTGACAAATATTCTCTAGCATTGCCTCTTCATTAGCGGCCTGTAATAAAGACTGACTAATTTGTCCAAGAGACCTGAGCAGCCAATCAGGTTTTTGGAGTAACTGCTCCATCTGTTTGCGATTATTTATATCTTCGATTAGCACAATAAAATATTCCGGCTTCTGGGGAGATGTGTGTACAAGGGATAGCGTTAAATTAAGCCATAACAAAGAACCATCTCGATGGCGACAGCACTTTTCTATTTGGTAAAATTTTACCGTACCTTCAAGGATTTGCTTGAAATAGGTCAAGTCCAGTTCAAAGTCTTCCAGGCAAATTAGCTTTTGAAAACTCTGGCCGATTAACTCTTGCCAATCAAAGCCTACGATACCACCGAAATATGGGTTGACTAGCAAAAATTTACCATCAAGAGTTACATGAGCAAATCCAATCTTAGCTTGATAAAAAGTGGTTTGAAAGCGAGATTGATTATTCACAAAATTAGTCTGAATCATACGACGTTACCTACCTTGAACTATATTCCCAAATTCAATTTTTGATTTTTCTTAACTCATTGTCTTAACTCATTGTATGAAGTCGGCTCGCCAGTCGGGATGAAAATAATTAAGCAGGGGTAAACCAATTGCCATGGGCTGTCCGCCAAAAATAAGAAAGCTAGTGGCGGCAAACTTATTAAAGCTTAGCACCTGACCTTCCTGCTTCAATAAGAATAAACCATAATCCCGGCTATCGCGCACCGTTTGTAAAGAAGTAACTGGATCGTTAAAAGAAATTGTGTTAGCCATAGTCTTTTCGTATTTTTGGAACTTAACATGATTGATTAAGAACTACCAACCAGGGGAAAATCGAGGCGTATGATTGTTTTTTGACCTAAAACACTATCTACAGCCACAGTGCCTCCGTATAATTCTAGCAGACGTTTAGCAAGCATCAGACCCAGGCCGGCTCCTTGTTGGGTAAACACTCGTTGCTCGAACTCAACATACTTACCAAAATCGGCAAGCTGTTCGGGACTCATTCCACAACCACTGTCTATAACATAAAGTACATATTTGCGTTGCTTGACAAAACTCATCAGCCGAACGGGGGTTTGAGGTTTGGAATACTTAAATGCATTGTCAAACAGTTCGGTTAAAATTCGCTGCAAAGTTTCAGTATCCAAAGGCACTTCACCTTCTTGCAAAGCCAGTTCTAGATCACTACCGCGCTCGTAATGAGCGGCGGTTTCTACGGCTAGTTTCTCGACGGTGGCTTTAACCAGGCTACTTCCTTTACTCGTGCGCAAGGCTGCAACTTTTTGAGAATCTACCGAAATTAATTCTAACTGAGTAAAAAGTAACAAATTAGAAAGCTGCCGTTGGAGCCGTTTAGCATTAGAATAAATTTGATTGCCAAGTTCGGTTAGATGAGGATCTTCTTGGACTACTTCATAGCTTGTCAAGAGTTCAGAGGCACCTAGAATACTACTCAAAGGAGTAATAAACTCGTAGGGAAGGGATTTACCCAAATACAAACTAAACTTATGTAGCCCACGCTGACTTTGCTCTTGTTTGTGCAGCCGACTATTCACGGCATCTAGTAATTCTCTCCGAGAGAAAGGTTTGGTTAGATAATCGTCCGCCCCAGTATTCATACCTGTTCGCATGTCCTGATGACTGGCTTTTGCAGTGAGGAAAATAAAAGGGATCTCGGATGTAACTTCCTGCTGGCGTAATTTATCGAGTACCCCATAACCGTCTAGTTGCGGCATCAAAATATCGCAAATAATCAGGTCTGGCTTATGTTTGGTTGCTAGACCAACCCCGATCATACCGTTTTCGGCTTCAAGCAGTTCAAAGTTTTCGGCCTGAAGCAAATCTGATAGACTTTCTCTTACTAGCGTCTCATCCTCAATAATCAATATTTTTGTCATAAATCCTCATTCTGCATCCCTCGCAGCTTGAACGGTACAAACTATTTTCGACAGATTTGGTTGAAATGTTTCTGGCATTACTTGTCTATAAGGTCGCCCGGACGCGATTGGACAGTTCACTCAGGCCGAAGGGCAAGTTAGGTAATCAGCATCTCCTAAATCCAGGATTTCTACTTTTTGCTGTTCTTCTAGGCTGGCCGACAATATAATTATTTATTTCGATATGTCCTATGCTTATCGCTCATCCTGACTTATTTAGCTCTATTTTTTTGAGATTTAAGGATGATTATAGAGCTTACTGACGCTAGCATAAAGTTAGATTTTGCGAAATTAGAGTTGCTGTTACGCTTGAACTAAGCTACTCTAGCCGCTCTTGATAGTGGTAGATTTAGACGTAAGATTTCTTCAACTTGCTGTGAAAAATTGGTTTTGCTAGAATTAAAATAGTCCATTCAGGAGTGTCATGAAGTTCGATCAAATCTTCAGGATAACCAGTTAAAACTGCCAATGGAAGTAGGGGCCAGCGGCGGCGGACTGTGCGAATGAATTCAATACCTACTCACTCCCTATTAAGTCTGATAGCAGACTAGCCTACTAGAAGGCTATCACATTTTTTAACACTGTCAAGCCTTTCTAATAATCATCTAATTTTTCATCACTAAGATTCTCCACCGTACACAAAGAGAGAGGGGGATGAAAAGAAAGTCGCCCCGTGGCAAACTTTAGTTTGAGGGTCTATTCAACCACAAACACAAGAGCCACCAATATGCGCGCAACCCCAAAGCCGACCTCAAACAGGCCGATTTTATTCTTTAGGTCAACAACCAGCCGGCTTCGACTGTATATACCTTGCAACAGCAACTAACCGGCCCGATGATCGGCAAGGACATCGCCCTGACCGCCCTGTGTGGCAATAGTCGGCTCGATTTGTACATTCGGCCTACCTTCCAGCCAACCCGCTAAACCGCTGGGCGGAGCAATGTCCCACAGCCGTTGCTCCGCCCAGCGGTTTAGCCGAGGGCAATCTGGCGCGAGGCAGCCCACAGGCTCAAATCCTGGCGTCCGATAGCCGCCGCCATCAGGTCGGGGAACAGGTCGGGCGTGCAGGCAAAGGCTGGGATGCCTAGCCCGGCTAATGTGCTGGCGTTGCCGTGTTCGTAGCCGGGAGTACCGTCGTCGCTGAGGGCCAGGAGAGTGATCACCTGAACACCCGCCCTTTTCAATTCGGCCAGCTTTTTGAGCATGCGCGGGCTGTTAGAGTCGTAGAGGTCGGTAATCAGCACCAGGATGGTTTCTTCGGGGCGACGGATCAGGCCACGACAGTAATCGAGGGCCGGTGAAGTATCCGTCCCGCCGCCGAGTTGCGTACCAAACAGCAAATCTACCGGGTCTTGTAACTCGCTGGTCAGGTCGGCCACCGCCGTATCGTAGACGACCATCTGGGTGCGGACGGCCGGTAAGGAAGCCAGCACCGCCCCGAAAATCCCCGAATACACGACCGAAGTTGCCATCGAACCACTTTGATCCACACACAAGATTATATCGCGCAGGGAACTGCGCTTGCGGCTATAGCCGATCCGGGTTTCGGGTATGATCGTCTGGTAGTCGGGCTGGAAATGCTTGAGATTGGCCCGGATGGTGCGCGACCAGTCTATTTCGTTGTGGCGCGGGCGACGATTGCGAGTGGCCCGGTTGAGGCTGCCCAGCACGGCCTGACGGGTAGGATTTGCCAGCTTGCGCTGGAGTTCTTCGACCACCCGCCGCACCACGATACGGGCGGTTTCTTTAGTTTTGGCCGGCATGACGCTTTTAAGCGACACGAGGGTTGCCACGAGGTGAACGTCCGGCTCGACCGCTTCCAGCATTTCCGGTTCGAGTAGCATCCGACGCAAATCGAGCCGTTCCAGTGCGTCTTGCTGCATTACCTTGACCACCGAGGCCGGGAAATACGAGCGAATGTCGCCCAACCAGCGGGCTACGCTGGGCGCAGAACTACCCAGCCCGGCCTGTCGCTTGCCCTGGCTCTGTCCCTGGCCGTAAAGAGCTTCCAGGCTGTTATCTATGCCAATATCCAGGCCGCTCAGCCGATAGCCCGTGCCGTCTACCGAGCCTAGCAAAAGCCGCCAGCGTCGCAACCGTTCGGCTTCGGCCTGGTTTGTAATCTGGCTTTCGCTCATACTTTCACCTCGATTCCTAGTAGCTGAAAAAGTAACGGTAAGGCGTAGGCAGCCCGTGCCGCATCGAAATCAGCAGCTACTAAATCCGGTGTCAGGCGGGAAGAACGGGCCGAGCCAGCCTTCGCCCGTTCGCCCATTTGTCGCCGTTCTGCCACCGTGAAAGTCGAAAAAGTCCGTCGCAAGAGTGGTAACAAAGTCACGAAAAGCTCGCCGGGCAACTGGGTTATCCAGCCGTCCAGCAAATTCCACAAACGGTCATCGTGGACGAGCAGAACTCCGCTACCCTGTAAAAAGCCTTCCACCCAGGCGGCGGCCTGGGCAGGCTCACTCGCCCGCGACAGAGCTAGCCCCATCCGACGCGCCACCTCCGCCGTTTCGAGCCGCCCGCCTTCCAACAGCAAGCGGCAAATGCGCCCGGCCAGTAAACCGTGTAACCCCGCTTGCTCGGCCAGCCCCACCAGCACCGCCTGCCACATTTCTAATTGAGGTGGGTTTTGCAACAAAGTAAGGGCTTCATGGACTGCTACCAGCAGCTTGAGCATCGCACCCGCCGCTTCGTCGTTGAGCGAGGCACACGCGCCCGGTAGCCCGATGCAAATCCGCACTACCAACCCATCCACTACCCCGCCGATCATCCCCACATCGGTCTGCCGCACATTGCCATAGCGCAACACGTTCGCCAGTGGGGGCAAAGCTCCCATCAAGTGGGAAATATCGCTGGCCCGCGCCGCTTCGTTTTGCAAAGTCAACATCAGGTGGCTGACCGCCTGGGGCAAATTTGCCAGTAATACCTGCTCCAGCAGCCCGGTCAGCCCCGGCAAGTTATCAGCCTGGTCGGTAGCCTGCCGCACGTAGCCGGTAGCGGCGGCTTCGATAGTGTTACCCCACAGGCCCGCCTCGATTAGCATCAGGGCGTATTCGGGTTGCCAGCGCAGCCGCCAGAACTCGTGGAAAGTACCGCTCTTGCCGCCCGCTTTTTCGGCCCGTCCCCAGCTTACACCCAGCAAGTTAAGGCGGTGCAAGAGATAACTGCGTTCCAGGTCGTTTGGTTTTCGCAAATCGAGGTCGAGTAGCTTTTCCAGGGCTGTGGGGCTGAGGCGCAACCTTTTTTGCTCTCGCAACAGGTCTTGCTGTAGCGGCACCATCGGCGTCGTTCCCGGCACAGTTCCCAGCGTTTCGCCGATCACCAGTTTTTGATGAATCAATTCCATTGGCAACGTTTCGCCGCCACACAATACGGCCTGAGTCGCCTCGTCCAGTTCGGGCAAGCCCGGCAAAGGCCGTTCCCGCAGGCTCGCCAGGCTTTCGGTCAGCCGTACCGCCTCGATCAGGTGGGCCGACGATACATCCAAACCTTCCTCGCGCAACAGCCGTGCGATGCGGATAAACCAGCGAATAACCGTCTGGTTGGGTTGCTCCCAGAGGTGGCCGTACCAGCCGGGCGAGGTGATACCCGCCCCGTAACCACTGGCTGCCGCCAACCGCCCGTTAGTCCAGGGTATCCAGGTGGCCGCGACCGCGATTTTTGGCAAATTCTTGAGCAGGGCAGCGTCCTGGCTGGCAGGCATCAGGGTCAGGGCCGTCGTGGTTAGCACCGGAGCATGCCACGCCCCACAGACAACGGCAATTCGCTTGAAACCTTCTTGTTGGGCCGCTCGAATCGTCTGGCGCATATGAGCTTCGCGCAACGGTTCGAGGGCCTGGTCGGGGTCGGTGGGAGTGGGGGTTTCAGGCGGCGTGGTCTCGCGCAGAGCGGTCATGGCTTCCAGGATAGCCGCAAATAAATCGGTGCTGTCCTGGCGTTGCTCCACCATGTGTTCCCACCAGCGTTCGCCGTCGCTATAACCGGCGGCCTGAGCCAGCCAACCTAGCGGGTCGGGTCGGAGATTGACCAAAGGCACTTCAGGAGTTGCTCCCGGCTCAGACGGCTCGGCTGAGGCCAACGGCTCGACCGGGCTAACGGCTGGCTGCCCGACGCCCGGAGCAGTCAGGGCAAAGCGGTGGCCGATGGGCAAATCCATAAAACGCACCGGCAAAACCTGCCGCAACCCATAATACAGAGCTTGCCATTCGGGAGAGAAAACCGCAAAGGGATAATAAGCGGCCTGATGCGGCGGCTCAGGCTGGTAGATCAGGAGGGCCACCGGCGGTTGCATATCAGCATGCAAGACGAGGGGCAAAACCGGGGCGGCTTCGGGCGGGCCTTCCACCAGAACGACATCCGGCTTTAGCCCTTCAAGAGCCTGCCGCAAACTACGCGCCGAGCCTGGCCCATGGTGGCGTATCCCGAAAATGTGCAGGGAACTTTCTGGCATAAAGTTGCTCATCCTTTATTTATGGATTTATGCGCTTACGTCCCGACAGGCCCGGTACAAATCTTTCCAGCCGTCGCGCTCTTTGAGGACAGTTTCCAGGTATTCCAGCCAGACCACTCGATCCTGCACCGGGTCTTTAATCACCGCGCCCAGAAGACCGGCAGCCACGTCGGTTGCCCGCAACACGCCATCGCCAAAGTGAGCCGCCAGCGCGAGACCGCTCGACACTACCGATATAGCCTCGGCGGTACTGAGCGTGCCAGTCGAACTCTTGAGTTTAGTTTTGCCGTCCGCCGTTACGCCGTTACGCAGTTCGCGGAAAACAGTCACGATCCGGCGGATTTCTTCCAGGGCCGGAGCTTCGGCGGGTAGTTCGAGGGCGCGGCCCAGACTTTCGACCCGCTGCTGTACGATGGCAACTTCCTCGTCCGCATTATCCGGCACAGGCAGGATCACGGTGTTAAAGCGACGTTTGAGTGCGCTGGAAAGCTCGTTTACACCTTTGTCCCGGTTGTTAGCCGTCGCAATAATGTTAAAACCCCTGACGGCCTGCACTTCCTCGTTAAGTTCGGGGATCGGCATAGTTTTTTCAGATAACACCGTAATCAGGGTATCCTGCACTTCCGCCGGGATGCGGGTCAGTTCTTCCACCCGCACCAGCTTGCCTTCTTGCATCCCGCGCATAGTTGGGCTGGCAACTACGGCCTGCATCGTCGGCCCTTTTGCCAGCAACAGGGCGTAATTCCAGCCATACCGTATAGTTTCCTCACTTGTACCGGCAGTTCCCTGAATTACCAAAGTCGAGTTGCCCGCGATGGCCGCGCTCAAATGCTCTGACACCCACGATTTAGCCGTCCCCGGCACGCCCAGCAGCAACAGGGCGCGGTCGGTTGCCAGCGTCGCAATCGCAATTTCGATCAGGCGACGCTGGCCGATATACTTGGGCGAAACGACAAAACCATTGTCCAGCGTACCGCCCAAAAGATAAAGTGAAACCGCCCAGGGCGAAAGTTGCCAGTTAGGAGGGCGGGAACGGCGGTCGGCCTGAGCCAGTTCATGTAATTCCTCGGCAAACTGTTGCTCGGCGTGTTGGCGTAGAACAGTGGGCATCGGCATCCTCCTTTTGGGATTTAGGATTTAGCATTTACGACTTATATTATTGAAGGTAACTTCCATTAACTGAATTGCTAACTGAACTGCGATAATAAATCTAAAATTTACTACCAACTAGGGACTAGCGACTAGCGACTACCCCGCCCCGCCTGCAACAGGGACGAACTCCTTTAACATATCGTGGCGGAATTGCAAAAGGGCCAAAAATTCTTCTACCGCCTTTTCCCAACCGGCCCAGCCAGGGGCGTCGGTCGGCCAATTGCGCCCGGCTTCGGTCACAAAAGCCGGGGGTATATGGTGGGCAAAGTGTCTGAGGTTGGCTTTCAGATCATGACCAAAACGGTCGTTAAGACCACCAGAAACGTAATAGCGCAACGTCCTGAGCAGGGCGCGGGATAGCTCGACGCTCCACGGGAAATCGGCGTTGTGCAGTAGAGATTCCAGCGTTTGATGTTTTTCTTCAACAGATGTCGGTTGCTCGGTGCGGGCCAGGATATAGGCTTCCTGCTGAACGGGTGGTAAGAAACTCAGTAGATTCGGCTCGAACCGGGTTTCCAGCAAGGCCACAGCCCAGTTCAAATCGCCATAACGCAAGGTAGCCTGTCGCCAGCCTTCGGTCAGGATGTTCTTCCATTCGCTCGACTGAGCCATTTTTAGAAGCTCGGCAGGCGTTTTAGGCCAGTGTTCGTTCCACCAGGTCGGCGGCAGCGTGCCGATCATTTGCTGTAACCACCAGGCTCGCTCGCCCAGCCTTTTGGTCTGGTAGAGGCCAGGCTTAGGCTCAATGCCGTCTCTTTCCATCGCTTTATCGCAAGCAATCGGTAGCGTTAGCTGGATTTGCTCACCCTTGCCGCCAGGTTCGGCGGTTAGTGTTACAAGCGCACTTACTCGCTCGATCATGCGCTGGACGAGCCGGGAAGTCGGCAGACGAGCCAGGAGGTCGGCGGCAGTCCGACGGACTCCTTTGCTGCGGTCATCCAGCGTTTTTTCCAGAAACGGTTCGTCGTCTATAGTGAGATTGGTTTGGAAGGTCGCCAGAAATGTTACCCGGTCGTCGGCCTTCTCTGTAGCCCACTCCGTTCCCACCAGTTCGCGGGCCTTAGCCGGTTCGCGCTGACGCAACTCTTGTAGCACTCTCAGCCGGGAGTCGGGTGAGCCGGTTTGCCAATCGGTTTCGGTTTGAGCAGGGTCGGCAGATGACGCGACAAGCTCGCGCCAGTCGGGATTCTGGGTCGTCAGCCAGCTTCCCCGACCACCCAGCGCGGCCTGGATCAACGAACGCAGTTCAGGACGGCTACGGTTTAGTTCTAAAATTGACGGTAACAATTTGTCGGGGACGCGCTGGCCCGCCCTGGTCAGAGCCGTCAACCACTCGCCTAACAATTCATGTCTTCCAGTCAAAATGCTGACCAGGTGCTGACCAGCCCGTGCCGTACAGACCGGTAAATCGGTTTCGGTCGGCACAGCGGCCTCACCTTCGGGCGGTTCGTGATGGTCGGGCAACTGTCCGGCCCGGTCGTACTGACTTACCAGCGTGGCCGCTCCCAGCAAATAAGCCGGTGGATCAAGCTCTTCGAGGGTAGCCAGGCCGTCGCCCAGCAAGCTAGTTGGTCGGGTAAAGGCGGGGGTTTGCCGGTCTGTCCCGACCAGAGCCGCCGTGACGACCGCCGACCATAGGGTTGTGCCAGGGCGAGCAGCAAGCTGGCTCGACCGGCCACTCGGCCCGTCCAGGTTCAAGAAACGGCCCTCCACCTGCATGCTCAGGGGCAAAAAACTTTCGCCATCCCACTCTCCGAACAGGGACACCGGCTGACCGCCACTCAGAGCCAATAATCGCCAATCTTCCTGTGAAAGCGGCAAACTTTCGCCCGTCGCGTCTGTTATCAGCCAATCGTTTTCCATATGGCGGGGTACAATCCCTTCCAACAGCATCGGGAACTCCTCCAACCAGGGGTTTTGGCCGATAGCCCTGCTCCAGGCCGTCAGGCTTGCTCCGACCGAGCCGTAGCCGACGGGATATTGTCCCTGGTGGGGCAGACTGGTCTGGCCTTTGACGATAGCTCGCAAGGGGTACGCTCCCGGATAGAAAACCAGTTCCGCCTCGGCACTCGCCCCGATAGGTAGATGGGCCTCGAACGGCTGACCGTTTACCGAAAAGTGCAACAAAATGGCGGCCCGGCCCGTCGTTTGTCCCCACAGCCAGGTGCGCCGCACTTTCAGGTGTTCTTCGTCCAGGGTATGCTGCCCGACCACAAACCAGTGATCCCGCAAACCCTCATTTGCTGCCAGTTCATCCTGGGCGTAAGTCCAACCCAGCGCAGTTTTAATATCGGCCTGCGTGGAAGCCGGTAACTGATCGAGGCGTTTAAAACCTTCTACCAACGCCCAAATCTGGCCGAGGCGAGCTAACACCCGACCCTGCCAGCCTTCACCCGACGATACCAGCCCGCTCGTTTCGCGTAGCAACCGAGCCAGGCCGGGCAACTGGGCATCTACCAACCGCGAGGCCGGCCCGTTCCAAAAACTCAGGGGCTGTCCGCTCACGTTTGCCAAGCCTTGCCGCCCCAGGTCGCGCATCCATAGTTCCAGGTCGCGCATACCAGCCTCGGCCTTTGCCTGTCGTTCGCGGGCGCGACGAGCCTGAGCCGCCCCATCGCTAACCGGGGCGGCACGAGCTTCCCGTTCGCGTTTCTGCTCGGAGCGTTTGTGGCGAGCCGCCAGCCACTGGGCTATCCAAGCTGGCGGCTCGGTCGGAGCGAAGGCGGTCGGTTCTTTTTCCAGCAACAAAAAAAGTCCCAGCGTATGCTTGCAAGGTAGCTTGCGGCTGGGACAGGAACAATGATAGGCCGGTTGGTCGTGGAGGTCGAGGCTGGTCTGGTAGGGCAACTTGCCGCTTCCCTGGCACTCGCCCCAGGCTACTCCCTCGGCCTGACCCAGGCTGACCCACTTGCGCGGCGCGGCCAGGTCTTTACCGGCTTTGGCCGAAGCTCCGTCTGGGGCAAGGGCTAAAATCTGTTCGGCGTTCCAGGCTGTCGTCATAGAAAAGCTATCTCCATTACAGGCTTCATTTAGTGAGATTGTTCTGCTTAATTTATCTCAAGTATGAGCCGAAAGTGCAACCCTGGATAGCTAGGAATAAATCTGACAGGTCTGAGAGTTTAAGTTATGATACAGCAGTATCAAACAACAGTTAGAACGGCAAAAACTAAAGTCAAACTTTAGCTGGCTGGTCGCTTTTTTAGAATAGCTCTGAAAGAATGTGAACAAATAAAATAGCTCTTATTGCCGAACTGAACCAGTTAATTGAACTTATTTAAAAGAAAAATAAGAACTTTTCAGGTTCTACCAGAGCGTATAACCTCCATCTATTACCAGGACAGAGCCAGTCATAAAACTTGAAGCATTAGAAGCGAGATAGACTACCAGTGGTCCTAATTCTTCCGGTTCACCGTAGCGCTCCATTGCCGCATCTTCGATCCAGTTCTTTCGCAGTTCAGGCCGGTCGACCGGCGACATCGGAGTCTTCATATATCCGGGGGCAATAGCGTTAACCCGCACATTGTAGGGTGCCCATTCGGCGGCCAGTGACCTTGTAAGGTGATGTACGGCGGCCTTGGAAGCGTTGTAGTGGGGTTGCATCTGGGGGCGGTTTACGATATTTGCAGACATTGAGCCGATGTTTATGATATTCCCACTCCGACGTTCAACCATTTGACGACCGACAGTCTGGCAACAATACCACACGCCGTTTACATTAACATCCATCACTTGGCGCCATTCTTCGACCGATACATCCAGTGCTTTTGTGTGGTAGCAAATCCCGGCATTATTCACCAGCACATCTACCGGTCCCAACTTGTCATTTACTTCGGCCAGCATTCCTTTAACCTGGTCGGGTTGGGTAACATCCACATCAACAATAGTGATTGGCTTGCCGCCGGTTGACAAGTTTCTGACCACCAACTCGCTGCGTTCGTGGGAAGTTTCCGGCGCCGCAATTACTACCGCTGCGCCAGCCTCAGTCAGGGCTTTTACAAATGCTTCGCCCAGACCGCGGTTGCCGCCAGTCACGACCGCAACTTTTCCATCTAATTTGAAAGCATCCAACACATTCATTCAATTTCTCCTTTTTTCATTTAGCCAACTCAGATAAACTACCAACGGGCAAGTGGTCCGGTGGATAGACCTTTTTGCGGTGTATTTTTCCAGAGTTAATAAAAAGGTCCGATAGCCTTTACTAAAAATCGAACAATTCCACTTTTTAGTACAGAGCTAGTATACGTCCAGAGAAACCATCTTTGCAAAGATATCATTGCTAAAACCGAACCTTATGCTACCAATTACTGTCAATATTGGTAAGGTAGGCGGCCAGCGTGGTACTGACTTTAATTAGCCCGTTTGTGTCCACCCTCTGGGTAGCCGGGAGAGTATTACTACCCCCTAGTCCACTATTCCCAACCTGACAATACCCTTTTGACCAACAAAACCCATTATATAACGAACCCCGTTTTGGGCTTAGAAGGCCACTTCATTAGAAAAGTTACCGATTTCACACAAAAACGATTAAGCTTTCTGAGAAAATACGAAATGACCAGACCAGAATGCTACCTTTTGCACGGTTCTATGGAAAATTTTTGCACAATTACCAGAAAATCTTGCAAAGATGAACCCTATATTTTACAATAAATTTGTAAACATTTTCCTTAGACCATCTGGTAGAACAGCCTACAAAAATCATCACTACTAATAATTTAGCCTTTCAAACTTTTATGTCTAAGATCGATTAATTGATTTTAACCATAACGGACTAAAAGGCTTGCTTTCTAAGAATAAACTGGCATGAGAGTAAAACTGCGGGATATTGCCGAGCGCGCCAACGTTTCGTTGGCTACTGTTTCACGAGTTATAAACAATCATTCCAGCGTGGACGAACGTACTCGCTCTACCATCCTGGGAATTATGAGCCAGCTTGGTTATCCACTTCCTGAAGGCCGGTTAAGGCTTTTGAATGGCGTAGAAAGGACTATCCTGGTGCTGACCCGGAGTGTCGAGGGCCGGGTAATAAACGGGCAAGAAGAAATCCAGGTTGAGAATAACGGGCCTTTTTATAACGATTTTGATCCGTTAGTAATTGATGGAATCGAGGTGGTAATGCGCCGCTTCGGTTTGCGGACAAGAATCGAAAGGATTCGGCTCGAAGAGCCTTCCAGCCCCGATTTAGCCCAACTAACCCAGGCCGACGGACTAATAATCGTGGGCGGAATTGTTGGACGAAATCTGATTAGTGATTTGGAAAACGCTGGTATACCCTTTGTGCTAGCTGGAGCGCACCTGGGTGAATACGAAATTAACTGTGTGCTGGGTGACTACTTGCGGAGTGCTGCCCAGGCGATCAAAGCCCTGGCCGAACTGGGACATCGCCGGATAGCTTTTATTAACGGCCCAACCACTACTACCACCAGTCAGGATAAACTGGCGGGTTTCAGATTGGGTTTGAGTGAGGCTGACCTGGGCCGCGATGCCCAGTTGCAGG
>JBBRBE010000103.1:0-22059 GCA_038206175.1 Chloroflexia bacterium
GTTGCAACAAGTTGCAACAAAATTTATCCCGACTGACATCAAGCGGGCGACCTGGCCGCAGCCAATCGACGAGCGTTGCACCAAGTTGCAACAAAATTTATCCCGACTGACCCGGCTCCATGCCGAGGGCAAGGCCCGCATGAATCCAAGTTGCAACAAGTTGCAACAAAATTTATCCCGACTGACATGGCCCAATATTCGCTAAAGCCTGCTGGGTGACGGTGGTTGCAACAAGTTGCAACAAAATTTATCCCGACTGACTCGCACGTCGCCCAGATAGGCTACCGTGACGTGTAAGTTGCAACAAGTTGCAACAAAATTTATCCCGACTGAGCTCCTGAGCGTCCTCATCCTGTACACGCTGCACGGGCGTGTTGCAACAAGTTGCAACAAAATTTATCCCGACTGAGCGGGCCAGCCTGTACTCCAACACCCCGACCTACGCTGTTGCAACAAGTTGCAACAAAATTTATCCCGACTGAGACTAAACCCTACGCTCAAGATAACAGAATAACAACAGTTGCAACAAGTTGCAACAAAATTTATCCCGACTGAGGGATTGAAACCTCCGTCTACACCCGGATTGCCAACTCCGTGAACACTGCCGAGTTGCAACAAAATTTATCCCGACTGAGGGATTGAAACTGGCCCTCGTAGGCGAAGCCGGGCCGGAAATTGTCCGGGTTGCAACAAAATTTATCCCGACTGAGGGATTGAAACTAGTGGCGGCTGGGCCTGCGCTGCGAGTTGGTCTTATGTTGCAACAAAATTTATCCCGTCGGAGGGATTGAAACTTGCGCGAACGGCACCCAACCGCGCCAGTCTACACACGTTGCAACAAAATTTATCCCGACTGAGGGATTGAAACAACTGCGTACTGCGAAAGCTGGCTGCTGTAGCTCGAGTTGCAACAAAATTTATCCCGACTGAGGGATTGAAACGGACGGCCTCATGAACGAGTACACCGAACTGGTCAGAAGTTGCAACAAAATTTATCCCGACTGAGGGATTGAAACCTGCTCAGGGCCAACATTACCGGAAACCGGGTTGCCGTGTTGCAACAAAATTTATCCCGACTGAGGGATTGAAACAATACCAATCCAGGCGGGGCCGGAACCGGAACCGCAGCGTTGCAACAAAATTTATCCCGACTGAGGGATTGAAACCATAATTTTAGGATTGGTAAAGTCTGTCGTGGTAGGTTGCAACAAAATTTATCCCGACTGAGGGATTGAAACTTTAGGTTGGAATGGCATAGAGGGCTAGTCCTCTATGGTTGCAACAAAATTTATCCCGACTGAGGGATTGAAACTTCGACGGCGACGCCTGGAGTGCGCCTCGGCTGCTACTGTTGCAACAAAATTTATCCCGACTGAGGGATTGAAACAGAGGATTACTACCGCATTCCCCAATCTCTGCGGTTGTTGCAACAAAATTTATCCCGACTGAGGGATTGAAACTGGATGTCACAGACCCTCACGCCGATTTCAAGGCCGCGTTGCAACAAAATTTATCCCGACTGAGGGATTGAAACAGCACTGGGCAAGCGACAAAAGCGGCCCACTAATGCGGTTGCAACAAAATTTATCCCGACTGAGGGATTGAAACGAGCGTATATCCGCCCACTCCGTTTCCATCCCTAAGTTGCAACAAAATTTATCCCGACTGAGGGATTGAAACTACCCCTAGCTTTTTCCTGAGTTCCCGCATGAGGACGTTGCAACAAAATTTATCCCGACTGTTCTCCACCGTACACAAAATAAGGGGGTGAGCGTCAATTTTTTGCATGGTAAAATAGCTGAGAGAAATTAAACCAGCAAGAATATTCAACTCTTTGTAAGAGCTGAAGGACGCTGGACGAGCTATAGCATGATGGGCCTTGAGAAGGGGCAAACCTGCTTTTTCAAGGAGGTGGGTATTAGTGCCGATGGGTACGGGTGCAGGTTTTCTATCGGTCATTGGCCAGTCAGTTTCGACGACCTGCTTTGGGGTCACTAATCTTTTAGAAATTGACGCGGCCCTGGCCCTGTATAAAAAGCGGTATCGTACCCTCACCATATTCAATGATTACAAGAACCGCGGGTTCGGACTACAAAACTTGCATTTAAGCAGTCCTGAACGGTTGCATCGCTTACTTATCGCGTGTGCGTTGGCCTATTGGTGGTTGACTTATCTGGGTGTGACAGCCCATAAACGTGAATGGGACAAAGTAATTACCCGCCAAGACCGCTATGACCTGAGCTTTTTTCAACTGGGCTAGCGATTTATGGCTGAGTTACTGCATCGAGGGCGGCTTATTCCCGCTCTCTTGCTCAAGCTGCCGCCCTCCCACCATTTCTAACTTTGTGTCTGGTGGATAAATGTAACAGTTCTAGTAACAAGTGTAGTAACAAGCACATCTACTAACAAATATTTGTAGTAATAAATGTAGTCAGGATAGAAAGGTATTCAACTTGACCGAGCATATCGAAAAGAGTAGTTCTGCGGTTAACCCGGCTTTTCAGTCGGCAGTCGAAGCTCGCACACCTGAGTGGGTTAAAGATGCGATCTTTTACCAGATTTTCCCGGATCGCTTCGCCCGCTCTGAGGCTGTCCCCAAACCATCCAACCTCCAACCCTGGGGAACCAACCCGACGCGGGAGGGCTTTCAGGGGGGCGACCTGCTGGGGGTGGCCGAGCAGATTGACTACCTGGCCGAACTGGGCGTTACGGCTCTTTACCTCAACCCGATTTTTACCTCTGCCTCGAACCACCGCTATCATACCCTGGATTATTTCTCGGTAGACCCGATCCTGGGTGGTAATCCGGCTCTGCGTAAGTTGCTGGATGTGGCGCACACGCGGGGTATTCGGGTCGTGCTGGACGGTGTTTTTAACCACGCCAGCCGTGGCTTTTACCAGTTCAATCAGGCTTTGGAGAACGGTGCGGAGTCGCCCTACCTGGACTGGTTTTACTTCCAGAAATTCCCGGTCAACGCTTACGGCCCTGGTAAGCCAAACTATGATGCCTGGTGGAGTCTGCCCGCCCTACCCAAATTCAATACGACCACCCCTGCCGTGCGCGAGTTCTTGTGGTCGGTTGGGCGATACTGGTTGGAGTTTGGAATTGACGGCTGGCGTTTGGATGTGCCGGAGGAAATTGACGACGACGAGTTCTGGCGGGAGTTTCGGCGACAGGTCAAACGGGTCAACCCGGAAGCTTATATTTGTGGCGAAATCTGGCGGGACGCCCGCCGCTGGTTGCAGGGAGACCAGTTCGATAGCGTGATGAACTATATGTTTACGCAAGCCTGTCTGTCCTTCTTCGCGCCACAGTTGGATACTTCGACCGTCGAAGGCATGGGTTACTCGGAAGGGTTCAAGGTTGGGATGGATGCGGCTACTTTTGGCACGACGATCCAGAATTTGCTGGCTCTCTATCCATCCCAGATTACGGCGGCCCAGCTAAACCTGCTGGATAGCCACGATACGGCCCGCTATCTGACCAGTGCCAGAGGCGACGAAACCGCCCTCCGCCTGGCGACGCTCTTTCAGATGTGCTACCCCGGCGCACCCTGTATCTACTACGGCGATGAGATTGGGCTGGCTGGAGGCAAAGACCCCGACAACCGCCGGGCTTTCCCCTGGGAACGCCAGCACTGGAACGAGTCGCTCCGGGCCTTCTTTAAAGAAGCTATCGGCCTTCGCAAACACCACCAGGCTTTGAGGCGTGGCTCCTTCGACCAGTTGTATGCCGCCGGGTCGGTTTACGCTTTTGGGCGGACTTCGGCCCACGACCGGCTGATCGTCATCTTAAACACCGGCCCGGATACCGCCAGCCTTTCGGCCCTGCCCAATAGCCCTTACCTGCCCGAAGGCACGCTGCTGCTCGAACAACTCAACACCGGCAGCACCGGGCGGCGAGCTTTTCGGGTCGGCGCGGGTGGGGTAATCGAAGGTTACAATTTGCCAGCGCGTACCGGGGCAGTTCTGGAAATTATTTCGCTATCCTGAACTACTTTACTTATGCTTTAAGTGAAGCTAATATTAAGTCATGCACACTGACTGTACAAGCAAAAAGGACTCGAAGCGAAGCAAACCACTACACGAGGAGAAGCAATCATGACGACAAGAGCAGATGAAGCAAATGAGAAGGGACGGCCAAAAGCGGTTGTGGCCGGGGCGGGACTGGCCGGGCTTGCCTGCGCTAAACGGCTGGTGGATGCCGGGTTTGCCGTCGAACTGGCCGAAATGGAACCGCAGGTCGGGGGACGCTGCGCCAACTGGACTGACCCGACCGACGGCCAGGAAATCGAGAGCGGCGTGCATACCTTCTTTGGCGTCTACACCCACCTGATCCGCTTGCTAAACGAGGTCGGCGTGGACGACAACAAGATGGTCTGGTGGGACGACAAAGTAGGCTTTTTGCAGCCCAACGCCAACCTCAACATTTTTGCGATTGATCCGCTGCGTGACCTGCCGGGCGTAATCGGCGGGTTGGTCGGCAACAACCGCTTTCTGGGGCCGCTTCAAAAGCTTTCGGTCGGTGTGACTTTTGCGAACGGCCTGTTGCGCCGGGAACGCTACGAGTCACGCACGGTCGCCGAACTCGCCCGCGACGGCGGGGTTAGCCGGGAAGTGTTCGAGCGCGTGTTGCGCCCGCTCAGTCGGGGCCTGGCTTTTGCCGAGCCGGAAGAGCTTTCGGCCTACGTGCTGCTCACCCTGCTGACCCACGGCATTACAAATCCGCTCAACCTGCGGACGGGTACTTTCCGGGGCGGCATGACCGATGTGATGGCTGCGCCAATACAACGCTGGCTGGCCGAACGCGGCACAGCGTTTCACCTGAACGCACCCGTCCGAGCTATCCAGCACGAGCCAGGGGTAGGCGGGCATGACCTGGGCCGGATCAGCGGCTTTGCTCTCGAAGATGGCACACTCCTGACCGGCGATGTATACGTTTCAGCTCTGCCTCTGGAAGTTTTTAAGCCGCTCATGCCCGCCTCACTGCGTCCTTTGCCCTACTTCCGTAACATTCAGGAGCTTGAAACCGTCCCGGCTACCTCGGTGCAACTCTGGTTCGACCAGCATTTTGTCAGTCGCAAAGAATTTATCTTTCTCAGCAACAGTCCTTTTATCGTTTTTCAAGACGAGTCCCGCCTCAACTTTCCTTATACGGGTAGCCGCATTTCAGGCCAAGTGACCGACCGCTTGACCGACGATTACACCGACCAGCAGTACATTGACCTGACGCTGGCCGAATTACACCGCTATATCCCGGCCAGTGCCGCCGCCAACCTTGACAAGGCCGTCGTGGTGCGCCACCAGGCTCCCCTGATCAAGCCCGGCGCACAGGCTCGCCGCCCGGTGCAAACCTCGCCTGTCTCGAATTTATTTCTGGCAGGCGATTACACCCGGCAGGATTGGTTTACCACGATGGAAGGCGCGACCCGTAGCGGCGAGATGGCCGCCGTCGGCGTCTTGCGGCACATGGGCTACGATGTCGCCGACGAGGACGATATCCGCGACATCGCGGCGGCGGCCGGCGGGGCCGGATTGCGGGCCAACGCTGCCGCCGCCGCCCGTGATGGATTGGAACGGTTGGGCGTGCGCCGCTCTCCTCTGGCCGAGCGGGCCAGTCGCAACCTTACACGCCTGGCCGACCGCTTCACCCGCCGCCAGGACGATTTCTAAGCTCGTAAGTTTTTGAGTTTGTAAGCAAGAAGCAGCCCGAAATTTCGGGTTGCTTCTTGCTTAGGTGCTTCAAGCTTCCCTTTCAGTTTCAGTCTGCGAACCTTCGAGTCGGCCCCTTACGCCTTTTCCAAATTTTTGTACCAAATATCACAATAGACCCAGGCCCTTCTAGGCCTTTAGCCCTAAACCGGCCTAACCCTAGAACCTATCCAACACTACCGTATTGACCGATGTACTCGCCGAGGTGCGGGGTTACAATAGTGATAGAAATAACAAGAAGAAGTATGCTAAACAAAGTATCGAACTTCTTGCCAGGAAAAGGTTTTAGTTAGTAAGAGGTGCCTGAAAGATGTACGGTTATGATCCTTCCAAAACGCTGAACAGAGAACAGCAAGAAATTTGTTGCCAGGTCAAAGAGCGTTTGAGAGCTAAAGCAATTTTTAACTGGCATCTGGTCAGTTATATTATCGGGAACGGCCTGCTCTTGATGATTTATCTGTTTACCTGCCTGCCGGTGGGCGGCTTCTATTATCCCTGGTTTATCTGGCCGTTTCTAGGCTGGAGCGTCGGGCTGGCTTTGCATTTTGCAAAGGTTTATCTTGGACAATTTTCCCTTTCCGAGCGGCATCGGCTGGTGGAAGCGGAACTTCGTAAAATGGATTTTAATTCTTAGAACTAAAAAGCCCGCTCAGCTTTGAAACTGAGTGGGCTTTTTAGTTCTAAGAGGGATTTTTTTTAGTCTGTCACCCGCGTGTTTCGGCCCCTAGTTCGCGCACCAGGCGACCCTCGATCCGCTGGCGGAGGCGGCTAACTTCCTCCTCGGTCAGGGTTTTGTCCTGCGGATAGAACACCAGCCGGAAGGCCAGGCTTTTCTTACCCTCTGGAATTGGTTTACCCCGGTAGAGGTCGAACAGCGTCACCTCGGTCAGAAGCTTGCCGCCAGTCTCGCGGATCATGGCTTGCACCTGCCCTGCCGGAGTTTCGTCCGACACCACGATTGCCAGGTCTTGCGTCACCACCGGCAGCCGAGTGACGGTCTGGTAAAGCTCGCGCTTTTGCAGAGGCAGCAACGCCTCGATATTAATTTCGGCCACCCCAACCCGTTCGAGCGGGTCGAGGTTAAAGGCATCGGCCACCTTTGGATGCACCTCGCCCAGGAACCCAATGTAATGACGTTGCCCTTCCCAGCGCACCCACAAATGAGCCGCCCGGCCCGGATGAAGCACCGGAGCATCTCCCGGCGCGACCGGCTCGAACTCAAGGGCGGCCAGAGGCAGGTTCAACCGCTCCATCAGCGATTCGACCGTGCCTTTGAGGTCGAAAAAGTCCAGCCGTTCGGCAGGATCGGCAGCTTTGGGGTTAAAGCGCGAAAGCGGTTGGCGCGGGCCAACCAGAGCCAGGGAAAGAGTGTGCCGCTCCTGTGGCAAAGTCTGGCCTTCCTGCGGCAAATAAACCTTGCCAATCTCGAAGATAGCGACACGCTCCACAAAACGACGGTTTTCGGCCACCGTCTCCAGGCTCGAAGCTAAAAGAGTCGGGCGCATCACCTCGTGTTCGACGCTGAGCGGGTTTGCCAGCCGCAAAAGGTGGGCCGGGTCGCTCCAATTGAGGTGCTGTAGATGCGGCCTGGTGCCGTTTGCGGCGGCCCGGTGGTTCTCGTCCACTGCGCTATGCAGTTTTTGCAGGTTTGCCAGGCTCACCAGGGGATATGTAATCACCTCGTCCAGCCCGCAACTGGTCAGAATGTCCCGCAGGCGATCCTCGAACTGCCAGCTTCGGTTGGGCGTCTGGGCGGTCAACTCGCCCCGTAAGCGCGTTTCGGGAATTTTGTCGTAGCCGTACATCCGGGCGATTTCCTCGATCAAATCAGCCTTGATCGTCACGTCGTTGCGGTAAGTTGGCACGCGCACCAGCAGCGCATCCGAAGTGGTGGAAGTCTCGCTAACCATGATGGTGAACTGTTTAGGGTCTTGGCGGAACTGGTAAGAACCATCGGGGCGCAGGTCGGCTACATCAAATTCCAACGCTTCCAGCAGCCGAGTTACTTCGTCCCTGGCGAGTTCAATTCCCAGCAGGCGCGGCACTTCACTCAAAGGAAGCTCGATCACGCGAGGCGAAACTGGCTGCGGATATACGTCCACCATACCCTGAGCCACCTGCCCCCCGGCCAGTTCTTGCATAAGTTGGATACCCCGCCGCACTCCCAGCACGGTTAGTTCGATGTCCACCGACCGCTCGAAGCGTTTACCGGCTTCGCTGACAGTGCTGAAAAGGCCACGGGCGGTCTGCCGAACGTTAGCCGGGTTCCAGTTCGCCCCTTCCAGAGCCACGTTCGTGGTGCTGTCCTTGACCTCGCTTTCGGCTCCGCCCATCACCCCGGCCATGCCCAGGCTTCGCTCGGCGTCGGCCACGAGCAAGACTTCCGGCCCTAGTTCGTGAACTTTATGGTCAATCGTTTCCAGCTTTTCACCCGCTTCTGCCCGCCGCACGATCAGTTGATGGCCTCGAATATCGTCGTAATCGTAGGCGTGGAGCGGCTGTCCGACTTCCAGCATGACATAGTTGGTAATGTCTACAATGTTGCTGATCGGGCGCATTCCCGCCGCGCTCAAGCGACGTTGCATCCAGGCCGGGCTGGGCTTGATCTCGACACCCTCGATTATCATGGCCGAAAAGCGCGGGCAAAGGTCGGACGCATCAATCTGCACGCTCAACTTTTCGCTAACGGATGGGCCGTCCTCCTGAATCGTGATCTCCGGCCAGCGTACTTTCTGGCCGGTCATGGCGGCTACCTCGCGGGCTACCCCGATCATCGAGAGTACCCGGCCCAGGTTGGGGGACAGTTCCAGGTCGAGGATTGTCTCGCCCAGCACTTCGACCAGGGGCGCACCCACCGGCGCGGTCGGGTCTAGCACCAGGATGCCCTCGAATTCTTCCGAAACGCCCAGTTCGAGCGCGGCCACGGCCACGGCCTGACTTTCCAGGCCACGCATTTTGCCCGGCCTGACGCTAAAGTAGGGCAACTCTCCGGCCAACAGAGGCCGGATGCGTTTACCGGCGGCTTCTTCGTCAATCAGCTTATGACCGTCAATCAGCCGCGCTCCTTCCAGGGCCAGGGGGATTTTGTCGCCCTCTTTGAGATTGAACGCCCCGGTCACGACCTGATAAGAACGGCTACCGTCGTTCACTTGCAGCACCACCAGTCGGTCGGCGTTGGGATGTTTCTCGATGCTTTCCACCAGGCCCACCACTACTTTATCCCAGCCCGTGCCGGTCTTGATAATCGCGCCTACTTCCAGGCCGCGCAGGGTCAAACCCTCGGCCAATTCTTCCGGCGATAGGGTAATATCTACATAATCTTTGAGCCAGCTTAACGGCACTTTAATCATTTTGAGGCTCCTCTTTTATTAAAGACGAAGACGCAGACAAAGAAACTAAATAAAAATAAAATCTCAGGGATTCTATTCTTATCAAGCGAATTGAGACAGGAAGCGCAAATCGTTGCGGTAGAACTGGCGGATGTCGTCAATAGCGTACTTGAGCATCGAAATCCGCTCCGGCCCCATCCCGAACGCGAAGCCGCTATATTCTTCCGGGTCAATGCCCACGTTCGACAACACCTGAGGATGGATCATCCCGGCTCCCATAATTTCCAGCCAGCCAGTGTATTTGCACGAACGGCAACCGACTCCGCCGCAAACCAGACAGTCAATTGAGACATCTACGCCCGGCTCGACATAGGGGAAATAATCGCAGCGAAAGCGCACCTTGCGGTCGGTTCCGAACAGGCTGCGGGCAAAATCGGCCAGAGTTCCGTGCAGGTCGGCCAGGGTAATATTGCGGTCTACGGCAATGCCTTCGCACTGGTAAAACATAAACTCGTGGGTGGCATCGGTCGCTTCGCTGCGGTAGGTTTTGCCCGGCACGATCACACGGATCGGCGGGGCTTGCTTCTCCATCACCCGAATCTGGTTGGGTGAAGTGTGAGTACGCAACAACACCGACTCGCTAAAATAAAAAGTATCGTGCATGGAGCGGGCCGGATGGCCCGGCGGCATGTTTAGCTGCTGGAAGTTGTAAAAATCCAGTTCGACTTCCGGCCCTTCCATTACCTGAAAGCCCATCGCCTGAAAAGTCGCCACGATCTCGCGCACTGTCCGCGTAATCACATGCACGCGGCCTGTTTCGACCGGACGACCGGGCAGGGTCACGTCTACCCGGTCGGCGGCCAGCCGTTTAGTCAACACCTGAGCCTGTAAAATCGCCAGTCGTCCCCCGTCGGCCTCTTCTAAAGCCCGCCGCGCCGTATTCACGACCTGCCCCACGACCGGGCGTTCCTCGGCAGCCAGCCCGCCCATTCCGCGTAAGAACCCGGTCAATTCGCCCTTCTTGCCCAGGTATTTTAGACGCCATTCGTCCAATCCCACCAGATCGTCAATCCGGTCTAATTCCGATAAGGCCCGCTCCTGCATACTGGCTATCTGGTCTGTAATCGTCATCGCCTCACCCCTTATAAAACAAAAAATGCCGTCTGCCAAACCCGAATCCACCGTAAGGTTTTACATTTTACCTTACAGGGACGCAGTTGGCCGACAGCACCCGTTCCAGTGTTGGTCTTTCACTCTGGCCGCAAACCGACCGAGAAAGCTGGAAAAGGGCCACGGGCATTTCACCACGCGGTACCACCCTGTTTGCTCTGAGGCTACCTGGCCCCAGAACCACTTCATTACTAAGCCATTCTAACAAACGGCTGGCTCGATAACGGGAGCAACCGGGAGGGGCTACAGGCTTCCTGGTCGGGAAGCTTCACCACTCGGCTCCAGAGTGAACTTCAGTCAGCTTTTCCTCAAAGCGGTTCTCAGTCTTCGACCGCTTCTCCCTGTCAGTGCCAGCAGACCTACTCTCTCCTTCACAGCCTTTACTCTTATAGAAAATGTAGTAAAGTTGTTACTACAAGCCGGTAGTAGCCGACCTGTAGCCCCTATTTTAACTCAGGCCAACCACTTTGTCCAGTCGGTTTTCAGCAAGCAAGCTGAACCGCACTTGACAGCCTACGCTCCCCCGGTTAAAATGCGCGTTATGTTACCTCGTTGTTTGTTCGTAACACGGCACGAGATCACGTCCTGCTTAGATTTGAGTTGGACTTAACGTGCGAGCACGTTTGTACTGCACGGAGGAAATAGAGTTTTGAAAAAAAGAACATCGCCGCTTGGTTCCGGGGGCAAACTGATCATAGGAAGCCTCGGCGCATTGGTCGTTCTCTTTTTAGCCTGGCAATTCGTCATACCCTTCTTCTTTGGTTCTAGCACCAGCACCACTTCCGCTTCTTCACCATCCAACAACGGCTCTCCAACCGGCCAGGCCGCTCGACCTGAACTGGAAGGGACTATCATGGACGCGACGACCGGCAAGCCCCTGGCGCAGGCCGCCGTCAAGGGAGCCGATGGCTCCACCCTGGCGACTACCGATGCAACCGGCCAATTCGCAATCCCGAAGTTACCCGCCGATAAAGATAAACTTACCGTGGCCGCGCCCGGCTTTCAGGCGGTGGCTCTGCCCCTGTCTAAAGAAGCCGCCAAAGCAATTCAATTGCAGCCGAGGCTCGTCAGTGGAACGCTGACGGATAGCGAAACCGGGCAGCCGATGGCCGGTAAACTGGTGCTAGGCGGGGATGGCGCAGTCGTTACCGATGAAACTGGTAAGTTTAGCTTTGCAGGTCTGGCCGATGGCGCGAAGCTCAAGGTGGAACTGGTAGGCTATCAAACGCTTGAACAAGCGGTGGACGCTACTACCAGCGACTTTAAACTTTCGGCCCGCTCCACTTCTTTCAACGGCAGCCTGACCGACGCCAAAACCGGCAAGCCGATCACCAGTGCTTTGATCAAGACCCTCGATAATAGCCAATCAAGCACGAGCGGACAGGACGGTAAGTTTAGCTTTAGCGACCTCAAGCGCGACGATAACACGAGCCTCAAAGTTAAAGCTCCCGGCTACAAAGTGGCGACCTTCAAAGCGACCGAACTGGCAAAGGGCGTCAAGATGGAGCCGTTCTACGTGCGGGCGATCTACGTGCCGGGTATCTTTGCAATCCGGGCCAACTACGACGACCTTTTCGCGCCGTATCTGAAAATGGGCGATAACGGCGAGGCCAACGCAATCGTCGTGGATATGAAATGGGACGATACCGGCCAACTCTGGTACGACAGCCAGATTCCAATTGCCAAAGAACTCGGTCTGGTCAAGGATAAAGGAACCAATAAGGACACCCTGATTGATATTCCTAAACTCCTGGATGATGCCCACAAGCACAACCTGTACGTGATCGCCCGCTATGTGGTGATGCGTGACCCGGCCATAGCAAAAGCCAGGCCGGAATGGGCACTCAAGAACAACCGTACCGGCGGTTCCTGGCAAGACAAGAATCAACTGGTCTGGCCGAATGCTTTCGTGCCGGAGGTGGGCAATTATAACGCCTCCATAGCAAAAGAACTGGCTGGTTTTGGCTTCGACGAAATCCAGTGGGATTACATCCGGTTCCCTACCGATGGCGTGCTGAAGGAAATTCAGTACAAACCTGACCTTAGCTGGGGGCAGCTTTCGGACAACGAAAAGCTGCGTACCGATACCATCGAAGGGCTGGTTAAGAAGGGCTGGGACAATCTCCACCAGACCGATACTTTCTTCTCGCTGGATGTCTTCGGGATGAGCCTGTGGCGCGAGGATGACAACAACATCGGCCAGCAGTACAACAATCTGGTGATGATTTCAGATTACATCTGCCCGATGGTCTATCCGACCCACTTCGAGACGGGTACGCTGGACCAAAAGCAGTATCCTGGCCCAACGGGGAATTATCCCGGTGTGATTATTTCCAAGAGCGGGGTAATTGCCAACAAGCTGGAAGCCCAGCTAAAACCGCACGCCAAGTATCGCCCCTGGCTGGAAGATTTCGGCCTGGGTTCGGTCAAGCACACCCCAGAACGACTGCGGTTGCAAATCGTCGCTGCCGAGGAGAACGGCGCGTCGGGTTGGTCGGTCTGGAATGCACGCGGGGTATTCAGCGAACAGGTTCTGGCTCAAACGTCTAAAAGTCGTTAGCAGCCAGTCCCGGTTAATCAGAGGGTAACAAATTATGCGTCGCCGTCGTCGCCGCAGCCTGGGCTATCAGCCAACCATTCTGAAGCGCACGCCGCTTTTAGTCTGGCTAGTGCTGGTCGGGCTGTGCCTCGGCGGCTTTTATTTGAGCAAGCAAAACCTGGTCAAAACCGTTGGCGGTCAGGTGCTGGACGCTTATAGCGGACTACCCCTACCCGGCGTTAGCGTGCTACTTAGCAACGACAAACGGCTGTCCCGCACTGCCGGAATCGGCGAAACGGCCAAAGCTTCGACCGATAACACCGGCAAGTTCGAGTTTACTCAGGCCACCGACAGCTACAAGTTAGCCTTTAGTCTCAACAACTATCGCCCGGCGCAACTAGAACAAACCGGGGTCTTTACCGGCGAAGTTCGCCTGGTGCCGACGCTCCTGCGCGGCCTCGTGCGCGACGAAAAAGGTCAGGGTATCCCTCGCGCTCAGGTTACGCTGGCCGACCGCACAATTGAAACGAGCAGCGATGGCTCGTACTCTTTTCCCGATGCCCCTCCTGGCGGACAGCTTAACGTCCGCGCCCCAGGCTTTCGCCGGAGTAGCCTTTCTTTCGATAAATCGGTCAAAGTTGATGTGGCTCTGCAATCCTTCCGGGTCAAAGCGGCTTATATCGCACCAGCGGAAATCGCCGGGCCAACCACTTTCCAGACCGTGCTAAATTCGCTCACTCCCACTGAATTGACCGCCGTAGTAGTGGACATCAAAGACGAGTCGGGCTATGTTCTTTACGACAGTAAAGTGAGTATAGCCGCCAGTGCTATCGCCGGGCCAGCCACTCGTATTCCCAACCTGCCGGGGCTGATCAAGACTTTCCAGGATAAAAAGCTTTATACGATTGCCCGGATCGTCTGCTTCCAGGACCCGGTGCTGACCGACCTCAAGCCGGAATGGACGCTTAAAAGCCGTAGCACCGGCAAAGCCTGGACCGATAGCGGCGGCTACAACTGGATCAACCCCTACCGCCGGGAAGCCTGGGATTACTACCTGGGATTGGCCGAGGAAGCGGCCCGCTCCGGGTTCGATGAAGTCCAGTTCGTCGGGCTGCATTTCCCGCTCCTGGGTAATCTGGCCGATATTGATTACGCCCTGCCCGAAGGCCGTATCTCGAACGCGACGACCCGCGTAGAGGCAATCAACGCCTTTTTGAAAGCGGCTAAAGACCGCCTGGCTCCTCTGGGAGTCTATACTTCGATCCGGGTCTTTGGCTCGTCGCTGATCGAACGGGGCGACCTGAATATCGGGATGGATGTGGTAGCTCTGGCTCCACAGGTAGACTATATTTCACCTTTGATCTACCCGGTAGAGTGGGAACCGGGCGCATTTGGGATTGACCAGCCTATCGCCAAACCTAACGAACTGGTTCGGCAAGCTTTGCTCAGTGCGCAGAGCCGCTTGAAAGAGCGGGCGATCCAGGTGCGGCCCTGGCTCCAGGATTTCAGCCGCCCGAACGCTCAGTACACCGAAACGCAGGTGCGCGACCAGATTAACGCCGTCGAAGAATTCCAGGCTAAAGGCGGCGCGGGCTGGATTCTCTACAACCCCAACAGCAAATACAGCGTGGCCGCCATCACCCCTAAAAACTAACCTTCGGCAAAGAACCAGAAAAGGCCCAGGAAGGCCACTGCGTATGTTAAGGATACGAATAGGAGCATGTTTCGGCCTGGGCCTGGTGCTGGGCCTGATGGTAGCCTGCACTGAATCACCCACACCCTCGCCTGCGCTATCCCAGGCGACTGCCGGATCTTCCACCGCGCTTAGCCCTTTTGCACTGAACCCAATCTCGACAGATGTTGCCGCGACGGTGGAAGCAACACGGGTTTTGATACAGGCGGCCGCCACTCCGACCCTGCCCTCGGCCACGCCAACCCTGGAAATAGTCACACTGACCCCGCTCCCGCCTACCGCAACTCCATCTCCGTTGCTAGCCTCCACTCCCACGCCCGAACCACCAGCGACTAAAGTGTCGCCGCCCCTGATTCCCACCAGACCACCGCCTGGCCCTACCTCCACTCCGGCCCCGGTGCAAGCGGCCCGCTCGGCCCGGCGCATCTGGGCTATCGGTGACTCGGTGATGCTCGGTACTGCCGGGCTTTTGCAGCAAAACATTCCTAATATCGGGGTCAACGCAAAGGTCAGCCGCTATTTTGGCGAGGGCATCGTCATTGTGAACGGATTGCGGGCTGCCGGTGAACTTGGCGACGAAGTGATAATCCACCTGGGAACGAACGGCCCGATTAGCGACAAACAATTTGACGATATGATGGCAACCCTCAAGGGGGTGCGGCGGGTGGTATTCGTGAATTTGAAAGTGCCGCGCCAGTGGGAAAGCCCCAACAACCGGGTGCTGGCGGACGGGATTAAACGCTACTCGAACGCGGTACTGGTAGACTGGCACAGCGCAAGTGCGGGCCAGCCTGGATTTTTCCAGCCCGACGGCTACCACACGCGGCCCGACGGAGCCAGCTTATACGTGCGGCTAATCGTGGCGGCTCTTTAATCTACCTCTTTTAGGTTGCCTTTAATCTGCCTTATAGGGTAGCCGGGTAAAGCTCGTTTGGTGATCTCTTTTGCCTAAGGTATAATAAGATTTCTGGAACTGGAAACAGCCCGGCGATGAATATCTGGATAAACTGCCTTTAGAAAGAAGACTGCCATGACCGAGAAATATTACTATACAGACCCCTATGCCCGCGAGTTTGAGGCCGAAATTGTGGCTAGCGACCCGGCAGGTTTAGCTCTGGCTTTCGACCGGACGGCTTTCTTTCCGGGCGGCGGCGGGCAGCCCTGCGACCTGGGTAGCCTGAGTATCGAGGGCGAAGAATACACAGTGCAGGAAGTTTATAGCGCAGACGGGGTGATCTGGCACCGGATTGACCGGGCTGTACCGGCTTCTTTCCAGGGTCGGGGCGTGCTGGCCCGCCTGGATTGGGAACGGCGGTACGCTCATATGCGCCACCATACCGCCCTGCACGTGCTGAATGGCGTGGCTTTTCTCGACTACGGAGCGTTGGTAGCCGGAGCGCAGGTTTACGCCGACCGCGCCCGGATAGACTTTTCGATGGAAGACCTGGCCCCGGAGCGCGTCGAGCGGTTGGAGCGCGAGACAAACGAAGCGATTGCGAAAGCTTTACCGGCTCTACCCCGCGACGTGACGGCGGCAGAAGCCGCCGCCATGCCCGAACTGGTGCGTACTCTGAACGCGATGCCACCCCTGAACGGGCGTATTCGTATACTTGAAATTCAAGGACTTGACCGCCAGTTCTGCGGCGGTACCCATATCGCTAATATCAACGAGATTGGTCGCCTGAAGATTGCTTCTACCCGCAACAAAGGCAAACAGAACAAGCGCATCGAGATTGTGCTGGAAGACCCGGCGCAGGCTTAGTTTTGCAGGCATAGCAAGCTAGGATATAAGACCAGATTAAGAAGGAGAGGAAGAGAAACATCCATGAGAAATTTTGTAGCCGACCGGATGGCCGGAGTGCCGCCTTCTGGGATACGTCGCTTCTTCGATATTGCCGCGACCATGAGCGACGTCATTTCGCTTGGAGTGGGTGAGCCGGATTTTGTGACGCCGGATAACGTGCGCGAGGCCGCGATCACTTCGATCCAGAAGGGCATGACCCGTTACACCTCGAACGCCGGTATTCTGGAACTACGCGAGCTAATTGCCGAGCAACTTTACAAGCTTTACGGGGTGCGCTACGAACCGAGCAACGAAATTGTGGTGACGGTCGGGGTGAGCGAAGCGATGCAAATCGTTTGTCTGGCGACGCTTAACCCTGGCGATGAAGTGATTATCCCGGAGCCGTGCTTTGTCAGCTATGCGCCGTCGGTAATCTTTGCGGGCGGCACGCCGGTACTGGTGCCGACGCGGGTGGAAGAAGAGTTTGCGCCCTCGGTGGCCGACCTGGAGGCCGCGATTACACCGCGCACACGGGCGATAATGCTGGGCTACCCTAACAACCCGACCGGAGCCGTCCTGACTCGCCAGCGTAGCCTCGATATTGCCGCCCTTGCTACTAAATACGACCTGCTGGTGTACAGCGATGAAATTTACGACCGGCTGGTTTACGGCATCGAGCATACCTGCTTCGCTTCGCTACCCGGCATGAAAGAACGCACGGTCACGCTGGGCGGTTTTTCCAAATCCTACGCTATGACTGGTTGGCGAATTGGCTATCTGTGCGCTCCGGCCGAAATTGTCGTTGCCAGTGGCCGTATCCACCAGTACGCGATTATGTCGGCTCCAACTGCCGGGCAGGTCGGAGCTATCGAAGCTCTTAAAAACAGCGAAGCTTCGGTGCTGGCAATGGTGGCTGAGTATAACGTGCGCCGCAAGTACATTGTCAGTGCTTTTAACGAGATGGGTCTGGCTTGCTTCGAGCCTAAAGGAGCTTTTTATAGCTTCCCTTCGATAGCGTCGGTTGGAATGAGCGAAGAAGATTTTTGCGAAAAACTGCTGGTAGAAGAACACGTAGCGGTTGTGCCGGGCAGTTCGTTTGGGCCGAGTGGCAAAGGTCACATTCGAGCCTGCTATGCTACCGCCTTACCACTACTCGAACAGGCTGTCGAGCGAATTGATCGGTTTGTCAGCCGCTACCGCAACTAATCAAATAGGGTCAAGAAGAAATGGCTAATCGTTCCTCCTCGACCCTGTTGTAAAAGGGATAGGACTAAAAGTTTGTAATAGTTCAGCCTATCAGGCTGAACTATTACTTTTAGTGTACCTTTTCTAACTGCCTGGGAACAGGGCCAGGATACAAATCAATTGCCTGACGCTGTTCTTTTGAAGGATTGATGTAATGTACCCGCATTGCTGCACCATCGCTATTTGTAAGGACGACTTTAGAGTTAGTCCGCTCTAGCAACCGCTTGACTTCGACTTGCTGGGAATTCAGGGCTGAACGAGGCACATAAGTACGTTCTGCCGACTGTACCACCGCTTTGATGCCGAGCCAGCGTCGCCAGCCCAGTTCTTTAGGAGCCAGGGCTGGTTGAGCCTCTTTATCGGCTATTGCCAGGTAAATTACGTCCGCTTTCCATTCGCTGGCACGCTGTACTATCACCCCGGTTAAATCCCAGGAGCAACACTGAATGACTTCACCCTCGATTTTATCGAACTCGCCGCAACGTTCCAGCCGCTTGATCGCCTGTTGCAGTACCTCCGTTACCTGCCGACGATACTCCATCTCTGGGCGGCCAGTCTTATCGGCCAGACACTCGAAGGCGATCACCAGGGCTTCGTTGTAAACTGTCTGGGTGGGGGTATGGCTGCGCTGCTGCAAGCGGTAAGCATCCTGGCAGGCGGCTTGCAAGTTTAGATAACTGGTGGGAGTACCATCAAAAAGTATCAGTGCTTTCATCGTTTTGTCTTCATTTCCAGCTTAAAAGCAGTTCAAATATGCATCTTTCATAATTCTAGCAAAAGTTTCTAAAGAACCTCTAAATCTAACTCGCCAGGAGCTATACTTTTTCTAAAATGTTTCTAAAGACCAATCTTTAGCAAAGATTTAGATTACAAAGCCTGATTTTTAGAAATTTTTTAGGCTTTCGTTATAAGATACCAGGGCAGAGCGTATTTTCTCGATCCTGACTCTAAAAAATAAAGCACACGAAGCGAGGTACTTTCTTGCTGGGAAACACAATCGGCCTTAAAAACAAATCCTTCCAGTTGTTGTCAGCGCAATATGGCTTGCAATACTCCTCTACCAGGCAACACCGCTGGAAAGGCTTGTTGTTCAGCATTGGAACAGTCGGGGTTAGCACCCTGATAATGTTCACCCTCAAAACCGAACCTTACAACGTCAATATGGTTTTTATGCTGCTGACCTTAATGGCAACGGTCTGGTTCGGGCTGGCCGCCGGGTTTGTAACGGCGGTGGCGGGCTTTTTGTGCTTCAATTATTTTTTCATTCCCCCCCTTTTTACCTTCGTGGTAGATGCTGGACAGGGTTGGACGGCGGTTTTCTTGTTCTTTGGCACGGCTCTGCTGGCAAACCAGGTAGCCGGTCGCGCCCGCCTGAGTAGCCGGGCCGCCCAGCAACGCGCCCAGGAAGCCACAGCCTTGTACGAACTCGCTACTGCCGTGCTAACTCGCGTGGATCAGACCGAAATGTTGATGCTGGTACTACAAAAAGTCAGTCAGGAGTTAGGTACAGCCAGTTGCAGCCTGTTCTTGTGGGAACCAGAAGCAGGCGGCGGGCATCTGGTCGAAAGCACCCGCCTGGAAGCCCTCAAAACTTCGGAAATAGCTTTGTCCGACCGCCACCCAGACCCGGCCTTTGCTCAGGCGGTCTTTCAACAGAACCGGGCCGCTTTCTTTCCGGCAGAAAACAACCTGACCGAGCCAGGCGGATACAGCGAGGAAAGTGGGTTCAAGGCCCGCCCGGTGCTTCCTAAAAAAGCTGTCCTCAGAGGGCCAGTAGCTTATCTACCCCTGGCCTACGGTAGTGAAGTGCTGGGAGTTATGACGATGGTCGGCTACGGACGGGCCGACCAGCCTGATTTTAGCCCGGAAGAACGCCGGATTATTCAGGTTTTCTCCAATCACGTCGCGCTGGCGGTCGAACACGCCCGGCTAATCCGCGAAGCGGCCCAGGTCGCTACTTTGCGCGATTCGGACAAACTTAAAACGGCTCTTTTGGACTCGGTTTCCCACGAGTTGCGTACTCCACTTACTTCGATCAAAACCGCTACGGCTAACCTGCAAGCCAAAGATATTGATTGGGCCGAAGAAGAACGCGACGAATTTCTAGGCGTGATCGAGCAGGAAACCAACCGGCTAACTCGGCTGGTGGCTAATCTTTTGGAACTCTCGAAAATTGAAGGCGGCGCACTCAAGCCTAACTGGGGCTGGCACTATCTGCCCGAAATAGTCGAGCAAGTTGTCGGGCGTCTCAAATACAATCCGGTGATGAAAGACCACCCGGTGACGACGCATTTTGGGCCGGATATTCCCCTCAGTCGCATGGATTACCTGCAAATAGACCAGGTATTGACCAACTTGCTGGACAACGCCGCTAAATATTCGCCGCCGGGTAAAGCTATCGTGGTGGAGGTAGAAGTAATTTCGGCGCAGGCCGTGGCCCACGCGAACAGAACCGGGGCAAGTCCGGTCGCCGGTAGGCCCAGGCCGCCGATGCTTTCGGTTAAAGTGCTGGACGAAGGCCGGGGTATTCCGCCTGCCGAACTGGAACGCATTTTCGACAAGTTCTACCGGGTACGTACCAGCACTAATCCTTTGACCGTAGACGCGCCCGGCACAGGGATCGGTCTGGCGATCACCAAAGGAATTGTCGAAGCTCACGGCGGTACGATCAGGGCGCAAAACCGGCTCTATGGCGGTTCGATCTTCGAGTTTGTCCTGCCGCTAGTGCCGCTTCCCCCGGACGAAGAAACCCTGGCCGATGACCAGTAATTTTTATAAAGTTGCCCTGGACAGGTCTCTTGAACCTTAGAAAATCGAACCTTAGAAAATTGAACCTTAGAAAATTGAACCTTAAAGATTTGAGACGAGAGAAAAGATGAGTAAACCTCTAAATGACGGGCTGCACAAAGCCCGAATTCTGATTGTAGATGACGAACAGGCTATTTTGCTGGGCTTAAAGCGGCAGCTAACGGCCAGAGGCTACGAGGTGCATACCGCTACGGGCGGTCTGCAAGCTCTGACCGAGATCGAAACCGCCCCGCCCGATTTAATCATCCTCGACCTTATGATGCCGGACTTGAATGGAATAGAAGTAACTTACCAGGTGCGAAACCGGCTGCATAGTAACGTGCCGATTATTGTGCTTTCGGCCCGCGACGAAGAAAGCCAGAAAGTCGAAGCCCTTGACTTCGGGGCGGACGATTACCTGACTAAACCTTTTGGCCTGGACGAACTGCTGGCGCGGGTGCGGGTGGCCCTGCGCCACCAGCAGCAAATGAGCCTTACCCGGCGACCGACGGCGACTCAAACTTTACTGGGAGACGAACACCTGGCTATTGATATTGAGAACCACGTGGTGCGGCGCGAAGGGCAAGAAGTAAAGCTAACTCCTAAACAATATGAACTGCTCAAGTATCTGGCCCTCAACGCCGGGAAACTGATCACCCATCGGATGCTGCTCAATAGCGTCTGGGGGCCGGAATACGGTCAGGAAAACCAGTATCTGCATGTTTACATCGGCCAGTTGCGCCAGAAGATCGAGCCAGACCCGGCGCGGCCTCGCTTTATTTTGACCGAGCCTGGCCTGGGCTATCGCTTCCGGTTGGCCGAAAGTGAAGAAACCAACCCCGACCCAAAATGACGAGCCTTTAGAAAAGCTTTAGATCGCTAGAGCCGATATTTAGGGGTTCTTTAGAATCTTCTGTTACGATATGAGGGTCAGGCCCACCGCTGGGCCTTTGCTGGGTGCTGGTATCCTCTAAACCCAAGCCTGTTACAAGTCCATCGAGAACCAAGAAGGCCGAAAGGAGCCTTTATTAACTATGCTTGATTTATTGTTTGTTTTTACGACCCTGGTGTTTTTTGCCGTGGCGATCCTTTTCATCTATGGCTGCGACTGGTTCATCAAAGATAGCAAGCGTCCTTCCGCCTCGACCGAGCGCGTCGAAACCAGCCGTGATCGCGAGGGAGCCAGTGTCGAGAGTGGCACGATTTAGGAGGGCAAGATGCCGTTAGAAATTTTACTGGTGCTGATTGTAGCCGTGTTGTTGCTGGTTTACCTGACTTACGCCCTGCTACAGGCGGAGAAATTTTAGGAAGAGTTTCGAGAAAGATGCTGATAGACCTAGAAATAGTGATAGAGAGATAAAGGAAACAATTCGATGACAGCAAGCGGGTTAATTCAAATAGCCCTGTACTTTGTGATTTTGCTCCTGCTGGTCAGGCCACTTGGCATCTACATGTACCGGGTCTTTGCCGGTGAGCGTACTTTTATGCACCCGGTGTTGCGGCCAGTGGAGCGGGCGATCTACCGCGTGACCGGCATCAAAGAAGACAAGGAAATGCCCTGGACGGTCTACGCCGTGGCTTTGATCCTCTTTAGCCTGGTGACAATGCTTCTGACTTATCTGGCCTTGCGCTTTCAGGATGTGTTGCCGCTCAACCAGGCGATCAACGATAAAGGCGAACACCTGGGTAAAATGCCGGAAGCACTGGCCTTTAACACAGCCGCCAGCTTTACCACCAATACCAACTGGCAAAACTATTATCCTGAGTACGGTACTATCCCGGCGGCGGGTATTGCCAGTGCC
>JBBRBE010000104.1:0-21963 GCA_038206175.1 Chloroflexia bacterium
GGAACTGACCAGGGCCGTTTCGGAGGCGGTCGGAGTGCCAGTAATTGCCAGTGGCGGAGTGGGCAACCTCGAACATCTTTACGAAGGCGTCGCGGCGGGTCAGGCCGATGCAGTGCTGGCCGCCAGTATCTTTCACTTTGGCGACTTTACGATCTCTCAGGCCAAAGAATACCTGAGCAACCGGGGCGTTCCGATCCGAAGGTAGTCCGGCAAATGTAGGGCAGGTTGGTTCTGCTTGGGTGCAAGCAGTATAATTCTTCTATGATCCCCTCACTTGCAAGCAACGCAACCGTCTTTCGCAGAATTTCAAAATCGATAAGGAGGGGAGAATGGCGGGTAGTTTGTATATTTCACCTACCAAACCTCTCTTGTTGACCGTAGAAGACAACAAGCTAAATATGTGGCGATTGTACGACTGAACATGGCCTGGCCCAGGATAGGATGGAAGAAGTACAGTAGTACCTTACAGAGCGGTTCAACCGCTAAATCAGCCAGTAATACCCGATAAATCTCTTTTTGAGGGTATTATTACTTTAAACACCTAAACGTAGAGGAGAGACCATTATGAGTGAGGCAGTAGCATCCCGTCCACTGCGCCTGAGCCAGCGCAGCCGCAATGTCAGCCCTTCGGCCAGCCTGAGCGTCGAGGCCCGGATCGGCGAGATGCGGGCAGCGGGCGAACCAGTTATTTCGTTTGGGGTCGGTGAGCCGGATTTCCCTACCCCCGAAGCGATCAAAGAAGCCGGACGACAGGCGATTAATACGAACCTGACCAAGTATACTCCGGCAGGCGGCACGGTCGTCCTGCGAAAGGCCATCGGGCGGCAACTGGAAGCCGATACCGGCCTGAGCTACAAGCCGAGCCAGATCACCGTTACTAACGGAGCCAAAGAAAGTCTTTATCTGGCATTCCAGGCTCTATGCGACGCGGGCGACGAAGTGTTAGTACCGGCCCCCTACTGGGTTAGCTACCTCGAACAGATCAAGCTGGCCGAAGCGACCCCGATCATTATCCCAACTGATGCAGCAAGCGACTTCAAGGTGACGGCGGCTCAGTTAGCTTTGTACACCACGCCACGCAGCCGGATTTTCATCCTCAATTCACCCTCCAACCCGACCGGGATGGTTTACACCGAGGCCGAACTACAAAGCATCGCGGAGTGGGCACGTTCTAACGACGTGATCATCGTGACCGATGAAATATACGACCGCATCACCTTCACCGAAAGCTATGCCCGCTGGTTGCGAGTCGCCCCCGACCTGGCCGACCGCACGATTGTGATCAACGGCTTATCGAAAACTTTTGCGATGACTGGCTGGCGGATTGGCTATGCCGCCGGGCCGGAAGGAGCGGTGCGGGCGATGGCGAAAATCCAGGGCCACAGCACTTCGCATCCTTCCTCGATTTCGCAGCACGCCGCCCTGACTGCCTACACCACCGACCTGAGTGAGGAAATCACCCGAATGGTAGGAGCTTTCCAGGGACGGCGCGATTGGATTGTGGCCGCCTTGAACGAAATAGAGGGGGTCAGTTGCCTCGTGCCGGACGGAGCCTTCTACGTCTTCCCTGATTTCAGGGGCGTGCTAGGCCGCGAACTGGCGGGCGGGGTGGTTTGCCAGTCTACGGCGCAATTAGCCGAGTACCTCTTAGACCAGGCCAAAGTCGGCATTATCCACGGAGAAGCTTTTGGGCTGCCCGGTTACGCCCGCCTATCCTATGCTCTTTCGCTCGATAAAATTCAGGAAGGGGTTGGCCGGATAAAAGCAGCCTTGACCGCCTAGAAACGAGCTGATAAACGGCCAAAGGTTTTGCTTTAGAGCCACTGGCACACCAGTTTAACTTAGCACGAACAAAGCAAGAACGGCTTACCCCTACACACGAAGGGTAAGCCGCTTTTGCTTTGGGCTAAAATCAGCGAAGATTATTTGGCAAAAGCCAGTTTGAAAAGCTTGCTGAGGCCAGGCTTCTGGCCGTACATCAACACTCCGGCCCGGTAGATACGGCTGGCAATCCAGGTGAAAAGTAAAATCGAGAGGATCATGATGCCGATAATCACCGGAATTTCCCAGGCCGCCAGCGCACCGCCACCCGCTCGCGCCAGCACCACCATCGGGCTGAAGAACGGAATGTACGAGAGGACGGTCAGCCAGGGTGCTTCCGGCACATTCAGGCCGAACAGACCGGCGTAAAAGCCGATGACGAAGAAGAAAGTTAGCGGCCCTAGCGCACCCTGCACATCTTCTTGTCGGCTCACCAACGAACCGACTGCCGCGTAGAGGGTCGCATAGAGCAGGAAGCCCAACACGAAGAACACTACGATCAGACCCAAGAGGCCGAGCGACAGCCCGCCAATATCGAAGCTAGAGCCGGTATTGCGGCTGCTCGGCAGCAGAGCCTCCCGCAGAGGCGTCTGGGCCAGGGCCGCCCCGCCACCGACCACCGCCATAATCGCTACCTGGGTAAACCCGACCAACCCGATCCCGATAATCTTACCGATCATAAGCTGAAAAGGAGTGGCCGCATTTATCATAATTTCCATGATGCGGTTGCTCTTTTCCTCGACCGCACCCTGCGCCACCGCCGTGCCAAATTGAATTATCAGGCTAAACAACAGGGTCATACCGGCCAGGGCGATAAAATAAGAGGCTCCGCTTTCGGCAGAACTGCGTCCGCTTCGCTCGTCGCCGGTGCTGGTAGTTTTGAACTGCGACGGTTGGAACAAGCTCCCGGCCTGTTGTTGACTAAGTCCCAGCCGACCTAGCCGGTCTACCAGAGTTAATTCACTGGCAACCGAACTGATACGGACGGTGTTAGTGCTGTTCTGGCCGTCTTTGGTGTAATAATCGAAAGCCAGATCGCCGTTGCTTCCCCGGTTTGCAATCAAAAGCGCATCAATTTTACCGTCCCGCACTTCCTGCCGCAGGGAGATAACGTCTTGAGCCGAAGCGGTCTTGAAATCGTATTCCGCTTTGGCATCGGCGGCCAGCGGCTTAGGATTGCCCGCTTTGTCGAAGGTAGTGTTGAGCCGGTTATTAAGGTATTGCACCATATCTTGACCGGCGACCGGCCCGGCATTGTTCACCAGGGTAATTTTAGTCTGTGAGCCGGAAGTAAGCAGCGAGATGACGGTCGGGGCAAACGCCGCCGCAACAATTAGCAAAACCAGAATACCGGTTGCAATTACAAAACTGCGCTTCTGGACGCGGGTTTTGTACTCGCGGCCAATAATCAAAGGAATGTTGCGCCGGTTCAACCGGGCGGCACTACCCGACGAAGCCACCATCACTACATCATTCTGGCTTTCCTGGGTCGGCTCCTTCTTGCGCGATTTAAGAAACATTGCCATGATTAAAAAACTCCTGTCCTGCACATTTCTTCTGGTTAAAAATAAAGGAAGGACACCGTTAGCCCATCGCCTGCACGCGAGGCTGTTCCGGCAAAGGCGCATCCGGCATAGCCGAGCCGCCGACCTGTTCGATAAAGATGTCGTTGAGCGATGGCTCGGCCAGCTCAAAGCGGATTACTCGACCGGGTTGCCGTTCGGCGATCACCAGGATTTGCTCCGGGCGCACATCGGGAGCCAGGGTCATTTCGACATAATCAGCCCGTCGCTTGGTGACAGTCACGCCGGGAATCGAGTCCAGCCAGCTAATCTGAGTGTCTTCATCCATTGCCAACCGCACGACCATCCGCCCGGTGCTGCGTTTGACATCGCGCAGACTACCGCCGACCACGATCTGACCTTTGTTGATGATCGCGATGTTCTGGCACAATTCTTCGACTGTTTCCATCTGGTGCGTCGAAAATATGATCGTCTTGCCACGCCGGTGCATTTCTAAAAAGGCATCTTTTAGCTGATTCACGTTAAGCGGGTCGAGGCCGGTAAACGGCTCGTCCATAATCATAATTTCCGGGTCGTGCAGGATTGTGGCTAGAAACTGAATTTTCTGCTGATTACCTTTGGAAAGCTCTTCGATTTTCTTCTTGCGGTTGACTTCGATGCCAAGCCGCTTGAGCCAGTAGTCCAGTTCGGGTTTGGCTTCCTTCTTGGGCCGTCCGTAAAGCTGAGCCAGGAATAACAACTGGTCTTCTACGTTCATTTTAGGATAAAGACCGCGTTCTTCCGGCAAGTAACCCCACGAGCGACGCGGAATTTCACTGACGGGCTGGCCTCGCCAGGTAATGCGGCCTTCGTCCGGGCGGAAAATATCGAGGATCATCCGAATAGTGGTGGTTTTTCCGGCTCCGTTCGGTCCTAAAAAGCCAAAGATTTCGCCCTCCTGTACCTGCAAAGAAAGATTGCGCACCGCCTGTACGGTCGAGAACCGCTTGCTGATGTTATCTACTAACAGCGCCATTACATCAAGCTCCTTATAGTTTCTACACCTGTATCTACTCCGTCTAGCACCAACCTGTGCTACAAGACATTATACGTGCTGAACGAAGATTTTGTTCTCTGTTTAAGTAAGTTGATCACAAATTCATGATAAAACAACTCTGCCTGCTACGCAACCACAGCCAGAAGAGTAAATGTTCAGACTTGGGGTAAAGGAGTCTGGTCTTATTGGCTACATAAGTGATCCAGGGGGTTTTTCAAGCAGATAAAGCCACCCTTTCATAATAATGATGCAGCCCTCCAAGAACCGGAAGGGCAACAATTTTGCCGCCTGATCGCGTTATTGACCCCGGTTTTATCGGCGTTTCTTGTGAAATGCCTTGGTGAGGGCGGTAATGGTTGAAATACTCCACATATTTCTTTAAGATCTTGCTCAGCTGTCCTTCATTCAATATCAGAAAGTGGTCCAAACACTCCTGACGAATACTGCGCATTAACCTTTCACAAATCGCATTGGCATTTGGTGCTTGAAAGGGCGTTTTTAGAATCTTGATTGCCGTATCATCTGCAACTCGCTGAAAATTAGTTGAAAATCGAGCGTCATTATCCCTTATCAGATATTTCGGTTTCTGGTCAAAGGGAGTAGCTTCTCGTAATTGTTGAGCAGTCCATTCATCGGTTGGATGTCGGGTTACCCCGATGTGAATAATCTTTCGGCTGGCTAATTCTACTATCACGAAGGCGTAGAGTTGCCGGAAGAAAATGTCAGTTATTGGCAGGTAATCACAGGCCCAGATCTCATGACCGTGATTTTTAAGAAAAGTTCGCCAACTTTGACTGGGTGGACGAGCAGGTTTGGCTTGGCGCATATATTTTTGGATGGTTCGTTTCGCTACCTTAATCTCTAGCTTCATTAATTCTCCCCGGATCCGTTCGGCTCCCCAAAGCGGATTTTCACTCGCCATTTGTTTAATGAGAGCAATAGTTTCGGCATCAATTCTGGATTTGCGGCTTTTGGCTTTAGATTTGAACTTCCAAAGCAATCTAAAACCTTGCCGGTGCCAACCCAGGAGGGTGTCCGGTTTGAGGATAAGTAAAACTTGCTTCCAATTGCTGACGAGACTGGCTAGGATCACCAGCACAAAACGGTCTTTTGGATTAAATTTTGGCTGTTTAAGCTGGCGATTGAGAACAAGAAGTTGTTGACGAAGGAGGGCATTTTCAGCAAGAAGAGCTGGTTTAGATTTGGTTAGATCCAGTACAACACCTGGCAGTGGTAAGTTGGTGGCCGGTTTTGTCCATATAATAAACTTTTGGTGAATAAGTCGGCCGCATTTAGCAACCAGAGTGGTAAACGGTTGGAGTAGAGTTTTCATTTTTCCTGGCTTTCATCTCTTTTGAGTGATTTATCCAAGGCAATTATACCCCGGATCTCTTATGTAGCCAGTAAGGCGCCCACACCCGGATGAAAAACGGCCAACCGTTGCCCTCCATATTCCAGTTCGTAAACCGCGTGCTGCCCGATCTCAGATTTTAAATGCGTGATAATCCGAGCCTTGTGTTCCTTAACCAGTGTATTGATCACGTCCTGAAAAAAGCAAACTACGGCACACGCCGGTATATCTATGGACTGAATTAACTTTCGAGGTTCCAGAATCGCTTCCGGCGAACTATCAAATTCAAGAATCGGGTATTGACCGAACATGGCAACTCCTAATGTTATTCTAGCGGACTTTTGGGCCGCGTCGTTCGTATAATAAATGGTCAACAGTTTCTTAGCAGGTAACTCTCGTCATTGTTCAGCTCTAGCTTAGTCGTCAGCGTCAGGCCTTTTGCCGGGGGGCATCAGGCTCAATAAGGCGAAAAACAGCCTGGTTTTAGCTTGACAAATCGGCCCTGTATGTGTATAATTTCACAATGTAAGGAGCTTCTCAAGACCGATCAAAACGGACGTAGACTCCCTGAACGTTATATTATCTGGTTAAATCTCCGTTCGCGCTCTCGTTCCCCTTTTCTTTAAAAACTGGCTTTTTCTAGTCAAGCGTAGTGCTAGACAGAACTAGAAATGCTTCCACTCACTTCAGCCTTGAAGCGAAGCGCGAAGCCAGAAGTGTGCATAAAATATGAGCGATTTAGTAGCGGCCCGCGCCCAGATGGGCACTTCGCTGGCCTTTCACATCATTTTCGCGGCTCTCGGTATCGGTTTGCCCCTTCTACTCGTCCTGAGCGAAGGTTTGTATCTACGTACCCGCAACCCTGATTATAAAATACTCGCCCGCAAATGGGCCAAAGCTACCGCTATTCTTTTTGCAGTTGGAGCAGTTTCCGGCACGGTGTTAAGCTTCGAGCTTGGCCTGTTGTGGCCTGGCTTTATGCGCTACGCTGGTAGCATCGTCGGGATGCCTTTTAGCCTGGAAGGGTACGCTTTCTTCATCGAGGCGATCTTCCTGGGCCTTTATCTTTACGGACGCAACCGCCTTTCACCGCTCGTCCACTGGCTGACTACTATTCCGGTGGCCGTAGGCGGAGCCGTTAGCGGAATTTTTGTCGTGGCCGTCAATAGCTGGATGAATAGCCCTAGCGGGTTCGATATTGTTAACGGCAAGGTTACAAATGTTGACCCGGTGAAGGCCATGTTTAACTCGGCCTGGCTGGTACAGGCGACGCACTCGACTATTTCAGCTTATATTGCCACCGGCTTTGCCGTCGCCGGAGTATACGCCGTCAAGATGCTGCGCGGCAAGCGGGACGGCTATAACCGCCGAGGATTGGCTCTGAGCCTGGCGGTAGGCTGTTTGATGATCCCCTTGCAATTCCTGAGCGGCCATCAGAGTGCCGAATGGGTCGCCGACAACCAACCGGCGAAACTGGCCGCGATGGAAGGACATTTCGAGACGAGCGCGTGTGCGCCGCTCAACATCCTGGGTCTGCCCAATGCTGAAACGGGTCGCACCGATTTTGCAATTCAGATTCCCTGCGGCCTGAGCATCCTGGCCCACTTCGACCCGAACGCTACAATCAAGGGTTTGAACGATTTCCCGGCTGATCAACGGCCCGATTCGCTCCTGGTTCATCTTAATTTCGACCTGATGGTTGGACTTGGCTCGTTCTTGCTGCTGGTGGCCCTGTGGGTCGGCTGGACCTGGTGGCGGAACAAGCGCGTCCCGGACGGCAAGTGGATTTTGCGGGCGATTGCGCTGGCCTCGCCGATGGGCTTTATCGCCCTGGAAGCGGGCTGGATGGTTACGGAATTAGGACGGCAACCCTGGGTAGTTTATGGTCTGGTGCGGACAAAGGACTCAGTGACGACTGCGCCAGGAGTGCTGCCGATCTTCATTAGCTTCACGCTGCTTTACATCACCCTGGCCGGAGTGGTGGTCTGGCTATTGCGGCGGTTGGCTCGTTCTAACCCTGCTCTGCCCCCAACCGCGCCCGGTGCGGGCGGCGGTGGAGACGAAGCCGGAGAAAACAGCGAGAGCGAAAGCGCAGTTAAAACTCTGGTTCCGTCTCAAGAACAGGGAGGAGAGGAAAGCTATGTCCACGCCTGAGTTAGCCTGGATCGTGGCCGGACTGGTGGTAGTAGGTTTGACGGCTTATGTGGTGCTGGCCGGAGCCGATTTTGGCGGCGGCGTGTGGGATTTGCTGGCGACCGGCCCGCGCAAGAACGCCCAGCGCGATGCGGTAGCGGCGGCAATGGGGCCGGTCTGGGAAGCTAACCACGTCTGGCTGATCTTCGTACTGGTGCTGCTTTTCACCGCTTTTCCAGCGGCTTTTGCCGCCATGAGTACGGCCCTGGCAATCCCGCTCACCCTGATTACCTTTGGGATCGTGCTGCGCGGAGCTAATTTCGTCTTTCGGGCGCACGCCGCCTCGGTAGTCGGGGCGTCCAAAGTGTTCGGCTATTTCTTCGGCGCGTCCAGCCTGATCACGCCTTTCTTTCTGGGGTTGTGCGTGGGAGCGATAGCTTCGGGTGACATCCGGGTTGACCCGGAAGGTCGCATCTTATCGAGCTATTTTACGCCCTGGCTCCAACCCTTCCCGATCATGATCGGCCTTTTGGCGGTCGCTCTGTGCGCCTTCCTCGCGGCGGTCTACCTGACGCTGGAAACGAGCGGCGAATTACAGGAAGATTTCCGGCGGCGGGCGGTTATATCGGGCATTTCGACGGCGGTAATCGCTACGATTGCCTTACCGATAGCAATCAACGGTGCGCCGGTGCTGTGGGAGCAACTGATCTGGGGCCGGGCGACGCCTCTGGTAGTCGGGACGGTGGTGCTGGGCTTTGTGGCGATGGCCGGAAGTTATTTCCGACGCTACAAGCTGGCCCGCCTCGCTACTATCGCGGAAGTTGCCTGTATCGTAGTCGGTTGGGCCTTAGCTCAGGCTCCCTATATGATCGTGCCGGATATTACCGTAACAGGTTCGGCGGCTCCGGCCTCGGCCCTCGGCCCGCAACTGGTCGCCCTCAGCATTGGCATGGTGTTCTTACTACCATCGCTGGCCTTTTTGCTCTACGTTTTCAAAGGCAAGAACCCGGCAGTCGGAGCTATCGAGGATGACCATTAGATAAGTCAGGCTCTTCTTGAAGCGGCAGAGGTGCAGGAAATGCGCCTCTGCTTTTTTTATATGTCTTTATCTGATGTTTTTCTTGAAGCCGTATAGGTTTGTTTGTACTAGGGTTTGGTGGTGGGAGCGGCAGATTTGCGGGCGGGGATTTTTAGTACCTGGTCAATTTTAAGGTTATCCGCGTCGGTCAGATCGTTTAGCTTGATCAGGTCGGCAGCGTCTACTCCGAAACGGCGAGCTATCGCCAGCAGAGTATCTCCCGATTTAACGGTGTAAGTAGGTGGGTTTGCGCCAGGGGTAGCGGTGGCCGGGAGAGGCGCGGGCGGTTTAGTTGTACTGGCGACGGCTGGCCCGGTTGTCCCTGCCGGAAGGGTTGGGTTGGAGGCGGCCAGGGTGGTACTTGCGTTCGGCGTCAGCGTCACCGTGGGTAGAGGTGTGGGCGTAACGACCACGATAAAAGGCGTCAAGCCGCCGCCACCGGCAGGGCTAGGATAACCACAGGCGGTCATTCCGAGAGTCAGGCAGGTAATTGCCAGCAGAAGGGCTATTCTTTTGCCTGTAAGTTGTGGTTTGATGATCACGAAACCTGTAAGTTAAGCCGATGATTTGCCCGATAAATAAAAGAAGAGCAGAACAGGTATCAAAGATACACTGACTGCCCTCCTCCCGACATAGTTATTTTAGCACTGCTTGCCCGCTTTGTCAACAGATTTTTTTATCTGCAAGGAAAACTTATGCTTGAAAATATTTTAATCTGTGTTACTATAGAAAGGCTGGCTGGTACTATTCTCCCCCTGGTGGAGTAGGAGTATTGGCAGGGTGGTACCAGGTTCTAAACCAATCTTATTTACGTCGCTGCTACATTTCCGTCTTCAATAAAGCGTTACACCTGAATATGTCTCAAAGGTTCAGACCGCTTTAGTTTATCGCCGGGTCTCCACAATACGCTTCATACATAACAGGTTCTCATAACTCATATTAGTTTAATTCTAAGCTCAGGCCGGTCTAATGCTGAGCCTACATTTTTGTAACTGGTTGGAGATTTCTCAATGACACAAATTGATCTGCAAACGTTCAATCAGGCTGTATCGCTGGCGCAACTGGGTCTGACTGCCCAGGCTCATTCTACCCTCAAACAGTTAGCCCAGGTTTACCCGCGTGATTTTAATTTGCTATTGTGGTTGGCCTATACCTCGGAACAGCCCGCCACGGCCCGCACTTATCTGGATCAAGCGGCACGGCTAGAACCGGTTAATCCGGCCCTAAAAAGTGCGCAGACCTGGCTCTCTACCCAATCGTCTCAACCACAACCACAGTCGGCCTATCCCACCCAATCTGCTCCGGCTTTGACCGCTTCAGCCCTTTCTTCCGGCACTTTCTCATATTCGCAAGAAGAGCCGTCCTACCGGGTACGAAACCGAAACCAGCCTGTTACTACAACTCTCTTACCCAGCCAGGTATCGGCACCGACTCCGGCCTTGCCAGTGCGCAAACCGCTCAATCTCGGCCTGCTGCTGGTGGTTAGCTTTGTGCTGGTAGCGGTAACGACTTTTGTACTGTGGGTGCTGTTTAGCACTGGCATCTTTGCTACCGATAAGGTGGCGGTGCAGGGCTTGCCGATTTCCGGGGCCATTACTCACCTCGATCTTAGCGGGGCCGACCGGGATCGGCTTAAAATAGCTACTCAACCCTTCGCGGCTTCCCTCAAACTTAAAAGCACCGCACACGAATTCTACAAGTTTAACCGGCTCGATCAGAAGAAAATAATCGAGTTCTACGATGCCGAATTTACCAGGCTTGGTTGGACGGTACCGCCTATGACCACCTTTGCTAACTCTGCGACGCTTACTCGCAACTATACCAAAGACACCAGGGTGTTTGTGCTGGGTATTTCTGATTTTAGCACTAGCCCGCTCAAAGACTTTGCCGATATGAAGAATAAAGTCGGCCAGGACGAAGCGGTTTTGTCGGCCTATTACGGAGATAGTGCGAAGTAAACCCGTTCCAGGCTTTACCCTGACTTTCCTTAATAGCGGCGGCGGCGACTAGGAGCGCGGGAAGCCCGATTGCGGGAATAGCTATGATCTGCGCCTCGGCTGTAGTGGTCGTGGTTGTGAGAAGAACGGCGGCGCGGTGGCTCTTCGTTGTGATGCTCGAAGAAGCCGCCGAACCGTCTGCGTCGTTTGCCGCCGAAAAGCTGTTTGAGTTCAGTGCTACTCACGTCGAGAATCGCATGCAGCGCGTCGCTGAGAATCATGCCGATCACGAAAGTTAGAAGGTAAGGGCCGAAAGTCGGTCCCCAATCGAAAAATTGATCGCGCACCGCCGCCTGCACACTCGAACCTAATAGCCAGATCAGCACCACCGGGAACCACAAGAGATACACAATCCGTAAAAGGGTGCTGATGACCGGGAAATGTGAAATCCAGGAGCGATGTCCCAGGATTTTCTGGTAAGGCCACCAGATGAGCCGTAGCCAGCCCCAGCTTTGATAACCAATCGAGTTGAGATCGAGGTCCGGGTTCATGAAGTAGGTAGCGAAGCTGTAGCCGACTAACATCGAGACAATATAAGTCGGGGGCCACCCTATTGCATAGGTTCCAACTGCCAGGGGTATGCTCATAGCGGTGTTAATTTGACGGTGGGTAACGCCCATCGGCATAGAGAAATCGCTCCTTGTTCGGTTAGTCTGCCTCTGATCAACCGAACAATTGTATCATATTTTGCTCTGGATCAGGCAAGAAGTTCTTCGGCGACGGCCTGGACTGCTTCGGCTGGCACGTTGCGCCGAATTTCAAGACGCCCGATGCCGTGGGGCAAAATCCAGCGCACGCTCCCGCCTTCAACCTTTTTATCCAGCGACATCGCGGCCAGCAGAGCGGCGCGGTCGGCTTGAATTTGAAGCTGAGCCGCGGAAGTCGGCAGCCCGAAAGCGTGCAGCAAGTCGTGCTGCCGGGTGACGAACTGGGCCGGGCATAGGCCAAGCCGTTCGGCCAGCCTCGCCGCTCCATGCATCCCGATAGCGACAGCTTCGCCATGCAAAAGAGTGCCGTAGCCGGTGGCGGCTTCCAGAGCATGCGCGAAAGTATGGCCGTAGTTAAGGGTAATCCGCACCCCTCTCTCGCGTTCATCCTGCTCGACTACCCCGGCTTTGACAGCCACCGATTCGCGCAGAATGGCGGCGGTTACGGCCATATCGCCCGCATTAAGAGCCGGAACGCTTCCTTCCAGCCGCTCGAAGCGGGCCAGGGCCGTCCCTTCGTCGCCGATACCGGGTATTACGGCGTGTTTGACCACCTCGGCCCAACCCGATTGCCGGACGCGTTCGGGCAGGCCGGTCAGCGTTAGCACATCGGCCAGCACTGCCTGGGGCGGGTAGAAAGCCCCGATCAAATTCTTGCCTGCCGGATGGTTCACCCCGGTTTTGCCGCCTACACTGCTGTCTACCATTGCTAACAGGGTGGTAGGTAGCTGGACGAACGGCAACCCGCGCAGCCAGGTCGCAGCCACGAACCCGGCCAGATCGCCCACGACGCCGCCTCCCAAAGCCAGTACCAGGTCGCGCCGCTCGGCTCCAACCCCGGCCAACCAGTCGTACAGGGCCGCCGCTTGCTCTAGCGATTTCGAGCCTTCGCCCGCCGGGATGATCTGTAGAAGAGGCCGGTACCCGGCACGGGCCAGGCTTTCACTCACCGTCGCCCCGTAGCGCGGCCCAACCTCGCTATCGGTAACGATCAAAGCCCGCCGTCCGGCACTTTCCGGCCAGGCTTCCCGTAAGATTGGCCCGACTTTTCCCAGCAGAGCTTCGCCAAACAGCACCGGATAGCTTCCGGCACTGGTGCGAACGGTCAGGCTTTCGCCCCAACCCGCCAGATCGGGCGCGGTCGTTTCCTCCACCGAGGCTATCGAACCAATCGAACCGCCCCGGTGAAAAGGAGTTGCCAGGGTGCGGGCGGCGTGAGGTGAACCGGGACTGGCCGGACTACCTGGCCCACCACGCCCCTTGTCGCTGCGCCGCCGCACGAAATCCAGCGCACGTACAATTTCCTGGGCTACTTCGTCCGGGCTAAGGAAATCGGTGTGGAGCGTCCAGTCTGCTCCGGCATAAAGGGTCTGACGCTGCGCCTTGAGGTTGGTTATCCGCTCGAATTGATCGTCCCCGGCCAGAAGCGGTCGGGCCGCGGCTTCGGGCCGGGTCGCGCTATCCAGCAGCAGCCGAACATAAATCGTTTCAGGTTGAGCTTCCAGGCCGAAGACATAACCGTTGGCTGTCATTGCGGTACGGTTTTCCTTGAGCAATACGATTCCGCCGCCGGTTGAAACCACCTGGGTGTTACTTTCGCAAATCCGCTCCAACGCCGCCCGCTCAAGCTCCCGAAAGGCGGCCTCACCTTCGGTAGCAAAGATTTCAGGCACGCTACGGCCTGTATCGGCCTCGATTTGCAAGTCGGTATCGATAAATTCGTAGCCCAGCAATTTTGAGAGAGCCAGGCCGGTGCTAGTTTTACCCGTACCGCTAAAACCGATCAGGAAGATATTTTCTTTCATTTTAACTAACTCTTTTTCTAAATTTAACCCGGTTCGGCTCTCTAAGCCGGTTCTTTTGGATTAACCGTTGCCAGATAAACTTCTTCCAGGCTAGGGGTTTGTTCTTCGACGTACTGCACTTCGGCTCCCTGGTCTAGCAGGTAGCGGAGGAGGGCCGGGTTGTGCTTTTCGGGGTCGCTCAGGCGCACTTCCAGAGCCGCGTGGCCGTTCAGGGTCTCCTGCCAGGTCGCGCTTTCTACAAAATCCAGCCCGGCGACGCTTTCGGCCAGGCCTGGCCGTCGTTGGCGCATCCGCACCTGCACCTGGCGTCCTTCCAGGCCAAAACGTCGTCGCAAATTCAAGGGGGTATCCAGTTCTAAGAGCTTCTGCTTGAAAATTGCGATGCGGTCGCACAGCCGGTTAGCCTCTTCCATATTGTGAGTGGAAAGAAAAATGGTGCGTCCAGCTTCTTTGAGCGAAAGAATTGCTTCGCGCACCGCCAGGGAAGCCTCGGCATCCAACGAAGCGGTCGGCTCGTCCAGAAAGAGCAAGCGGGGCCGGTGCAGCAAGGCCCGGCCAATCGCCAGCTTTTGCTTCATGCCTTTGCTAAAAGTACCGACTGGCTCTTTACGCCACTGCCACAAATCCAGCCAGCGCAAGGTTTCCTCGGCCCGCTGGTGGGCCTGGGAGCCGGACAAGCCGTAGAGTTGGGCGTAGAAAAGCAGATTGTCTACGGCGTTGAGCAATTCGTACAGACCGGGTGCTTCGGTCAAAAGGCCGACCGCCTGGCGCACCAGGTCGTTATCTCGTTCGTTCCGGCCTACTTCGTGACCGTCTACCCAGGCCCGCCCGGTGCTTGGCTCGACCAGAGCGCAAAGCATGCGAATAGTAGTGGTTTTGCCCGCTCCGTTTGGCCCCAAGAATCCAAAAATCTCACCTTCTTCTATCTCAAGATTCAGATTGTCTACCGCTAGATAATTTCCAAAACGGCGCGTCAGCTTTTCCGTCCGTATGATCAAATCGTTTCACCTTTTTTGTAGCAAAAATGTAATGCAACTCCAGTGCATCATAAAGCATTCGGTATAAAATGAAAAGGCCACTGCTGCTCATCAGTGGCCTCTTGTATAGAGGAGTTCTAAAGAAGAAAAATTTAGGAGATTTTAAGAGGATTTTCTTTTGTAAGCTCTGGTTTCCTAGACTACAATTTCTTTGCTCGTTTCGTTCTCCGTGTCGCTTACATCTCTATATTACCCGACTGCCTTAGAGTTTCTTATGGCTTCAGTCACAATAAAAGTGTGATCACCATCACACTTTTTCTGAAACTATTACGCCGAATGGCTGTGGCCCGAAAAATACCGTTCCTCTTATGTGGTTATCTATGGTAAGCTGATGGCGCGGAAGTTTTAACTAAACAGCTAGATCAAGGTATCCGCCGAAAATGTTTATGCCGGATCATATAGATGCTGCTGATTCCCAGGCTGCGATCCACTCATTGACCGAAGAAACTTTGGTCGAAGGTTTGCGGTTTTTGGCCGAGTGCGATCCCGACCTGGCCCTTTTGCTGGCCGAACTTGGCCCGCCGCCAATGTGGGCGCGAAAACCAGGCTTTGCTACATTGGTACATATTATTCTGGAACAGCAGGTCTCACTGGCCTCGGCGAAAGCGACTTTCGACCGCCTCATTCGCCAAGCTGAATGGCTAACCCCGCTTAGCTTTCTCGAATTTAAGGACGAACGGCTCCGAGAGATTGGTTTTAGTCGCCAGAAGGCGGTCTATGTGCGCTCTTTAGCTTCAGCTATTATCGGAGGAAAGCTCGATCTGGACGCTTTGCCAACCCTTGACGATACCGCCGTTCGCGCCGCTCTGGTGCAAATTAAAGGTATTGGCAACTGGACAGCCGACATTTATCTTTTGATGGCTTTACGCCGTCCCGACATCTGGCCCAAAGGCGATTTGGCCCTGGCGATAGCTGTTTCAAAAGTCAAAGCTTTACCAGCCCGCCCTACCCCTGACCAACTCGAAGCTTTGTCCTACCCCTGGCAACCCTGGCGGGCTGTCGCGGCCCGTCTGCTCTGGCATTTCTACCTCTCCCGCTAGAACGGTGGGACGAGAGTCTTTTGAGCAGAGAATTTTAATTTTTCTTCACCTTCGATCTGATGCTATGCTGTACCTTAGGCCGACTTTATTTAGCCCGCACGCAATACAGCGAATTACGGCCTGGACTTGGTACCAGCAGGTTCTTGATCGTCGGGCTGGTGAAACCGCTCAGTTCCAGGCCATAGAGCGTGACCGGGGCCGTCAGGCGCAGACCGCTTTGCCCGGAAGCAGTCAACGTAATGCCTGGGCCGTTCTCGCTGCAACTGCCGCCGATGAAAGCACCCGCCGGAATCGGCGGCAAAGTGCCACTAAGCGTTACGGTATGAATATCGCCGGGCAGATCAAAGGTGATAGTTTTGAGGTTGCTACCGGCAGCCTGATTGAGAGCTTTGGATAGCGTACCGTCAGCCCCGGAGCCGTCATCGCTGGGTTCGGTCACGATCCAGGCACCCCTCGTCGCCGCACTTGCTCCTACGAAAGCCGAGTTGAGATTAGGCGTTTTGAAAGCTTGCAGCCGGTAGAAGTAGAGCGTACCGCCACTTAGCCCGCTATCGTTGAAACCCGTTGCCCCTGCCGGTTGGTCAGGAAAGGACGCCCACGCTCCACTCAACCCAATTTTGCGTTGTAGCCGGTAGCCGCTTTCCTGACCGGATATATCTTGCCAGGATAATTCGACGGTGCTGGCGGAGGTGGCCGTAGCCTTGAAAGAGGCGGGAGCGGCCAGAGGTGTATTGGCACGAGCCACTTCCGAATAATCCGAATAGATTGGCGGCGACCCGAAGAACGCCCGCACCCGGTAATAATAGCTCGAAAGCTCGTTGATAGCCGGGCTGCTATCGGTGTACGTAGTCACGTTCAGGCCGAGGCTGGCAATTTCAATCCAGGGGCCGTTTGGCCCGGTACTTCGTTCCAGCTTGAAGCCGTCTTCTCCCAGGCTGCGGTCGTTCCAACTGAGCAGAATGGCCCGGCCTGACGGTTGTGGCTCTGCTGTCAGGTTGGTTGGCCCACTGAGTGTCGTGGTCAGGCTAGCCTTCGCCGTAATACCCAGGCTACCCGTGCCGGAAGACGAAATGACCTGAATCAAATTATTCGAGACTCCTGGCCCGGCCAGACTTCGCACCAGTACCGTGATCACGCAACTTTGGCTCCCGGCCAGGTTCACCCCGGCCACCCCGATAACCGTACCACCAAGCGCAGAGGTAACGTTGATCGGTGCGCCGCCGTTGCTGGTGCAGTTAGTGGTGGTACTCAGGGGCGACACCGCCAGGATATTGGGCGGCAAAGTATCGTTAAATTCGATCCCTTTCGATACGGTTCCGGCCCCGTTAGGGTTAGTCAGGTTAAAATAAAGCCGGGTTGTATCGCCGCGTTCGACGCTGGCCGGTTGGAAGGATTTGCTCAGGGCCGGGGGTATCAGCACTCCTTCGTAGGCTCCCATATCGCAACGCGGGCCAATCGGCCTTGCCACGCCCCGCTGGTCTTTGTTGTTCACCGGCACTTCGGCACAACCCGCCGGATCGCCTGCATCCAGGGCCGGACTGCCCGGTCGTAGTCCCATCGTCAGGGTGGGGCCGCCGTTATCCCCGATGGGATAGAGCAACGGATCGGCTTGCAACAGGGTTGGGTTGCGGTTAGCATCTTCGGTGCAGGCCCGGTCGCCCTGGTTGCTGGTGATTTTGGGCGGCCATTGCAAATTGGTGCCTAGATTTACCAGAGCCGAGCTACAGTTGCGGTAAAGCTCGCCACTTCCCACAGCGTTGTAGGCCACGATAGTGTTACCTAAAAAGGCGTCGGTAGTAGGCACTTGCTGGGTGTTGGTGTTGAGGCCACCCCCCTGTCCTCCGGCGTAATTGTTGGCAATCGTCGCGCTACGCACAGTCAGGCTGCCGTTAGAGCGGAAAACCCCGCCACCCTGCCCGATTGAATCCGAAGCTCCGTTCTCGTTTATGGTGGCATTGCTGATCGTTACGGCAGCCGTATCACCCGTCCATAAACCACCGCCCTGCCGGGTGGTTGCGTTGGCCCACAGGGTACTATTGGTCAGATTTAGCTGGCCCCGCACGTTAAAAATACCGCCGCCAAAGCCAATCGTGCTGTTGGGTTGGAAGCCTGCGCTGTTGTGGTCTATCTGGGTGTTATTAATGTTGGTCACGCGGGAACCGTTGGAGTTATAGATGAAAAACGCGCCACCCTGAAAAGAGGCTGAATTGTTGGAAAAGCGGCTACCCTGGATCAAGAGTGAACTGGAGGTGCTGCAAATAGCCCCACCGCCAGAGCCGTTGCCCTGGCTACTGGAGACAAACGAATTGTTGAAGGTGAAGGTGCTGTTGGTAACAGTCAGGTCGCCCAGTTCAACCCGAATGGCCCCGCCGTTGAGAGCTTTGTTAGCGTTAAAGGTTGTGTTGTTAATCGTCGCGGTTGCGCCATCCAGGAAAATCGCCCCACCGCCGGTACTGCCGCCGGTCGTAACCGTGGCCGTAACGATGTTGTTATCGAAAAGCGAATCGCTGACGTTCAAAATTGTACCGGGACCGCTATAAATACCGGCTCCCTGACTGGTCGAGAAACCATCCTGAATACGCAGTCCTTTAACGGTAAAGGTCGTAGCGACGCTATCTTCGTCTTTCTGCACGTGGAAAATGGCCGTGTTGCTGCCGCGAATAGCGACTTTATTGCCGCCGTCCAGGGTAGTCGAAAGAGTTACGGTCAGGGGTTGTGTCACCGTAATTTCTTTAAATTCGGTGCCGCAATCGAAGCTGATGTTACCGCCGGTGGCGATAGCCTGGCGTAAACCGGCTTCGGTGCAATTCGTGACAGTCGCGGCTTGCACGGGCCGGGCCAGGACTAGCCAGGCTGAAAAAAGCCCTAAAGCCAGGGAGAGCGACAAAGTAAAGAATAAGGGTGGGGTGGCCAGGATACGCGCAGGTCGGGACGGGAGCTTTCGCATGAGAAACCTCTTTGATAAGAATAAATAGTTAAGATTACACCAACTGCCTATATCACATTGTATCATTAAAAAGAATATATGGCATAGAACTGAAAATTGCAAGTTGCAATCACGCGGGTGGTACTATTCTTAATTTGCCTCAGAGGTCTGCTACCTTTACTAAAACACTTCCGCAAAAAACAGATGGGCTTGAAGCGAAGCAAAAGTCGCCAAAATTATACCATCGAGCCGCTCTTCTAGCCTTGCTAAGCTGATTATCATCTATGAATTGTGAATAAGTCCGCCTGGTGCCTTTACTAAAACAGCGCATGGCAAGTATAATAAAACCGTTGCTTCGCCGGAAGGTGGGCAACCGGCTTTGTTAAGATAGGCTTGAAGCTAGCCGAAAGATTTTGGAATTTGAAAATATTTTGGTTTTTTCTGCTCCATACGGCCACCGCGAAAGGAAAGCTGGCGCATCATGCCCGATAACAGCCCACGAGAGGCCCAGCTAACCCCCCAGGGTGCTAACCACCGTAGTGGCGGGGTCGAGCCTGATTTTGAAGTTTATCCCAGTCAACCGCCCGAAGCCAGCCTGGTGGAACTGATCGAGGAGTTAGAAGAGTACCGGGCGATCCGCCCGGCCAGATCAACCTCGCCGCAATTGCGGCCTTTCGGGTTCTTCAACTACGTCTGGGTCAGTTTGTTCTGGCTTGGGATCACTTACCTGTGGGGCGGTATGAACGGGGTAATTCTGCCCAAGCTCAACGAAGAGTTGGTGCCGGAAAATTACAAAGGTACCCTGCTGGGCGTAATTACGGCTCTGGGAATGCTGATCGCTGTCATTGTGCAACCGGCTGCCGGGGCATTGAGCGACATCAGTCGCCATAGATGGGGGCGGCGACGTCCGTTTATCCTGGTTGGCGGCGTGCTGGTCGTAATCGGCCTATTCCTGATGGCTCTAATGTCCATCTACTTTCACAACTGGTGGATTTTGCTGGCGGCTTACTGCTTCTTGCAAATGGCCGATAACATCGCCCAGGGAGCTTACCAGGGTTTTATCCCCGATAGCGTGCCGGAAGGTCGGCGCGGGATCGCCAGTGGAGCGATGGGTATTGCGCAACTTATCGGCAATGTGAGCGGTGTAGCCGGGGCAACCTATTTTATTGACCAAAAACAGCCCAGCATAGCCATTCTGTTGATTATGATCGTTTTCGCGCTTACGCTAATTCCAACGCTTTTTCTAGTCAAGGAAAAAGCCCTGACTTCACCGCCGCCTGCTAATCGCTGGCAGGTCGTGCGCGGAACGGTGCGTGAGTTTTTGCAGCATCGTGATTTTGTGCGCTTTATCATCTCACGTCTGTTCGTTCTGACGGCTATTGCAACTATTTCGCTTTTCGCGCTGTACTTCTTGCAAGATGTGATCGGTATCAAAGAGGGTAGCCTGACCGGTTCGTACAGTCTAATGCTACTGGTAGTAGTCGGGTTCAGCTTGATTTCAATTTTCCCGGCGGCCTGGCTCAGCGATAAAATCGGGCGAAAGAAACTGGTGATTATTGCCTGTGTAATTGGCATGGTCGGTACGCTCTTGCTCAGTATCGCCCGCGATATGACCCAGGTAGTCATTTTTGCTTCAATTCTAGGCGTTGCTACCGGCTCGTTCAATTCGATAGACTGGGCCTTCGCCACCGACCTGATCCCAAAGGAAGCCGCCGGGCGGTTTATGGGTATCTCGAACCTGGCCGGGGCCGGTTCGCAAGCCCTGGCCGCTCTGTTGGGGGGAACTCTGCGGGACGGTTTTAACGCTCTGGGTGAAACTTATCTTGGCACGAAGAACCTGGGCTACACGGCCCTCTTCGTGGCCGGGGCGATTTACTTCGCCCTGGGTATTTACTTTCTGTTAAAAGTTAAAGAACCATCTATGTTAAAAGGGGAGAGAAACGAAGAATGAAAGCACTTGCCAATCGTCCGCAGGAGATGAAGCGGAGCGGTATTCGGGAGATTTTGGAAATTGCCGTCCGCACGCCGGGCTGTATTCGCCTGGAGGTGGGAGAGCCAAACTTCCCCACGCCTCAGCACGTCATAGAAGCAGCCCATCAAGCGGCCCTGGAAGGCCATACCCGCTATACTCTCAGCGCAGGTATTTTGCCTCTGCGCGAAGCTCTTCTGGAGAAAGTCCGCACTTTCAATGGCCTGAGCGAGGCTAAGCTTGAAAATATCGTCGTTACGCCCGGCTCGACCTACACGCTCTTTAATGTGCTGGAAGTGCTGCTAAATCCGGGCGACGAGGTGCTGGTACCTGATCCGGGCTGGCCGACCTACGACACGCAGATTACCCTTGTCGGTGGACAGAGCGTGCGCTATCCGCTCTACGCCGAGAACGGCTTTCAGCCGGTTATAGCCGACATTGAGGCTCAAATCACGGCTCGCACCAAAGCGATTGTGCTGTGCAACCCCTCGAATCCGACCGGGGCAGTCTGCACTCGCGAACAGGTGCGAGAGATAGTCGAACTGGCCCGCAAGTACGATCTGTGGGTCATTTCGGACGAAGTGTACGAATATCTGGTTTTCGAGGGGACGGCGACTACGGCGGCAGCATTCGACCCGGAGCGAGTAATCGGCATTTACAGTTTTAGTAAAACTTACAGTATGACTGGATGGCGGATCGGCTATGCCGTGGCCCCCACCCCGGTAGCAGCTATGATGAGCCGGGTTTGCGAGCCAAATGTGGCCTGTGCCGCCGAGCCAAACCAGTGGGCCGCGCTCGCCGCCCTGACCGGCCCACAGGAGGTTGTTGACTCCATGCGGGCGGCCTATCAGCACCGGCGCGACCTTGTATGCGGCATCCTGGGCGAAAACGGCTTACTCGAATACGTGCCGCAAGGGGCGTTCTATATCATGGTTAACATCAGCCAGGCCAGAATGGATAGCTACGATTTCTGCAAGGCTCTCCTGCAAGAGAAGGGTGTGGCCTGCGCTCCTGGGACGACTTTTGGCCCACGTGCTTCCGGTCTGGTGCGCGTCTCACTTGCCACCGCCGAGGACGAACTGGTTGAGGGTGTGCGGCGGTTGTGTGCTTTTATCAAAGAACGTGCGTCGGTAGAAGGACGTGTAGCAGTAGCCCGGTAGCCCTGAATAAGAGTATGGTGAAGTAAAACTATACTCTTACCTTCTGTGTATAATTTTGGTACGAAATAGGACTTGTAGGATTAAAAACTGGCGGCGGTTGGCCTATAACCGTCGTCTTTTTTTGACTTTAATTTGACTAAGGACAGATCAGGCAGGTTGAAAAGCAGATGCCAGGATAGAAATAGGAGTTGGTAGGAGTACCGGGGATAGGGATAGAAAAGGGGTAAGAGTATAAAAACAAAAAAGCCGCAACGGCCTATCTTCACAAACCCCTGCGGGCTTACTATTGTCAGCGCTGAAGCGTTTCACTGCCAGGTTCGGGATGGGTCTGGGTGGGACCGCTTCGCTCTTGTCACGACTCTTTTCTCTTTTTGGTTTTT
>JBBRBE010000105.1:0-21914 GCA_038206175.1 Chloroflexia bacterium
GTGCTGTGCGGACGTGCGAACTGGAAAGAGGGTATCCCGGTTTTCGGCCAGAAAGGGGCGGACGCTCTGGAAGAATGGCTGCTCGACCGGGGCGTGAAGAATATTCAGGCTCTTAACGAGAGTATCGCCAAAGGAGCTAAACCCTGGTACAACGCTTACGGCGGCCTTGATAATATCGAGGTAGTAGGCTAGTTAATTCTGAGAATAAGGCCAGGCTACAGGGAGCATCGAGATGAAAATCGCCCGCCTCAACGGTTTCGAGATGGCTTACCGGGACGAGGGAAATGGTCTGCCGGTGTTGCTGGTACACGGTTTTCCCCTGACGAGCGCGATGTGGAACCCGCAAGTGGTCGAGTTGAAGGGCGATTTTCGGCTGATCGTGCCGGATTTGCGCGGCTTCGGCGAAAGTGCCGCCGACCTGACCACCGCTGATAGCCCGCGCACGCTGGACGATTGGGCCGACGATCTCACAGCTCTGCTCGATTACCTGGGCCTGGCAAAAGTGGTCTTTATGGGCTTTTCAATGGGCGGCTATATCGCTTTTGCTTTCTGGCGAAAGTACCCCGACCGGGTGCAAGCGTTTGGATTGTGCGACACCCGGAGCGAAGCCGATACGCCCGAAGGCCGGGCCGGACGCTACAAGTTGATTGAGGCGGTGGAGGCAAAGGGCGCAGACGCGGCGGCAGAGGCGAATGTTCCCAAACTCTTTGCTCCCCAGACTTACCAGACTAAACCCGAACTTGTGGCCGAAGTTGCCGGGCTGATCGGGCGTCAAAAACCGTCGGGTATTATCGCGGCGGCCCACGCTATGACAACCCGGCCCGACTCGACCTCCGACCTGGCCGGTATAACGGTTCCCACCCTGGTGGTCGTCGGCCAGCACGACGGGGTTACCCCGGTGGAAAGTGCCCGCAAAATGATCGCCCTTCTTCCCGACTGGCAATTGTCAATTGTACCTGAGGCCGGACACATGGCAAACCTGGAAAACCCGGCTTTCTTCAATCGGGCCGTCACAACCTTTCTGAAAGAGTTGAAGGGCTGAGTGTGGGCGAAACCGGGTTTGGCCCGGTCAGGCTGCGCTTCGTGAACGGCTGAAGACTTACTGCACCTTTCCCCTGGCAAGAATCGGCCAGACAGCTTCGAGCCGCCCTTGACGGTAGCCATAATAGTAATCGTGCAGGTTGACCGTCGTATCAATGTGGCTGGGAAAAAATTCGAGCCGGTCGCCGATGTTAAGCTCTACCGCCCCCTCCTCAGCCTCGGCCCATTCTAAAATGCCGTGTTCGTCTCCGCCCGGTCGGTATTTGAGGCCCGGCCAGCCCTTCGCCTCGGCCATCCCGCTATCGGTGGAGAGCGATTTAAGCCCGGCGTCCACTACGGCCCGACCTCTGGCCGGACGGCTGATCACGGTTGAGAGGACGGTCAGGGCGTTGGCGTAGGCCGGGCCGAGAGCCTGGCGGTAATCGGTATCCATGAAAATAAAAGAGCCGGGTTGCACCTCGGTCACTTCCGGGCAGGTAGCACAAATCTGAGCCGTCCCGGTTCCGCCGGTAGTAACCGTCTCGATAGCAAAACCAGCCTGCCGCAAAAGCCTGACCGTCTGGGCCAAACTCGCCATCGCTTCCCGGCAACGCTTTTCGCGTTCGTCGGCCTGGCCGATATGCTGCAAATGCCCTTCGTAGCCTTGCACCCCGACCAGCCGAAGATGCGGTAAATCCGCCATCTGCCGGGCCAGTTCCAGGGCTGGTTCGCCTGGCTCGACTCCGCAACGATTCTGGCCTACATTAAGTTCGATTAAAACTTCGATAGTTTGCCCGGCCCCGGCCAGAGCCTCTTCTAGCCCTCTGGCTCCAGCCAGACTATCTACCACTACTTTGATCTTTGGGTGTTGCCTGACCAGTTCCACCAGTCGTTTTAGCTTTGGCAAGCCGATAATCTCGGTTGTGATGAGCAAATCTTCGATGCCTGCTCCGGCCAGCACCTCCGCCTCGCTGACTTTGGAGACGCAACCGCCTACCGCTCCGGCTTCGATCAGTTTGCGGGCCAGAGCAGGGCTTTTGGTTGTTTTAAGATGCGGCCTGACCTTAACCTGTGTCCCGGCGAAGAAATTCATCAACAGGGCGATGTTGGCTTCCATAAGGTCAAGGTCAACGATTACAGCGGGAGTATCCAGGCTGTCCAGCCCGTCGCCGGGTTGCGGATCGTACATAACAATAACCTCTTTATCTTCTCATTTCTTTTAAAGCTTGCCCGCACTTACCCTCGAACCTACTCTCGAACCTGCCGTTACCATTGAGGATGCACCTGGGCGCGGAAGTAGGTATCGTAGACCTGGGCGATCTGTTCCATCTGCGCGGTACTCAGGGCCGGAAGTGCGGCAGCCTGGACGTTTTCCCGCGCCTGGGCTACGTTTTTCGCGCCGGGAATAACGCTGCTTATCGCCTCAAACATCAATATCCAGCGCAGGGCAAACTGGGCCAGGGTCACGCCAGACGGCACTAGCTTTTGCAATTCTTCCACCGCTTTCAGGCCCGTTTCGTAATCTACGCCCGAAAAGGTTTCACCTCGGTCGAAAGAGGCTCCTTCGCGGTTGAAATTACGATGATCCAGCGGATCGAACTGCGACTCAGGCCGGAATTTGCCGGTCAAAAGCCCACTGGCAAGCGGTACACGGGCTAATATTCCCACCTGATGTTGTTGTGCCGCCGCGAAAAACTCGTCAGTGGGCTTGAGCCGGAACATATTGAAAATAATCTGGACGCTCTGCACGTTAGGATAAGTGATCGCTTTGAGAGCTTCGTCCACCCGCTCTACACTCACGCCGTAATAGCGCAACTTGCCCGCCGTCACCAGGTCGTCCAGGATGCCAAAGACTTCTGGCATATCGTAAACCGGGGAGGGCGGACAATGCAACTGCACGAGGTCGAGAGCCGAAGTCTGGAGGTTTTGCAAACTGCGTTCGATAAATTCGGTCAGGTTCTGCCGGTTGTATCCGGCGGCGGTATGCGGATTGAGCCGCCGTCCGGCTTTAGTCGCCACGTAGATTGTCTCGCCTGCTCGCTCTCGCTGCAAGCGGGCAATCAGTTGCTCGGCGTGTCCGTCTCCGTAAACATCGGCGGTATCAATAAAATTAACTCCTTGATCAATGGCCTCATGCAAAGCTTGCAGGGCTTCCTGGTCGTCGGTGGTTCCCCAACCCGCGCCGCCAATCGCCCAGGAGCCAAAGCCCACGCTTGAAATTTGCCAGCCGGTACGCCCAAAACTACGATACTCCATCTTCTTTGCTCCTTCTTTTTATTTTAGATTTTACAATCACTTTGTGTAATCCATCTTCTAAAACATCAATAATCAAGCCCTATGCTATACTAGAGCCGAAAGGAGAGCAAACTTTATGCCCACTACCATAACTATGACCGAAGCCATGAAAGCCTTCGGAAAGAACCTGCCTGCTTCGCGCCTGACGAAAGATAAAGCTTTTCGGATTTCTATTACGCGCCAGACCGAGCGGCAAAGCGAAGGAGCTTATCTGGTGCAGTTTTTTCGGATGCCGCGCAAAACTGCCCCTAAAGAGGAGCAGGTGGAAGAAGAGGAACTAACTTTGCGGTTTGATACGCTCCAACGAGCCTTGAACGTCTCAAATCAGGCTCTGGCCGGGGGCCTCGAAACTTTGCTAATGTTCAACAAACCTCCTTCAGATCGAAACTCCTAGTTTTCTCTTGCCAAAACTTCTTTTTTAGACCCTTCTATTTCCTCTGCCGGGCAGTGCAACCCAGGCATTGTTTGCGCTGCATTTGAAATTTTTGTGGAGTCCTCTAATTGTATTGACAGTAAAACGCATATATGCTACGATAGCATTACGTTTCAGTGTCAAGAAACGCGAATGTTTTTAGAGGTTAACCACAATCCAGACCCAAATGCGAAAATCCTGCTGTACCAACAAGAGAAAGGGGAGTAAATGGCGCAAGACCAAGATATACAGGTGCTTCTCGACCGGGAAGCGATCAAGGAATTATGGTACAAGTTTGCTGAGGCTCTGGATAGCAAGGACTGGGCGTTGCTGGGTAGCCTGGTTCTGGACGAGCTTGACACTGATTTTACCCTCTGGGGTCTTCCTGCCCAGAAAGTTCGTCGAGAGGATTTTATCAAATTTTTCAAACACCCGCAGAGTCGTGACGGGTTAAAAACTCAGCACATCTTCTCTAACTTTCGTATTAGCGTAGAGGGAGATACCGCTCGCTGTAAATCTTACCTTCTAGCCCAGCATTACATTCAAGGATTTGAGGGAGGCGAGGAGTTTTTCTTGAGGGCCGAGTACAGCGACCGGCTTGTCCGAACCGAAGAAGGTTGGAAGTTAAGTGCGGTTACTCTGTCGGCGATATTTTATATGGCTGGTAATCCGGCTCTCTTGATAAGTTAAAACCGACATTTTACAAATTATTACGCTCTTGAAAGATATAACTAAAGAAAGTCTGGAATAAAAAGCCCGGAATTAACAAGCCACGATAAACAAGGAGGAAAAAAGTATGGCCGATTTTTTTAATCCGGCAGGCTATCCCCATGCCGCTAACAGCAATAGCAAGTCCCGTCCACAGGCGGTCATTCCTTACGTGATCGAGCAAACCGGACGCGGCGAACGCCAGTACGATGTGTATAGCCGTCTTTTAAGCGAACGCATCATTTTTTTAGGAGCTACCATTGACGACCAGCTTGCTAACGTGATCATCGCGCAGTTGCTTTTCCTGGATTATCAAGACCCCGGCAAGGATATTCGGCTTTACATAAACAGTGGTGGCGGCTCGATTACCGCCGGGTTAGCGATCTACGACGCGATGCAGTTTGTGCAGTCCGACATCGAAACGATGTGCATGGGTATGGCCGCGAGTATGGCGACAGTGCTACTGTGTGCCGGTACGCCGGGCAAGCGGTATGCTCTGCCTAATAGCATAATCCACCAGCACCCCGCCCTGATCGGCGGCGACGGGATGCAGGGTTATGCCCCGGATATCGAAATTCAAGCCCGGTTTCTGCTCGACCAACAACGCAAGCTTCGGGAGATTATGGCCCGGCATACCGGCCAACCTATCGACCGGATCAACCGCGATTTCGAGCGCGACCGTTTCATGTCATCCACCGAAGCCCGCGAATACGGCCTGATTGACGATATTCTGGAAAATGTACCCGCACTACCCGCGCCGGTCAGTCGCTAATCTCTTTGTCCGACCCCTTCAAATTCTAACTAAAAGACTTCCTCTCGCCTATCCTTTCAGAAAGGATAGGCGAGAGGAAGTCTTTTAGTTTTATCAAATTTTAGCTGGCTTTCTTGGCCGCGATTATTGACATCGTTGATAAACATTACTATAATTGTCTTAGTTAAGCAGCTTTGTCGTCAATCGGCGGCAAAGCCAAAATGACTTGAAGAAAGCGAATCAGGAGAAAAACATGACTTTGAGTGCTGAGGGTTTGGAAGTAAAGCAGCGTCGCCACTTCCGCCCCAAAATTGCTAAAGACGCCATTGAGCTTATGGGCAATACGCCTCTGGTACGGTTGAATAAAGTAACCGAGGGCGCGGTCGCCAATGTCATCGCCAAGTTGGAATCGTACAATCCGGGCTTCTGTGTAAAATGCCGGATCGGGGTCGGGATGATCGAGGATGCCGAGCGGCGCGGCGTGTTGAACCAGGATACCGTTATCATCGAGCCGACCAGTGGCAACACCGGCATTGCCCTGGCCTGGGTTTCGGCGGTCAAGAACTACCGTCTCAAACTGGTAATGCCCGACACGATGAGCATCGAGCGGCGGATGTTACTCAAAGGTTACGGGGCCGATCTGGTTTTGACGCCGGGAGCGGGCGGTATGCCAGGGGCGATCCGTAAGGCCGAGGAACTCCTGGCCGAGACGCCGAATGCCTGGATGCCGCAACAGTTTAAGAACCCGGCTAACCCAGAAATTCACCGCAACACGACCGCCCTGGAAATCTGGGACGATACCGACGGCGAAGTAGATATTCTGGTCGGCGGCGTCGGTACGGGTGGTTCGATTACAGGCGTGGCCCAGGTGATCAAGCCGATCAAGCCAAGCTTCCAGGTTATCGCAGTTGAGCCGACGGCCAGCCCGGTGTTGAGTGGCGGTTCCCCGGCCCCGCATAAGATTCAGGGTATTGGAGCCGGTTTCAAGCCGGACGTGCTGGATATGGGCCTGGTGGACGAAGTGTTTCAGGTGACAAACGAGCAAGCCATCGAAACGGCCCGTGCGATTATGCGGCAAGAAGGTCTGTTGATCGGAATTAGCTGTGGGGCGGCGGCTTATGCGGCGATCCAGGTTGCCAAACGGCCTGAAAACGCCGGCAAAAATATTGTAGTGATCCTGCCGGATACGGGCGAACGCTACCTCAGTACCGCCCTCTTTGCCGATGTGCGCGAACAGTTACAACTAGCTTAGCCGGATAAGATCATGAAAATCTCTAGCAAAGCCGAATACGGTCTGCGGGCCTTGTTCGACCTGGCGCAGCATTACGAGCAAAGTCCCCGGCGCAGTCGTGAAATCAGCGAGGCGCAGGGGACACTTTCGGAGGATTATCTAAACCAGTTGCTGATCCAGCTTCGCAAAGCCGGATTGATCAACAGTTTACGAGGGCCGCAGGGTGGGCATGTTCTGGCCCGCCCGCCGGGACAGATTACCCTTTATGAGGTCGTGCGCGAACTAGAAGGCGATATATCGCCGGTCGCTCACGATGTCAAAGCTATTCCCTTCGACGCCGTGCTAAACGAGGTCTGGCGTAACATCGAAAACGAAACCCGCCAAATCCTGCAAGGCACTACTCTGGAAGACCTGTGCGAACGCTACAACCAGAAACAAGCCCAGACGATGTATTACATCTAAACTCGCCAGGGAAATTAGAGCGAGGACTAATAAAGAGGCTACGTGATTTGCACAGCCTCTTTTTAGTCTTTTTCGGGAGCCATGTTACGCAACCGGGAATGAGCTGTAAGAAAAATTAGGGTTAAAGAAAAATTTTATGAAATAAAACAACGCCAGGGGAAACGGCCTGGCGTTGTTGTGAAACGAACAACGAAAGGAGATTTAACTTGTGTGGTGGATAGTAGTTCTAGTGGCGCATCTTCCGATCCTAATCGAGGGCCAGTCGCTGGTGCCATCTGGTTAGATTAAAGCGAGAGGAAGATGGGAGGAAAGAGAGCAAACCCGGCTAAATTGTATTTATTGCACTATTTTTGCAATTCAGGTTTGGAGCTAATCTATTATTTGTATCGCTCTTCTCTTTACAACTATATTATGCCACACCAACATTACGAACAACATTAATCTTTAGCCGAGTTTTTGCGATTTAAAAACTCGTTATAAACTCGACCTTTGTCTAAATTTCACACAGCCTGACCCAAAAACGACCCCGGCAATTTGGTTGCAGGTGTATAATAAGGACAGTATTTAAGGGCCATCAGGCAACCAGAGTTAGAAGGTGGAGTCAGGGGAAGACCAATGCCAAGATTTAAGAACCCGCTTAAAAGTGATCCGTTTCTCAAAACCAGCGTAGTCTGGGGTTTGGGCGTTCTCTCGATGATTATGGTGCTGGATTTCGCCATGCTTCAACTAGCCACAACTTACGACTCGCGGGTGGCCGGGGTTGTGCCGTTCCTGGTATTGCTTTTTGGGGCGGCCTACATGGTGCGCTTTATCGGAGCGCGTCCGGTTTTCTATACGGCCATTTGTGGCCTGGTGGTGGGCGTAGGTCAGGCTTTTCTAGGTCTACTGGGCGAACTTTTGCAGTTCGAGGGTGTTTATTTCGAGTCTTTCGCCCGGTTCTTGCTGGTCGGCCTCGTGCGGGGCATTTCCATGATGGGTGTCGGCGCAATCGCCGGTTGGATGATGACCCGTGGGCGAGTGCCAATTGCGATAGATATGCCGACCAAAAAAGAAGAGGAAGCAGCCCTCAAAGCCGGGGAAGACTTGCCGACCCCGCGCATCACCACACCGGTATCGGCTATGCCCGGTTCGGTCGCTCAAAATCAAGCTCTGCTCGACCAACTGGAAAGCGATCCGCTGTCCCTGATGACCGAGGCTGAACGCCGCAAGTACCTGAAAAAAGAGGCGGCCCGGCAACCAGTCAGGGCTAAAAGTTCCAGGTAGGGCTTTTAGTCCTGATTTCCAAAGTCATACTATTCTACTTTATCGTCCTGTAGGATTGGAAGAACTAATCTTAATTTATAAATCTGGCATGTGGGAATTTCCGCCACGGCTGCCTCAACAACCAATTTTTTACCCCGTTCTCAACTTTCAGTATGCCGACCAAATTGCTAAAGACTGGAACACTAAAAGTAACTCCTTCGCCGGGTATGTCACCCAGTTTAATATCGCTAATGATTATATTGCACTTTTCGACCCCCATATTGTAGGGAGCCGCCAGCACGAAGAATTCTGGATACCCGCCGAACAACTTCCCACATTCAACAGGTATATCTCTGAACGCATTATCGTAACAGCCGCTCATTTTGGTTCCGATTATCTGGGCTATATCCCTGAAAGAGGCGGTATGCGCGGTCTTGGCGCAATTGCTCAGTTTATTTTGCTTGGTGCTAGTTTGTACTACGGCCCGATGGATTTTGTAATGGAAATCCGAGTAAACAGTTTAGCAGTATTCTTGCATTATCCTTATTGGCAGTAATATGACTTCTCAAACGAATGTCTAGAACTTTCAAAAGGCGCGTGGTCATCTGTTATCCCTGAGTTAAGAGATACGATTTTGGAAGCAATAAAAAAGGTTTGGTCGGTTTCCTTTCCTGATATACAACTCCCGCATCCTACAGGAACTCAACCCTCTCTTTAGAGTAGGTGAAGATGGGTAGATGAAGCAAGCCAAACCTGGTGGTCTGGTATAGTTAGGAGCGTTCCTCGGCCCGACTTTTGCGGCGGTAGACCATGCCCTGGAAGATGGCTACGAGCAGGTCTCCTTCGGCGGTGATGCGGACTTCGTAAGTCGCCAGGGTCGGGTTGAGCGATATTTCGGTGGCCTGAGCGGTCAGCACCCCGCTAGATACCGCCTGGAGATAGGAAATATTGACGTTGATGGCGACCGCTTGCGGGCCGTGGGAGTTGGAGGCGGCGGCAAACACGGCATCTGCCAGGGCGAAAATTGTGCCGCCGTGGACGGTTCCGTGGCTATTGAGGTGGTGTTCCTGGATGGTCAGGCGGGCGGTAGCCTTACCGCCGCTTGCTTCGCCAAATTCGACGCCGAGATGCCGGGCCAGTCGGTCGTTTTGCAAGAATTGTTCAAAAGGCGTCATTTCTTTTCCTGGCTATAGTTTTGTATAAGGCTAACTTTAGAACAAATTGGAGGGGAAAAGAAGCCGACCGTTGCTCCCGCCCTACGAGGGGGAGCAACGGCAGAAGAAGTAATTTAGCTGGCCCGGATGTAACGCGCCCAGGTCTCGTTACCTTTGGCCTGACCTAACAGCACTACGGCAATATAGCCGGGCTTGGCCGGTTTGGTATGCGGGATCATTCGGGCATCGGCGGGCATTTTGTTGCCCTTCTTCCGGTTACAGGCCACGCAAGCCGCTACGACGTTCGTCCATTCGGTCTTACCACCACGCGATTTTGGAATGACGTGATCAATCGTCAGTGGTTGGTCGCTCGTACCGCAATACTGGCAGGTATAATTGTCACGAGATAAGAGACTGCGGCGGGAGAGCGGAAGATTGAAAAACCGAGGAACGGGGACGTAGCTGACAAGGCGGATGACCAGAGGATACGGGAAGGCGAGCCGCTCGGATTTTAGCTTACGCTCGACGGCGGCCTCGATTACCTCGGCTTTCTCTTTCAGGAGCAGCACTACGGCTCGCTTGAGAGATACGAAGCTAATCGGCTCGTAAGTGGCGTTGAGGACAAGAACCTTGCTCATAACTATCCTTTTGACCCGGCGTGCTTGCAAGTGGCAGTTGCATCACGTCGTGGCCGCTTAATCCGCGCCCTGGCCCTTGCGTAGAGGGATCGGCCCAACCTGCATACAAAGCAGGCTGCCGATGGCGGTGGAAGGGTAGCAGTACATAAGATTGTAAATAAACTCCGACCCAGGAAGGCCGAAAGACGAAGCTTCGATAACCGGCTGTCACCGAAGGATTGGCCCCGGTTCTGTCTATATACAGGGGTACAGAACCAGCCCTACCGCTATATATTTTACGATCCCGCACAATATATGTCAACAATGAATTCGGCTTTTATCATCTGTATTTCCAATACCGTAACACATTTCTAATACTTTTTTTAGAGTAGCGAACTTGAGTTGAGGTAATATAAAAGGGCAACCTCACGAGGCTACCCTTTCTGAAAGTAATGGCTTACTTGTTTAAGCCGGACGACCGTAGGCGGTCTTAAAATTCAACCCGGCGGCGGGTCGTTTCGATGGCGGTATTGACGGCGGGTAGAGTTTTAGAGGCTCCCCGGATGATGATGAATGCGGCGGTGGTCAGGCCGACCAGGACGATCAGACCGATCAGCGAAAAGACCCACAGGGTAAATTCGCGGTCGCCCAGAATGCCCAGAAGCGCGGCAAACATCAAGATTAGCCCTACATCGGTGACGAGCAAATAGATAAATCCGAAACGCAACAGCTGAGGCCGCAAAATGCCAAAGCAGAAGCAAGTCACGGCAAAGATGACGCCTAGCCCGCCGAGCCACGCCCCGGCCACAGCCAGCATCGAAAGAATGTTCACACTCATAACTTGTTCTCCCTCAGACTTTTGAATAGTAACCAAAAGACTGGCGTCATTTTGGTCGCTCTAATTTCCGGGCTGACTCTGCTTCAGCTCTACCTCAAAGCTCAAATCAGCTTAGATGCGGCGTTCAGGTTCGTTGAAAGTACCGCGCCGCACCAACCAGTTTGCAAACAGCAGGCCGATGCACAGCACAAAGAAGAACATAAAGACCCAGAACAGCGACCACTCGATTGGTATGTCGGTCGGTTCCAGCACGACCGGATTTGAACCGGAGAGCGGGCGGCCAGTCGGTTGAGGCTGAGGCGTGGTAGCCTGGGCGAAGGCAGTCAGGTTGAAGGTCAAAAGAGCCATCAAGACAGCCAGCCCTAGCCCGACCAGGCGCAGCCGCAAAATCGTTACTTTTTTCATGGTTTACCCACCTCTTAGATTCCTAATAATTTCCCGGCAAAGCAGCATGACCTGTCAGAGCAAGCCCTGAAGCGCAGCTTAACCTTATTGTAGAGAATGGGCCGGAGCAAGTAAGTAATCTAGGCTACATTGGCTTTTTCCTCCTTCGAGCCTTCGAGCTTTCGGCTTCCGCCGGTCTTGATATGCTATAATGCGAATATTGTTAGCCAGAAAATAAATTACCAGGATAAAAGTATGCCTGAAAACCACATAACTCCCGGCCCGCTGGCCCGCCGTGCCGAGCGGCTAGGCACTGAAGGCGCGTTTGAAGTGCTGAGCCGCGCCCGCGCCCTGGAGGCGCAAGGCCGCACGGTGATCCATTTTGAGATCGGCGAACCGGATTTTGATACCGCTCCGCATATCGTCGAAGCCGGGGTGAAAGCTTTGCGCGATGGCTATACTCACTATGGCCCGGCGGCAGGCTTGCCCGAACTACGGCAGGCGATCAGCGACTACCTGGCCGGAGGGCGCGGGTTAGAGTGGGCTTCTCCTGAGGGTGTAGTTGTAACGCCCGGAGCCAAGCCGGTCCTGTTTTATACCATGCTGGCCCTGGTGGACGAGGGCGACGAGGTGATTTACCCCGATCCGGGCTTTCCGATTTACCGCTCGATGATTGACTACGTAGGCGGACAGGGCGTGCCACTGCCGCTAAGGGTCGAGCGTGATTTTCGGTTTGATCCCGACGAGCTTGCCCGCCTAGTTACGCCGCGCACCAAACTTTTGATCCTCAATTCGCCTCAGAATCCGACCGGCGGCGTCCTGGAAGGAGCCGACCTCGACGCAATTGCTGACCTGGCAGTACGCCATAATTTCTGGGTGCTGTCGGACGAAATTTACAGTCAGCTTCTTTACGGCTCCAGCCACGATTCTATCGGCAACCGGCCCGGTATGACCGACCGGACGATTGTGCTGGATGGTTTCTCGAAAGCTTATGCCATGACAGGCTGGCGATTGGGTTACGGCCTGATGCCGGGCCTCCTGGCCGACCATATGACCCGCCTGATGGTCAATAGCAACTCATGCACAGCTAGCTTTACCCAGATGGCCGGACTTGCGGCTTTACAAGGCCCGCAGGATAACGTCGAGATGATGCGAACAGCGTTTGCCCGGCGGCGTGAAGTAATTGTGGACGGCCTGGCCGAGATACCGGGGATAAGCTGCCGCGTCCCTGCCGGAGCCTTCTACGCTTTCCCGGATATTCGCGGCACCGGTCTTTCCTCCCGCGCCCTGGCCGACCGGCTTTTGAACGAGGGCGGGGTGGCGGCTCTTTCGGGGGCGGCGTTTGGCGAAGCGGGCGAAGGTTTCTTGCGGTTTTCCTACGCTAATTCCCTGGCAAATATCGAGGAAGGGCTGAAAAGAATTAAAGCGGTTGTAATCAATCTAAAATAGGCAAATTAAAGCCGGTTTTTAATGTACCTGTTTTAGAAAATAGGGACGTACTCAGGGATAAAGGGATTGTTCGTGAGCTATATCGAGGGAATTGATTACAGGGGCTTTGAGGCTTTCGAGGCCGCCATGAACGAACGCGACCGGGCCAACAGCCGCCAGGAATGGTACGAAGGGATTGCTCTACTTCTGGCGGGTGGGGTTAGACCCGATACGCAGGGCTTTTTTATGGCAAAGGCTATGCTAAACTCGCGGATGACCAACTGCCCCAAAGCCGGACACGGTTCGGTCATAGTCTGGAATAAAACAGTGGTGTCGGACGGCTACAACGGCGTACCGCGTGGTTATCCGCATCCTGCTTTCTGCGGACGAATGGAGTTACCGAGTGGAGCCTCTTACAGTGCCTGCGCTGTGCCGTGCTTGCACTCCGAAACCAACGCGATCTATAACGCGGCCCGCCTGGGCGCACGCACCGAGGGAGCGCATCTTTATGTGACGGGGGAACCCTGCCTGGGCTGTAGCGAAGCGATTGTGCAAGCCGGAATTACCCGCGTAGTATTTGCCAGTGGCCGACCGATGCCCGACCATCCCGGTCTGCGTCTACTCTACGGTCTCGGTCTCGAACTGGTTTACATGTTTTATCAACGCGAGGGCCAGAATTTTAGCTACCGACAGCTTGAATGCGCCGGGTCGAAAGCTGATTAACCCCATATTTGCGATATAATTATGCGCAAAACCGGGCTATCGGCTCAACGGGTTAAGTCGGAGCGGCTAGTGCGGCGGTTCGCTTGCGCCTGAGCAACTGCCCGCCTCGGCTTGCCAAAACTTTAGCTTTACAAACCCAAATTAATCAGTTACAAGGAGGTATCTGGATATGGCACAGACTAACACCGAGATGATGCGGAAGCTTTACGAGGCTTTTGCAAAGGGCGATGTTCCGACTGTTCTGGGCGCGTTAAGCCCGGAGGTAGATTGGCGGGAGTCAATGGCCGCCGGTCATCCGACCGGCGGCCATTTCAATAACCCTGGAGCAGTGTTAGAAGGGGTTTTCATGAACATCGCTTCCAGGTTCGACGAGTTTAGCGTCACTCCTACCGAGTTTGTGGAGCAGGGTGACAAAGTAGTGGTTATCGGTCAGCACCACTTCAAAGGCAAAGGCAATAGCAAATCGTTCTATGCTCCCTTCGCGCACGTCGTAACCATCCAGGACGGCAAAATTACTCGCTTTTTGACCTTTGAAGACTCGGCCATGATGATTGAGGCCGTCAGCTAAACGACCGCTTCCCCCTCACCCAAAATTTTTATTTCCGCTACCAGTATAGTTTTAGCAAGATGTAAATCCTAGTGACGGCCTGAGCCGTTACTAGGATAACTTTACATTTTTATAACCGCCGCCCCGTTGATGCCGCCGGTTTTGAGCTTGAGCAACGCCTGGTTAAGTTCGCTCAGGTCGAACTGTTCGACTTCGGTGCGGATCGGGATTTTAGCGGCCAGTTCGAGCAGGTCGAGAGCGTCCTGGCGGGTGCTGTTGGCAACGCTACAGACGGTACGTTCGCCGTAAAGCAGCGAGTAATCGAACGAAGGAATCGCACTCATGTAGATAACGGCCAGGGCAACCGTCGCGCCTTTATCGAGAGCTTTAAGAGCTTCCACCACCAGCCCACCCGCCGGAGCGAAGATAATCGCGCTATCGAGGCGGGCCTCAAGGGGGTCGCCCGCCTGGCCGGCCCAGGTCGCGCCCAGATCGAGGGCGAGTTGCTGGTGTTGCTTGCCACGGCTGAAGGCGTAAACCTCGCAGCCCCAGTACCGGGCGATCTGGGTACAGATATGGGCGGAAGACCCAAACCCGTACAGCCCCACCCGACTGCCCGGTTGTACGTTAGCCCGCCGCAAGGCCCGGTAGCCGATCACGCCCGCGCACAGAAGCGGCGCGGCCTGGGTCGAGGCAAATCCTGCCGGAAGGAGGTAAGCGTAATCTTCGCGCACGATATGGAAAGCCGCATAGCCGCCCGGTGCGTCGTAGCCGGTAAACCGGATATGGTCGCACAGGTTTTCGCGCCCGGTGGCACAAAAATGGCAGGTCTGGTCGGTTTCGTAGAGCCACGGAACGCCCAGGCGGTCACCCATCTTAAAGTGCGTCACTCCCGGCCCTACCCGGTCTACCGTCCCGACAATCTGGTGGCCCGGCACAAGCGGGCGCAAGTGGAGCGGCAAGTCACCCTCGACGATATGCAGGTCGGTATGGCACAGAGCGCAGGCTTCCACCGCCAGACGCACCTGGCCCGGCCCTGGTTCTGGCTCGGCCAGGTCTACTAGCTTCAAAGGTTTTTGGTCTACCGGGGCCGAATCTTGTAATTGCATCGCACGCATAGCATACTCTCCCCTAAAATTTTGCCAAAAGAGCGGCGGAAAACTCTCTTCGCCGCTCTTTTGTAAAGACCTACTGCCGCAAAGTCGCCACTGTTACGCCATCGCCGCCTTCGCCCGCCTCACCCAGCCGAAACGAGGAAACCAGCGAATGGCTTTTGAGGATGTCGCGCACGACCTGACGCAGCACGCCGGTTCCCTTACCGTGGACGATCCGCACGAGCGGCAGGTTCGACAGGTAGGCGTCGTTGAGGTAGCGGTCGAGTTCCTGGTTGACTTCTTCGGCCCGCCAGCCCCGAATATCAAACTCGATAGGGGTAGCGGCGGCCAGACTTTCGGTACGCGCCCGCGCATTGACCCGAATTGCCCGGTCTTTTTCGGCGGAGTCGGCAAGGTCGGCCCGGCGGCGGGCGGTGTAGGCTCCGTTATCGTTATCGCGGGGTTTGCCTTTGAGCTTGCGAAGGTCGCTTCCGGCTACCTTCAACTTGAACGCGCCCGAAGTCACTTCGTAACGGCCTTCACCGTCCGGCCCGCTTAGAATCTGGCCTTCCTGTCCCAGCGTACCGATCTGCACCCGGTCGCCCGCTTTCAGGGTCAGATTATCGGCTTCGTCAGTCTGGGACTGAGCATTGGCGGAGACGGCTTTCGCCTGGGCGCGGCGGCGGGCTTCTTTTTGCAAGTTCGCCGCCCGCGTTTCAGCTTCGGCCAGGAGCCGACGTTGTTTTTCAAGCTGCGCGGCAAGCTCGGCGTTCTGCCCGGCGGCTTTGATGGCTCCTTCGATTTCCAGCAGTCGGTCGCGTAGCTCCCGGCTTTGCTGGCGAACCACGTCCAGTTCTTCTTCCATTTCCTGCCGGGCCTGAGCGCGGGCTTCCGCCGCCACTCCCCGGCGTTCCTCGTCAATACCGCGCAATCGCTGGTTGAGTTCGTCGCGTTCGCGTTCGACTTCGGCCCGCACCTTCATAGCTTGAAGCCGCAGGTCTGTAGTTTCCTCTCGTTCGCGCTGAATCTGGGCTAGCATCGCATCCACCTGAAATTCTTCGGGGGCGACCAGTTCTTTGGCGTGGTCAATGATTTCGGGTGGCACTCCTAGCCGAGAAGCAATCGCCAGGGCGTTCGAGCGGCCCGGCAAGCCGATAATCAAACGGTAAGTTGGCGAGAGGCTTTCGACATCGAATTCCACGCTGGCATTCTGGACACCGGGCGTGCCATAGGCAAAACTTTTGAGTTCGCTATAGTGGGTCGTGATTACCGAGTAGGCTTGCCGCCGCAGCATGAACTGAATGATCGAACGAGCCAGAGCCGAGCCTTCCGCCGGGTCTGTACCTGCGCCCAGTTCATCCAGGATCACCAGGGTCTGCCCGGTGATTTTATCCAGCATACTGACGATATTGGTCAGGTGGGAGGAAAAGGTACTGAGGCTTTGCTCGATAGACTGCTCATCGCCGATGTCCGCCAGCACCCGCTCGAAAACCAGGATACTCGAACCATCTTCGACCGGCAGATGCAGACCAGCCTGGGCCATCAGGGTCAGGAGGCCCGCCGACTTGATCGAAACAGTTTTACCGCCGGTATTTGGCCCGGTGATAATCAGGGCCTTGTATTGGTCGCCCAGGTAAAGGTCAATCGGCACTACCCGGCCTGTCAGCAGAGGATGCCGGGCCTGGATCAGTTCGAGGCGGTCGGTTCCACCCGGTTCGCCCAGGCGAGGTTGGCTGGCCCGGATCGCGTTGGCATAGCGGGCTTTGGCAAAAGCCAGGTCGAGTTCGGCCAGGCTCTCGACCGCCGCCACAATTTCAAGGCTATGCCGCCCGACTTTCCCGGCTAGTTCCAGCAGCACCCGCTCGATCTCTTCCCGCTCGGCTATTTGCAACTCGCGCCAACGGTTGTTAAGGTCAACAATCGCCAGAGGTTCCATAAAGACAGTCTGGCCGCTCGAAGACGAGTCATGGATGATGCCGCGCATCTGGCCTTTGAAATCGTTCTTGACCGGAATGACATAGCGGCCATCGCGCATCGTGACAATCGCATCCTGGATCATAGACTGGTACTGTGACGAGGAGAGGATCGAATTAAGCTTTTCCAGCAGCCGCCCGTGAGCCGTCCGAATGTCGAGGCGCACCTGGCGCAGGGCCGGGCTAGCACTATCCAGCACCGTTCCGTCCGGCCCGATGGTAGATTCGATCTCACCTTCGATCATCGGCAGGTCTACCAGACGCTGTGCGATCTGGCTCAGGTAAAAGAAAGAATTACCGCCCCCGGCTCGAAGGATCGTGCGGCGCAGCGTCCGGCTACTCTGGAGGGTGCCGAGAATTTCCAGAAATGAGTTAGCGTCGAGGCCGCGTCCGATTGCCGCAGCCTTGACCGAGCCGCGAATCTCCCTGGCTCCTCCAAGCGTGGTGTCGGGCCGAAGTTCTAACAGATCGCGAGCTTCGGCAGTGGTGTCGAGCCGCATTTGCACTTCGGCCCGGTCGGTGGAAGGTCGCAATTCATTTGCCAGGTCGCGCCCGGCACTAAAAGAGGTGTGGTTCGCCAGGCGATCCAGCACTTTATAATATTCTAAAACCCGCAGCGTGCGCTCGTTCATTCCGCTCCTGTCACTGGCCCAATCATACTTTTATTTTCCAACCGCTATTTTCGCATAGCTGGTTATATTATACCACTTATGAGCCTGAAAAGCCTCTTCTCGTTATTTGGCCTAACGTTTAGAAAATGAATTTTAGAAGCCGAAATAATTGTGGCACGCTCTATGCTTTATCTAATAGCAGAAGCGGTTAAACACATAACCAGGAATAGCCGCTCAGAATACAATTCACTAGAGAGCAGATGAACAAGCTGAAGGGCTTACCCGGAGGACTTGAGAAAAGGAGATAACATGAGTATTATTGCATGGTTAGTAGTCGGTTTGATTGCCGGCTGGATCGCCAACATGATTATGAGCAGTGGCGCGGGTGGCCTGGTGGCCGATCTCGTACTAGGTATCGTGGGTGCTATCGTCGGTGGTTTTGTAGCTGGTCTGCTGTTTGGTGGAGACTACATCAACGGTATCAGCATCCAGACCATTCTGGTCTCAGTTGTAGGCGCGATCATCGTGATTGCCCTGTACCGCCTGGTGACCGGCCAGCGCGTCCGCACCTAAGATATACGGGTGCAAACATTCGACTCTAGCATCTAGCCAGGGTCAGATATGAACGAAAGGACGAAGCAATCGCTTCGTCCTTTTTCTTGCATAAAGACTTATCTAAAGTAGTCTCCTGCTCCTGAATTTGCTCTTAGTTTGAACCCTCGTGCCGATTAGAAAAATACTCGTGCCGCAAAATTGACATAACTACCAACGACTCGAAGCGGTTTCCAACTTTCAAGCTTTCGCGCAAAATTCCTTCCTGGACAAACCCGACCGCTTGGTAAACGTGTCGCCCGCGCTGGTTGTAATCCTTAAAGTCGAGCCAAAGCCGGTGCGCGTCCAGGCTCTCGAAAACCCACTCTTTAATCAGTTCTATCGCTTCTTTGCCGTATCCGTGGCCCTTCACAGTTACGACGATGCGCTTCAACTCGATGCTTTGATCTGGATTTTGCAATCCGTCCAGGATCGCATAGCCAATCGGCAGGGCATTTTCAAACCCTTCGATTATTAAATGGGCCATGTCAGGTTTAGCGAAAATGTTCCGATGTTGCTCTCGCGTCCATTGTCCAATAAAAGGGCTGTTTTCGGCATCAGTTTCGGCCTTTAGGACAAATTCCAGGTCGGCTTCCTGGGTGCGCCTCAACCGCAACCGACGCTGGCCGGACTCAGCAACTATTCCATTCGTTTCGTTTTGCATAAATTTCTTAACTTCCCGTCAGCTTATACCGTGGCCTGAAAGGGCTTAGCTCTTTTTAAGCTGATCGTCTTTCTGCGTCAGTTCGCTGCCACAATTGTAACAGTTAGTGGTGACTTCGTCTGCCAGATTGGATTGGCCGCAATCAGGACAATCCTGAGTGGCCGGGTCGGAGGGGGTGAGAGCAGGCTCAGGCTCAGGGCCGGTGCTGCCGCCGCGAAACTGATAACGGTTGGGATTAGGGGCGTACTGCTGCGGCGCGGAAGGTAGCGGTAGACCAGGTTCGTTTGGCTCGACCAGTTGGCCGGACGGCTTGAAGTGGGACATTTCGAGAGCTTGCCGTATTTTCCGCGTGACTATTACAAACATAAAAATCAAGAACACCGGCCCGCTCACCGCCAGCCATTCCAGGCCCGGCCCAAAGAAAGGATAGCTTAGCGAAACCAGAATATTATAGAGGCCGTGCGCCAGGATCGAAAGCACCAGACCGCTTAAGATCAGGCGCACCCGCCGGGCGCGACGCTGTTCTTGCAGAGCCAGGCCCAAAGCCGCTCCCCACATAGCCGAGAACAGCACGTGCCCAAGCGTGCTGAACGGCCCCCGCAAAAGCAGCACCAGTGGCCCGCGATCCAGCACATAGAAAGCATTCTCGAACGAGGCAAAACCCAGGGCCGCCGCCGCCGCATAGATAATGCCATCCATTGGCTCGTTGAACGCCCGGTTAGGGTAAGCCACGGTAAAAACTACGAAAAACTTGGCTAATTCTTCGGCCACTGCTACCACGCACAGGTAAAAGAGTGAGGCAATCAGAAACCCGGCGTCTTCGGAAAGCTGGCCTTTGCCGCCATCGAGGGTATATTCAAGCAGACCGGCCAGCACCGAAAGAGGCATACTCAATACAAAAATCAGCGCGACAAACTGGATCGGCTCTTTTTCGTAGACATCCTGCCGATAGTAATACCACATCCACAAGCCACCGATGAGAAGTGAAAGAACAAAAGATAGGAGGAATTGCACTTTCTTAGCGACCTCCTGGCTAGGTAATCGGCGGAAAAATGAGGGTTATGATCGGAATGGTAATCAGGCAGAAGAAAAAACTGGAAAAGACGGCAGTGCTGGCAAAATCTCGGTCGAGATTATATTGAGCGGCGTAAACCAGGCAGATAATCACGGCGGGCGTGGCGGCGTTGAGGACAATCACTCCCTGGGTTGCCAGATTCAGGCCAAAAAAGCGGGCCAGAGCGACTGCCAGCACCGGCGCAACCAGCAATTTGATAAAGTTGACCGCCATCACCGGGGCGAAATACTGCCGGATGTCCCGCCATACAATAGTCAGGCCCAGCGAAAACATCATCATCGGCAGCGTCGCCCGGCCCAGGAAGTCGAAAGTGTTGATCACTTCTTTTGGAACGTTAGAGGTGTAGAACAGGAGGCCCAGCAGCATGCCCAGAAAAGGGCCGTTCTTGGGAATATCGAGCAGAATCCGCCAGTTGAACTTACGTTTCTCGCCGTAAGTTTTCTCGCCATAGTACGAAGCGATGATCACGCCCACCGTTACCAGGAGGGTCAGGCTACCCAGTTCGCTGTAGAAAGCGTGCTGCAAAATAAAGGGACTGGTCGCGTTGCTGCCGCCTGGCCCCGGATAAAACGAGTTGACCAGCGGCAACCCGATAAAGCCGGTACTTCCAAACATGGAAGTCAGCAAAAAGGCTCCCATCTGCGGTCTTTCGAGGCGCAAAATGTAGGTGCCAATGCCAAAAGCGATCACGCCGCAAATACCGATAACCAGAAAAGCTACCAGGGGGATTTTAAGCACCTCGGCACTCAGGTTGTCGTTGCGAACACTTTTGATCGAGCTAAAGACAAACACCGGCAAAAGTACCGTAAGAACAATCCGGGTAATCACGCCCGCTTCGTCGCCGCGCAGAATGCCAGTCGCCCGCATGATCATACCCAGTGCTACGGCGGCGGTGATAGTGAACAGGGGTGCAAAGATAGTGCCTATTTGTGCCGACATTAAATTTTTCCGCTCGGTAGGAGCCTGGTGCTAAAAGTTGATAAATAAAAAGTTCTGGAGAGAAACCTCCAGAACATTTTAACACAAAGTCAAGTCTCTAGTAAAGACTGTTTATGTCAATCGGTCTCCTGGTAATCCGCAAATACCTGGCGCATCGGGTCAATCGAACCAAGTTTACGCATTTCGTCCAGCATAAAGAGGATAATTTTAACCCCTTCAAGGTTGACCCGGCGGCGTTGGGTGAGAAATTGAATAAACTGAAATTTTTTGATGTCGTTCTGGGAGTAGCGGCGGCGTTGGGTTTGGGTGCGGTGTGGCACGACCAGGCCGTGTTCTTCATAAATTCGCAGAGTGCGCGGGTGCAGAGCTAAAATTTCGGCAGCGACACTCAAAGTGAAGATCGGTTTATCCGAATTGACCCGGCCCGGAATACCCCGCTCGGCCCGGCCCAGGCGAGTAGGACGCCCGTTAATGCGGGCCGTCGGCCCCGCCGCCAGCGAACCGTTAGTAGCGGTGGCAAGTGGTTCTATACCTTCTAATTCTGGGGAACTGACGGCAAGCCGATTGCGAGAACCGCTACCAGGAGGCCGACCACGAGCGGGTCGGGGTTTAGTATTGACTAGAGCCGCAGCCTCGGCCAGGTCAATCATTTCTACGTTTCGCTCGGATTCTTGCGTGTTCCCGTTTTCCACATTGACCCCTGGTGAACTTGAAATGCAGGTAATTGGTTAAGTGCGGTTGCCCGCATATGGACGCCCTAAGTGCAGCTTTAGTAATAATTATGGTAACATAAGCCTATATACCTGTCAAGTTAAAACAAGAGACTGCCAGAGGGGAAAAATTTGAAATGGAACTACCTGTTAGAGCTAAAATTCAGGGCGGCGGGGCCAAATCAGGTAATCAGCTCGCCAAAATCTGGTATTGACCAACCCCAGGTAAGAGGGTGTTTAACCTGTTACGAATTGTACCAACCTTTATGATAGCGGAATAGTTGGGTTGTGGAAAAAAGAAGGGGCGCGATGAAAGCGGATGTGGTAATTGTTGGGGCGGGAATTGTCGGGACTTCCTGCGCTTACTTCCTGGCCCAGGGGGGCTTGCGGGTCGTGCTGGTCGAGCGTAACGGTCTGGCCGGTGGTACGAGCGGTAGCGGTGAGG
>JBBRBE010000106.1:0-21055 GCA_038206175.1 Chloroflexia bacterium
TTTGCCGTCTCGCACCTGGGCCACCTGCCCATGCTGGCGGCAGCGGCCTGGTTTCCCCTCGTGCTGCTGGCCGTCAATCAAGCCGCGCGGCCTTCCCGCTCCCCTGGCAAGGGCGGGCGGCAAAGCTGGCGATGGCCTGTAGCGGTCGGTCTCCTGCTGGCAATTAGCCTGTTAGCGGGGCATTTCCAACTTTTTCTCTACAACTTCTACGCTGCGATCATTTTCTGGCTGGCAATTGCCTGGCGAGGCCGCGTCGAGGGCGAAGAGCGACGAGCAGAAGGCAGCAAAGGCGACAGTGAAAGAAAGGCGACCGCAGAAGAAGAACCCGGCAACCTGCCGCCCTCCGTCCTCCTCCACCAATCCCAGGATGTAGAACCCGCCTCCGCCTCGGCCCTTCGTCCTCCACGCGGCGCGACTTTCGCTTACTGGCGCGGCCAGTTTCTTCGGCTGGCTCTGGCGGTCGGAGTGATGGGGTTGGCAACCCTGGTGCAAGTCTGGCCGTTTTACGAATTAGGCCAGCTTTCGGTGCGGTCGAGCATTAGCTACGAAACTTCCACCGGGTTCGGGGTCTGGCCGGTGGGCCTGATTGACCTGCTTTTACCGAATCTGTTCAGCCCGAATCCGCAGGCTTACTTTGGCTATTGGAGCAATACCGATGTGCTGGGATACGTCGGGCTGTTCAGCCTGGGACTGGCCGGATTGGGCGTGTTGCTGGGCCGGGCCGGGCGGTCGAGTTTCTACCCGATTTTCTTCGCAGTTCTGGGCGGGGCCGGGTTGATCTTCTCGCTGGCGGGGTATACGATCTTTCAGGGCTGGTTTTACCAGTTCGTCCCGGCTTTAAACCTGACCCGTGGCGCGGGCCGCTTCCTGGTCTGGTTCGACCTGGGGGTAGCTCTGGCGGCAGCTTTTGGGCTGCAAAGCTGGCTGGAATACCAGGCCCGCCATCGTCAGGCCGACGCAGAACGAGTGCTACGGTGGGGCTGGCGTAGCCTGGCTCTGGCCGGGGTCGCCCTGCTGGTTGTGCCGCTACCGATCTTGTACGCCCAACTGATCTCCACACCCGGCAGTATCAACGATTTGCTCGTGCGCGGCATTGACGGCCTGGTGACGGCGGTAATCCTGCTAGGGTTGGGCGCGATCCTGCTGCGACTACTCTACCGGCGGCGGGTCGGGCCAGACCTGGGCGCGTTTTTAGCCCTGGCTCTGGTTGTGTTCGACCTGTTTTCGGTGCGGGCTGAGTTTAACCCCCAGACCGGCGATGTCGCCAACGGTTTCTACCACGACGCTACGGCGGCTTTTATCCGTTCTCAGGACGCACAGGGCCAGTACCGGCTAGATGCCACGGTAGGTAGCGTGACCCAGGCCTGGCAAGCCAACACCGCCCAGCTTTACCGCCTCAACGATCTTCGGGGGGTGTTTAATCCGTTGCAACTGGCCGGTTACGAAGCCCTTTGGAACGGAATTACCAGTAGCCAGAAAGACTTTCGAGCCGTCCCTGCTTACAATTTGCTGGGAGCGCGTTATGTGATCGCCCGCAACAAGGAAGACCCCACCGGCACCCAATTTCGGCCCGTCTACCGGGACGCCCGGCCCGGCGTCAAGCTGAACGTGTTCGAGAATAGCCAGGCTTTGCCGCTCGTAACGCTGGTGCATCGCACCGAGCTAAAGCCCCAGGCGGAAATCCTCCCGGCCCTGCTAGGGGCGGATTTCAAGCCGGGCGAACTGGCCTTCCTCGAAAAAGGCCGCAAGCTGGATGGCCCGGCAGGGCTGCAAAATAGCGAAGGAGTGCGGTTGCTCGAACACCGGGCGAACCGATTGCAAGTCGAAGCCAATCTGACCTCCGAGGGATATGTCTTGATCAATCAGGCTTTTTACCCTGGCTGGCAAGCGCGGTTAGATGGCGTGGACACAACTTTGGAGCGGGCTAATTACGCCCTCGGTGCGGTTTACCTGCCACCCGGCCAGCATACCCTCACCCTTGAATTTGCGCCGCTCTCCTTTCGGCTGGGCGGGCCGATCACTCTGGCGACCTGGCTACTCGCCACGGGTTTTCTGGTCTGGCCGTTATTGCGCGGACGCTGGCGACGACCCAAACCGCAGAACTAAAAGATGAGGTAAATTTTGGATAGATTAAAACTCCTGAACGGGCGGAATGGTCGCAAAGAAAGCCCGACGGGAAACGGGCCGGTGCGGGTCTATGCGCTGGCCCATCCTCAACCTGGGCCTGAGCCGCAAGGGGCCGACTTGACCGACCTCGCCCGCTTGCGAATTTACTGCGTGGCCGACCTGTTGAGCCGGGCTTTGGCGGGAGATGGGCGGCGAGTGCAGTGGGTCGAGCGGGCCGAGGAAGCCGCGCTGGTGGTGGGGCCTGCCGGATTTGGCGGCGGGTCACGAGCCGCGCTGCTGGCCGTCGCACCCCCCCAGGTCAACGGGGAAGTGGGGCCGTACAGCCTGGCCGAAGCACGTTATCTGACCCTGAGCGCACCGCACGCCGTACCGCTGGTGTGGAGTGCCGGAGCTTTAGCCGGGGCAAAAGCCGCTTTAGGGCGGTTGGGCGAGTACGGGCAACGCCTCAAGGAGACGGGCGAAGCGGTTCAGAATGATCCTGCCGGGTGGCCCTGGCGCGACCGCTTTTACACGCAGTTAAATGACGATCTCAATACGCCTCGCGCTCTGGCCGTGCTGTGGACACTCCTGCAAAGCGACGAGACCGCCGCCACTAAATACAGCCTGCTGAGTGAGTTTGCCTCTACGCTGGGCCTGAACCGGGCGTTAGGGTTGCCGGAGGCCCGACCGCGCCCGGCCCCGGTCACGGCTGTACCCCCTCTGTCGTCGGCCACGCCAGACAATCCGCGCCTGGCCCGGCCCCTTCAGCTTCCAAAAGAAGCTCCTCGGCCTACGCTGCCGCCTCAACCTCAGCGCGGGCCAGGCTCCAAAAAGCCGCCTCTGAGTGGCTTTGAAGGGGCGGAAGGACGAAACCGGGGAAAGCCTGGAACGCCCGGCAAAACCGCCGCCGCGTCCACCAACCCGGAACCACTGCCGCCGCGCCGTCGCCTGCGCCAGAGCCGCGAAGTGCGCTCGTACCTGAATGAGCCGGACCGCTTTGATTTTACGGTCAGCCTCATTTCAGCCGACAACCTGCCCGAAGTACGTCGCACGGTCGAGAGTTTGCGACAGTACATCCCGCGCAGTCCCCGCAAGATCGAGGTGGTGGCGGTGGAAATGGGCCAACCGGATGTCCCGGCCTCCGCCGATTACCTCGAAGGCGTGGCGGCAGGGCTGGCAAACTTTCGGCTGGTCTACGCCGAACCAGGGCTGGGTGAAGCCGCCGGACGGAACGTAGCTTTCCGGCAAGGGCGCGGGCGTTATGTGGTGATCTTGGAAGCCGGAGTGCGGCTGACTGGCGACCTTTTCGAGAAGTTGCAACTCCTGCTGCCGCCCGATGAAACCGCGAGCCCGGCTCTTTACGGAGTTTACCCCCTGGCTTTAACCCGCCAGGAAGGGGCCGTGAAAGGCTTTGCGCCGGTCGAACTTTCGCCGCAGGCGCAAGAGGAGCAGGAACAAAGCCTGGAAGTGGAGGCTCTGGACGGCCCCCTCCTGGTCGTCCGCCGGAACAGGGTCGAAGAAGTCGGCTTTATGGACGAGCATTTTCGCTTCCCCTACGCCCTCAGCCTCGATTACAGCCTGGCGCACCGCGACAAAGGTTACGGCGTTCGCGCCCTGCCGGGCCTGGCCCGACTGCTAGAACTCCCGGCCACCCGCCCAACATACGGCCTTACACCCGAACAACAAACCCGCCAGCGCGAAAAGAACTGGCAACTATTCCTGAGAAGCTGGGATTCACTTCTATGACAACTGAACTTGAGCGATTACAAAAAGCCTGGAAGGGCGAGGAGCAGTGGTATCGCTTCGGGCCGTACCTGAGCGAACGCGCCTGGGCGACGGTGCGCGAAGATTATAGTGCCAACGGAGACGCCTGGAACTACTTCCCACACGATCAGGCCCGCTCGAAAACTTATCGCTGGAACGAGGACGGCCTGGCCGGGATCAGCGACGACAAAGGCCACCTGTGCTTTGCCCTGGCCCTGTGGAACGGTCACGACCCGATCCTCAAAGAGCGGTTGTTCGGCCTCTGCGGGCCGGAAGGTAATCACGGAGAAGACGTCAAAGAATATTATTATTACCTCGATAGCACTCCGACGCACTCCTACATGAAGATGCTCTATAAATACCCGCAGGCAGCTTTTCCCTACGCCCAGCTTTTAGAAAAGAATCAGCGACGCGGCAAGTCCGACCCGGAATACGAATTGCTCGACACGGGCATTTTCGAGGGCGACCGCTACTTTGATGTCCTGGTAGAATATGCCAAAGCCGGGCCACACGACCTGCTGATTAAGATCAGCGCGACCAATCGCGGGCCGGAAGCGGCCCCCTTGCACCTGTTACCGACCTTATGGTTCCGCAACACCTGGAGTTGGGGCTATGACGACCAACGCCCGGCTATGCAAGCCCTCGAAATCGGCCATAGCAACCTGGACGAAATCACCGAGCGAGGCATCGTAGCCCGGCATCATATCCTGGGCGACTACACGCTGTATGCCGAAGGAGCCGACGAACTACTCTTTACCAACAACGAATCTAATCTAACTCGGCTCTACGGTGTCCCCAATCCGATCCGCTATGTCAAGGATAGCTTTCACGAATATGTCGTCAACGGCCAGACCGAAGCGGTCAACCCGGCCCACACCGGCACTAAAGGCGCGGTTCTTTACCGCCAAAACATCGGGCCGGGCCAGACCGCCACCATTCGGTTGCGACTGGTCGGCGGGAGCGGCCTCAACGCGCCGGACCTCCCGTCTCGCTTGCCCGCGCCCTTTGCCGATTTCGAGGCTATCTTCGGGGCGAGAGTGCAAGAAGCCGACGAATTTTACGCCGCCCTCCAACCGGCGACCCTCTCGCCCGACCTGCGAGCCGTGCAGCGACAGGCGTTGGCCGGGATGCTGTGGAGCAAACAATTTTATCACTACATCGTCGAGCAATGGCTAAAGGGCGACCCGGCCCAACCGCCGCCGCCCATTGGCCGTTCTCGCGGGCGCAACTGGGACTGGAAACATCTCTACAACGAGCGAGTCATGTCTATGCCGGACAAATGGGAGTATCCCTGGTACGCCTCCTGGGATTTAGCTTTTCATTGCCTGCCCCTGGCTCTGGTAGACAGTTATTTTGCCAAATCGCAGCTAGACTTACTCATGCGCGAATGGTATCAGCACCCCAACGGCGGAGTACCGGCCTACGAGTGGAATTTCGGGGATGTCAACCCGCCGGTTTTCGCCTGGGCCGCCTGGCGGGTCTACAAAATCGAGCAAAAGCAGACCGGCCAGGCCGACCGCGATTTTCTGGAAAGTGTTTTCCATAAGCTGATGCTCAACTTTACCTGGTGGGTCAATCGCAAAGACTCCGAAGGCAACAACATTTTTCAAGGGGGCTTTCTGGGCCTCGATAACATCGGCGTATTCGACCGAAGCTCAGGAGCCTTGCCGGGTGGGGGGCATCTCGAACAGAGCGACGGCACAAGCTGGATGGGCCTGTTCTGCCTCAATATGATGCGAATTTCCCTCGAACTGGCTCGTACCAACCCGGTCTACGAAAACATCGCTACCAAGTTTTTCGAGCATTTTCTGGCGATTGCCGACGCGATCAATAACCTGAGCGGCCAGGAGATTGGCCTGTGGGACGACCAGGACGAGTTCTTCTATGATGTGCTGCATTTACCGACAGGGGAAGCCGGACGGCTCAAGGTGCGCTCGCTGGTCGGACTGATTCCGCTCCTGGCGGTCGAAGTGTGCGACGCGGAACTGATCGAGGGATTGCCGGGCTTCAAATCTCGCCTCGAATGGTATCTTACCCACCGGCCCGACCTGGCCCGCCTGGTTTCGCGCTGGCAGGAACCGGGCGCGGGCGAACGCCGCTTGCTGGCCCTCGTGCGCGGCCACCGCATGAAACGCCTCCTGAGCCGACTGCTCGACCCGAACGAGTTTTTGAGCGACCACGGTATCCGCTCGCTCAGCAAATATCATCAGGCCAACCTGTACCGCCTCCACATCGAGGGTCAGGATTACACGGTCGAATACGAACCGGCAGAGTCGCGTTCCGGCCTGTTCGGGGGCAACTCGAACTGGCGCGGGCCGGTCTGGTTCCCCATCAACTTCCTGCTGATCGAAGCTCTGCAAAAATTCCACCATTACTACGGCGAAGATTTCAAGGTCGAATGTCCGACTGGCTCCGGCCAGTACCTCACCCTGCGGGAAGTCGCCGACGAACTCTCAAACCGTTTGATCCGCCTCTTTACCCGCGACGCCGAGGGTAAGCGGGCCTTCAACGGCCAGCTTGACTATTTCCAGCACGACCCGCACTGGCGCGACCTGCTCCTGTTCCACGAATATTTCGAGGGCGACACCGGGGCCGGGCTTGGAGCCAGCCATCAAACTGGCTGGTCGGGCCTGGTCGCCAAGCTGATCCAGCAGCAGGGCGACCAGGGCAGCAATGATTAGGCTCGGAAGCCTCTCGCCAGCGCGTCAGGCTCTTGGAGGCGGGTAGAAAGTTTTGCTCTTTTGATTTTGCCTGGCCTGGTGGCTCTGTTATAATAATTCCAGGCGGGATCGAATCAAATGCTGTCCGAAGGGCCAAACAGGGAGCGTCATGAGCGTAACTTTTGGGGGCGAAGAATTACTTCAAACGGATGCGGTGACGGTTGGAGTCGTTGACATCGGCAGCAATACGGTGCATCTTATCATTGCCCGCACCGACGGACGACAGATCGAGATCGTGGCGGACGAAAAGGAAATGGCTCGGCTGGGGGACGATGTAAGCTTTAAAGGCGAGCTTTCGACAGCCAAGTTCGACCTGGTGCTACGTCTGCTAGAAGATTACGCCCAGCGTGCTAAAGCCGCCAATGCCCGGCTGATCATTTTCGGCACTGAACCGCTCCGCGCCTCCCGCAACGCGGCTCACCTCGTCCAACAGGCCCGCGATAAACTTGGCCTGAGCGTCGAAGTCTTTTCCCAGACCGAAGAAGCTCTTTTTAGCTATCGCGGCGCGACGAGCGGGCTGCGCTTACCCTCGCATTTCGTGGTGGCCGACATCGGCGGGGGTAGCACCGAAATTGTGCTGGTAGATTTCAACCAGATCAGCGCAATCGTCAAGCTGCGGGTAGGCTCGATCAAGCTACGCGCCCTTACCAAAGCTTCCGACCCGCTCACTCCGGCCCAGGTACACGCTGCGCAGTTCAAACTGGGCGAAATTTTTGCCGGGGCGCAGTGGCCCGCCCTCGTTCGCCCCTTCGAGGCGGCAGTGCTGGCCGGTGGCAACGCCAAAGCCGTCACTCGCCTGTTCAATAAAGGGCGGCGCGGCGAAACTCTCACCCGCGACGAAGTAGCCCAGGCTGTCACCCTCGCCACCACCCGACCGAGTGCCCAGCTTGCCCTTGATTTCAACCTTTTCCCTTCCCGCGCCCAAACTTTTGGCACCGGCGCACTGATAATGGGTGCCTTGATGGATAAATTTGACCTGGAAAATGTGATCGTCAGCAAGTTTGGCATCCGCGAGGGCGTGCTGCTTTCCTACGCTTATTACGGCGAAGCCTGGCGTTCCTCGATCCGCCTCGGTGCGGAACTGGGGAGCTAATCCATCGCCAGAGGCTGCTCTTAGCTTACAAAATTTCCAAAAGAAAAGTTGCAAAGATTTTCCTGGACGGCAGGCCGAAGTGGTAAGAAAAATCGAGAGGAATAAGTTCGACACGATGAAAGTAACACAATGAAGGTAAATCGGTTCGAGGCGGCAGGCTTCAAATGTATCGAGGTGGCCCCGGAAAATTCCACCGGGCGGGAATTGCCCCTGGTGGTTGTGCTGCACGGGCGCGGCGACCGGGGCGATAGCTTTATAGATGTACCGGCCCTGATCAATCCGACTGACTACCGCTTTGTCTTTCCGACTGCCGGGCTACCTCTGCCAGGAGCCTACTTCGAGTGGTTCCGCTTCGACTCGCTGAACATCGGGCCAAAGGCTACCCTGGCGCGAGTGGGAGTGACAAAGCTGTTGGACGAACTTCGAGGGCGGTTTAACACCACTGCCGGGCGTACCGCTCTGGCCGGGTTCAGCCAGGGCGGGATGATGACCCTCGATGTGGGGTTGCGCTACCCTCAGAAGTTGGCCGGGCTGGTAGCCCTGAGCAGTTTCCTGGTGGCCGACGCGCCTTTTAGCTGGGCCAATCCCGGCGACGCCCAGGCTTATTATGGCCGCGATCCCAAGCTAAAAAGTGTCCTGGCGACGGCTGCCGCCCAGAAAGTGCCGGTCTTTATCGGCCACGGCATTTACGACCCGGTGGTGCCGGTGCTGGCGGGTCGGGCTACCCGCGACCTGCTGCAAGGGGCCGGTCTGCCGGTCGAATACTACGAATTTCAGGGTGGACACGAGTTTAGCAGGGATGAGCTGGCAAAGGTCAAAGCTTTCCTGAGCCGGGTGCTTTAGTCCGGGCGGCCAGGTTTGCGTTGTAGTATAACTCTTTTTGAGTTATAATATTCACAAAGAATGGGTCGGCCAGGGCAGACTTGCCGAGTGAGTCGGGCTGGCCCGCCGGGTAGCAAAACCAGGCCTTGAAAGCTCAAAGTTACCCATGCAAAGCTGACTCTATCAGCCAATTTTTTAGGAAAAACAGAAGAGGGAGTAAACCAATGTCGGTTGAAAAACTTGAGAAAACCCCACCCCCTTCCGCAAACGGTAAAACCGAAAAAGCGGATAAAGGAGCTAAAGGGCTTGAAGGTGTAGTGGCCCTGGAGTCGGGTATAAGCTCGATTATCGGCAGCACCCTGACCTATCGCGGCATTACAATTGACGAACTGGCTGAAAATGCCTCTTACGAAGAAGTTGTATACCTTTTGTGGTACGGCAAACTGCCCACGCGGGCCGAACTGGACGACCTGACGAGCCAGTTACGGGCCAGTGCCGCCTTACCGCCGCAGGTACTCGAATGGATCAAAGCTTTCCCGAAAGAAGTTCACCCGATGGACGCCGTGCGGACGGCTGTTTCGGCTCTGGGCCTGTTCGACCCGGATACTGCCGATATGAGGCGCGAAGCTAATATTCGTAAAGCTATTCGCCTTACGGCCCAGATCGGCACGGTCGTAACGGCTATCGGACGGACACGGGCCGGGCAAGAACCAATTGCACCGCGCCCTGATTTTTCGACTGCCGCTAACTTTGTCTACACTCTCACCGGCGAAGAACCGGACGAGGTAGCGGTGAAAGCGATTGACACCGCCCTGGTGCTGCACGCCGACCACGAACTAAACGCCTCGACTTTCTCCGCCCGCGAAACAGTTTCTACCCTTTCGGATATGCATAGCGGGGTCGTCAGTGCGATTGGCACGCTCAAAGGGCCTTTGCACGGCGGCGCGAACGAAGCGGTCATGAAAATGCTCTTGCGGATCGGCTCGATGGAGAAGATCGACGAGTTTATCGCCGACGCGCTGACGAATAAAGAAAAGATTATGGGCTTCGGCCACCGGGTCTACAAGAATGGCGATCCACGGGCCAAGCACCTCAAAGCGATGAGCAAAAAGCTCGGCCAGCTCAAAGGCGAAACGCGCTGGTACGAAATGTCGGTGCGGATTGATGATATGGTGGTCAAGGAGAAAGGTCTGCTACCCAACGTAGACTTTTATTCGGCCAGCGTCTATCATTCGCTGGGAATTCCTATCGAACTGTTTACCCCGGTCTTTGCGGTCAGTCGCATGTCTGGCTGGCTGGCGCACATTCTCGAACAATATTCGGACAACCGCTTGATCCGCCCACGGGCCGATTACACCGGCCCGGTAGACCAGCACTACGTGCCGATTGACCAGCGCAGTTAATTTTTGTAAACAGCAAAAAGGGAAGCCGTAAAGCTTCCCTTTTTCATTCTCAGTTATTTTCCTCAGCTATTTTCCTGCGCTTCTGGCGACAAAGACAAAAGAGCTTAACGCTTCTGAGCAAGCTTGAGCCGGTCGAAGAACTCCTTGCGGACTTTAGCTACTTTAGGGGCAACGATAGCCTGGCAATAAGCCTGGTTCGGGTTGCGCTCGAAATAGTGCTGGTGATACTCTTCGGCTTTGTAGAAAACAGCCAGGGGCGCGACCTCGGTGACAATCGGAGCGTGCCAGATTTTGGCGGCGTTTAATTCGGCGATAACCTTCTGGGCAGTCTCTTTTTGTTCGGGCGTGTTAAAGTAAATCGCCGAGCGGTACTGTGTACCGACATCGTAGCCCTGGCGGTTGGGGGTGGTCGGGTCGTGGATGACGAAAAAGACTCGAAGCAAATCTTCGTAAGAAATAACTTCGGGCTGGAAAGTCACCTGCACGACCTCGGCGTGGCCGGTCACACCAGCGCAGACTTGATTGTAACTTGGATTGACAACTTTGCCACCTGCGTAGCCGGATTCGACTTTTTCGACACCTTCTAACTGCACGTAAGCCGCTTCTAAACACCAGAAGCAACCACCGCCCAGCGTCGCCACTTCACGGGTCGAGCCTGGGTTAGATAAATTTTCCACTTTAGCTTACCTCTTTCTTTCAATTTGGACTTCCTATTGGGAAAGCCGAGTCTTATTTTGCGGTAATAAATATACGTAATGACTTGTGAAAAGTTGCACTACTGTACTTAGAAAGGTTGCAGTCTTAGTCCAACCGCAAGAGAATTAAAGGTAAAATTGAGAAATGGGTGGGAATACCCCAGAAGATATTCCCACCCGACGACCTGACTAGGGGAATTTGTATTCCTTAGCCGCGTCGCTGGTATAGGGCTGGCTGATCGGGCTGTAACCCGCCGGGTCTGCCGGGTCAATCTTGCAGATCGTGGTCGCCCGGAACGGTACACGCTCGTTGGCCGTCGAGCCATAAGAAAGCATCGGTTGGCCGGGGCCGTTGCCCAGGTCAATGTTCTTGCTTGACTCAAAAGCCTTGAAGATACCTTCACGCGACATGTCGCCGCTTTGAAGGGCTTTCGCCAGAATATTGGCCGTGACCGTGGCGTAAACCCAGCCGGAACTGAAATAGTTATCCGGCTTCTGGTCGGGGGCGTACTTGGCGATAGCAGCTAACTTGGCGACTTCGGTCGGGGCGGTCGGGCTACCCCAGGGTACACCGTAAGAAGCCAGGATTGCTTTGTTAACCAGCACGTCCTTGATCGGGGTAGCCAGTAGTTGAGAGTTAAAAGCCGGGGCTTGCAACATCCACTGCGGCGAGACCCCCAACTGCGTAGCCGCTCCCATAATCGCGGCGGTCTGGGCCGGTTGGCTTGCCATCCACACTACCTCGGCTCCGCTATCTTTAAGCTGGGTGGCCTGGGCCGTAAAATCCTTGTCGGTGGAACGGAAAGCAATCTGCCCGACATCCTTGAGGCCCAAAGCCTGCACTGCCGCTTTATAACCTTTCAGGCAATCCTGGCCGTAAGCGTCGTCCTGATAGACAATCGCAAACTTGGCACTCTTTTTGCCCAATTGCTTGGCGGCGTAATCGAGGCCGTTGATCGTCTCCAAAGAATAGGGAATGGCTGTGATAAAGGTGCTTTTGTAGCTGAGGATCGAGCTATCGGCAGTCGCGGCCAGGATCAGCACTTTATCGGCTTCGGCCTGGTCTTTCAAAGCTGCCGCCGAAGGTGCGCCGATTATCTGCCCAAACATCGCCACGTCAGGAGCCAGTTTGCTGTATTGCTGCACCGCTAACTGAGGCTGGTACTGGCTGTCGCCCGTCACAAACTCGATTTTATAGCCGCCAATGCCGCCCGCGTCGTTGAGAGCCTTGAAATAAATCTCCGAGCCACGGATCAACGGCTTGCCGCCGACCGCAATCGGCCCGCTCAAAGCTCCAATGCCACCGACCTTAATTACCTTGTTAGCAGTGTCTACTCCTGGCCCACCTTTGAGGTTGTCGGGAGCCTTGAAAGCAAACGGATTGGTGGTCGTCCCTGCCGCCGCCGTGGTGGTCGTTCCGGCAGCGGTGGTTGCGGCAACCGCGCTGGTCGTCACGGCAGGAGCGGCAGTGGTTGCGGCAACCGCCGCAGTGGTCGCGGGAGCGGCAGTGGTTGCCACAACCGCCGCAGTGGTCGCGGGAGCGGCAGTCGTCGCTGCCACGGTCGTACTGGTCGTGCCAGAAGTAGCGGTCGAATCGCCACAGGCTGCCAGCACCATCGCCAGCAGCAAAGCTAACACCGCTATCGAGGTCAGCCGAAGGCTGCTCTTTGGTTTCGTCATAACAATCTCTCCTCCTTGAGTTGAATTGATATTTCCCCTAAATCAAAACTTCTCGCTTCCCACAGTTCAGTTGCCTAAGCTGCAACCTTCGAGAGGTTCAAGTGCTGCTGCACAAACTGACCGATCCGGTCAATCGCTTCCTGTGCTTCCGGCATATCGGCGGCAAAAGCTTGCCAGACGTGCCACATACCATCGGCGATTTGCAGTTCGACCGCCACCCCGGCAGCTTTGGCACGCTCGGCCAGTCGCTTCGAGTCGTCCAGTAAAATTTCGTCTGAACCGACCTGGATCAACAGAGGCGGCAAGCCGGTAAAGTCGCCGTAGAGGGGTGAAACGAGGGGATAGCGCAGATCGGTCGGCCCGGCGTAAAGCTGGCCCGACGGTATAATGTCTTTAGCATTGAGCCAGGGGTCAATCTCGTTGTTGCTGACCAGACTTTCACCCGTTCCGGCCAGGTCGGTCCAGGGCGAAAGCAGCACGCCTGCCGCCGGAAGCAGATCGCCTGCATCGCGCAAAGACAGCAAAGTAGCCAGGCTCAACCCGCCCCCTGCCGAGTCTCCTGCAATCACGATCTGTGCGGGCGCAAAGCCCTGCGTCAGCAGCCAGCGATAAGCGGCAGTCGAGTCCTCGACGGCGGCGGGAAAAAGGTTTTCGGGAGCCAGGCGGTACTCGATCACCAGAACGCGGACACCCGCGGCTTTCGAGATACGCGAGGCTAATTCGCGGTGGGTCTTACACGATCCGAGCGAATATGCTCCACCGTGCAGGTACAGCACCACCCGGTCGGTGGCAACACCCGGCACGCTAACCCACTCTCCCGGCACACCACCTGCCGTGACTGCTTCGACCTGGGTTTCGGGCGGTACATTGGCAAGGTTAATCATCCCTTCCAATCTGCTCCGACTCTCGGCGATGGTGGCCGGGGGTGGAGCCTGTTTGACCATTCGCAAAAGGCCACGAACATGCTCACTGGCGGGGCTTGGCATTGTATTACCTCCTCGTAATAGAATACAAATATTTTGTTGTGTTATGTTGATGACAGCCTATCCAGGCGGTCGAGTGTTATAAGGAAATGAAAGGCAAAAACAGAACAGCGCGATTTTGTGTTGAAGTTATTTTAACAGAACAATCCCATTGGCACACCTTGTACGCTTTGTCCCTTCTGGAAAAGCTCTATGGCCGCGTGCCGAAAGCCGGACGACCGGGTTGGGCCGGTAGCACAGCGTAAGCGTCCCGTACCCACTCGCACAGGAGAGGTCGGGTAGCTCTGGGGTCAATAATCTCCTCGATACCAAAATGCTCGGCGGTACGAAAAGGCGAACGCACGCCTTCAAACTGCGCCCGTAACTGCTCCACCAGGGCTGCCGGGTTATCGCTGGCTTCCAGTTCGCGGCGATAAGCCACCTCGATGCCGCCCTCGACCGGCAACGAACCCCAATCGCCCGAAGGCCAGGCGAACCGCCGGACAAAACCATGCCGGTTGGTCATGCCTGCGCCGCCGACCCCGAATACCCGCCGCACGATTACCTCGGCAGTGGGTACAGTGGCCTGGTAGACCGCCGCTATAGCCCGCACGCCGTAACGAATCGTGCCGCGCCGCTCGGCCACCCGCCCGATCACCAGGCCGGGCTGGTCGGTCAGGCTTACCAGGGGCAAATGAAAAGTCTGGCACAGGTCAACCAGGCGGATCATCGCCTCGGCTCCTTCGACCGTCAGGCCACCCCCGCCTGCGTAAGGATCGGCGGCAACCAGGCCCACCGGGTGTCCGTCCAGGCGGGCCAGAGCCGTGACGGTCGCGCCGCCATAGCGAGCCAGCTCGAAGACCGAGCCGACATCGAAAATCTTGTCCAGAATTGGCCGAATTTGATACGGTCGGCGACGGTTGCGCGGGATAGACGAAAGCAAGCTCTCGTCGCGGCGGTCGGCAGGATCGGTGCAGGGTTGCACCGGCGGCAAGCCGAAAACGTTTTGCGGCAGATAGGACAAAAAGCGGCGGGTGGCCTCGAAAGCGGCTTCCTCAGTCTTTACAAACAGGTCTACCGCCCCACTGTTGCGGTGAATATCAGCCCCGCCCAGTTCTTCTTTGGTCAGGTCTTCACCCATTCCAAACTTGACTATCGGCGGCCCGGCTACGAATAGCTGCGAAGTGCCTTCGGCCATAATCGAGAAGTGCGAAGCCGCCAGCCTGGCCGCGCCCAGCCCGGCCACCGACCCCAGGCCCGCCGCAACCACCGGCACGAGGCTCAGGTTATCCACGATCAAGTCCCAGCCTGGATTGGCCGGAACATACGTATAACCGTGCTGCTCTAGCATCTTGACGCTGCCGCCGCCGCCCGTGCCGTCAACTAGCCGCACGAGCGGTATTTGCAGGCTGTTGGCAAGTTGCTCGGCGTAAACCTGCTTGCCCATCACGGCGGCATCGGCGGCCCCGCCCCGCACCGTAAAATCATCGCCGCCCAGAGCTACTTTGCGCCCGTTAATCCGGCCCATCCCCACCACAAAATTTGCCGGAACGAAACTGGTCAACTGGCCTTCGCGGTCATATTCGGCAGAACCGGCCAACGCCCCGCTTTCGTGGAAAGAGCCAGGGTCGAGCAAAGCGGCAATCCGCTCGCGGACGGTCAGGCGACCCTGAGCGTGGTGTTTGGCGACCTTTTCAGGGCCACCCATCTCCGCTGCTAACTCTTGCCTCCGGCGAAGCTCGTCAAGCTCTGGCTCCCAGGTCATCCCTACAATCCTTTCGTGTCATGTCAGATAGAAACTATAGCTGACCGCTCGACCGCCCGGCCAGAAATTCTGGTTCTTCCGCATTTTCCGTGAATCGGCGAAGAAATGACAATAGGCTGAACTCAAACCTGGATAGTTTTCTACCAGTTAGAAACCTTTTTCACGTTTTATGCGGAAGAACCTGAAAAACTACTAATATAAAAGAATTACTTGCCGGAATAATCGTAAAAACCTTTGCCCGACTTGCGACCCAGACGGCCCTCTTTGATCATCTCTTCCAGGAATGGCGGCGGCATATCTTCCGGTTTGCCGGTTTCTTTGTAGCGTTGGAGCATCGAGTAATGCATGATGTCCACGCCGCTAAAGTCGGCCAACTCGAACGCTCCCATCGGATGATTCAGCCCTAGCTTGAGAGCTTTGTCAATGTCCTCAAACGAGGCATAGCCTTCCTGGTACAGGTACATCGCCGCCCGCGAGAGACCCATCAGCACGTAGTTGACAATAAAACCGTAAACTTCCTTTTGCATCAACACCGGTTCGCGCCCGATCCGCCGGACGAGTTCCATCGTCACTTCGGCGGTTTCGTCGCTGGTTTCCGGCCCTTTGACCACCTCGACTAGCCGCATCACCAGCACCGGGTGGAAGAAATGCATGTTGCATGCTTTATCCTTGCGTTCTATATTGTCCGCCACGATCTTGCTGATTACGATTGTCGAAGAATTGGAAGCCAAAATCGTGTGGGGCGGGCAAATCTTGTCCAGCCGGGCGAAAAGCTGCCGCTTCACATCGAGGTCTTCGTAGACTGCCTCGATCACAAAATCGGCCTGGCCTGCCGCCTCTTCCAGGTCGGCCACGCCCTTGACCCGGCCCAGGGCGGTATCGGCCTCTTCCTGGCTCATTTTACCTTTGTTAACCCGGTTTTGAAGCTGAGTGCGGTTGCTTTCGATCCCCTTGCCGACCATTTCCGGGTTGGCGTCGGTTAAATTCACGGCGTAACCGTGCAAGGCGCACTGTTGAGCAATCTGCGACCCCATCGTACCGGCCCCAACTACACAAATTTGCTTGATTTCGTCTGCCGTCATTGGCTTTTCTCCCTTAAATAAATGTAAGTGTTCAGCCGTGATGGAGATTTCCAGCGTCATAAGACCGGAACACGCCCGGTCTTGCCCTTCCACTCCCTCTCTCTCACGAGTTGCGTTGCCCTCTCATGCAGGTCATAGCCGCTCACGCCTCTTTACACCGGGCGAGATGTGTCATTCTGAGCGTAGCGAAGAATCTTCTTGAATAGGATCAATTTTGCTTTTTTAAGAAGATTCTTCGCTACGCTCAGAATGACATACCATGACCGGGCGTGACAACCCGTGACACGGCGTGGCAAGACATCAAGAAGCGAAGCTAGCTGAACCATTACTTATTCTTTTCGCTATAAGTCTCTTTATTTACCCTTAAATCCAAATCTAATTCAGCCGTTCCACCAGGGCAGCGTAACCCTGTCCGCCGCCGACGCACATGGTTTCGATAGCCAGGCTTTTATCGAACTGGCGCAGCCCGTAAAGCAGCGTTGCCATAATCCTGGCTCCGGTGCAGCCAAAAGGATGGCCCAGCGCAATTGCGCCGCCTTTGGGGTTAAGCTGCCGGGCCATGTCTACGCCAAGCTGATGGCAAACTTCGTAAGCCTGGCTTGCGAAGGCTTCGTTTAGCTCGAAAATATCAATATCTTCGATGCTCAGGCCCGTCCGCCCCAGTAGCTTACCGACTGCTTCAATCGGGCCAACTCCCATAATCTCCGGGGCCAGGCCACTGACGGCCCAGCTTACGATCCGGGCCATCGGCTGAAGGCCAAGTTGCCGGGCGCGGCCCAGGCTCATTATTACCGTCGCGGCGGCACCATCGTTCAAAGGACAGCTATTGCCCGCCGTGACTGTTCCGCCTTCGACAAAGACTGGCTGAAGGGCGGCCAGTCCTTCCAGGGTTGTGCTGGGGCGCGGGCCATCGTCCTTGCTGATAACCGTGCCGTCGTCCAGGGTCACGCTAACGGTTTCGTCCTGGAACAGGCCATCTTTCTGAGCCATCACCGCTTTCATCTGGCTTGCCAGGGCAAATTCGTCCTGGGTCTGGCGGCTGACCCCAAACCGCTTTGCCACATTCTCCGCCGTGAAGCCCATCGGGATATACACGTCCGGCATCCCCGACCCATCGCGGTCTACAAATTTTGGGTTCGGCTGCACCAGCGACCGGCCCTGCTCCGGCACGCGGCTGCTACATTCCGTCCCTCCGGCCACATAAACTTCGCCAATACCGAGAATAATTTGTTGCGCCGCAAACGTAATCGCGTTCAGGCCACTAGAGCAAAAGCGGTTAACCGTTACACCTGGCACCGTATCGGGTAGCCCGGCCAGCAGCGCGGCATTGCGGGCCACGTTGTAGCCCTGTTCGCCTTCGGGATTGGCACAGCCGAAAATTACATCTTCGATCTGAGATAGCTCCAGACCCGGCACGCGGGCGACGGCAGCCCGGATCGCGTGCGCCCCCAGATCGTCCGGGCGCACCCCTTTGAGCGAGCCTTTGAAGGCCCGGCCAATCGGAGTACGGACGGCACTGACAAAGACCGCTTCGTTATCGCCTAGTTTATTCTGAGGCGTGCCTACTTTTGCCACATATTCCATTTTTCTCTCGACCTCCTGTACAAATTTCAGTCTACCAGGGAGCGAATGACCGAGCGGGCCAGGCTGCGCTTGTGAACTTCGTCGGGGCCATCGGCCAGGTGCAGCACCCGCCCGTGCGCCCACATTTCGGCCAGCGGGAAATCGTCGGTAAGGCCACCGCCGCCAAAGAGTTGCATCGCCCGGTTAACTACCGTTGTATGCACTTCCGGCGCGACGATCTTGATCATAGCAATCTCGGCCTGAGCCGCTTTTTTGCCCTGCGTATCAATCAGCCAGGCCGTTTTGAGGGTCAGGAGGCGGGCCTGTTCGATTTCACATTGCGACACGGCGATCCATTCCTGAATTACGCCCTGGTCGGAAAGCGGTTTGCCAAAAGCTACTCGCTCAGTCGCCCGGCGGCACATCAGTTCGAGGGCGCGTTGAGCGGCCCCGACCGAGCGCATGCAGTGGTGGATGCGTCCCGGCCCAAGTCGGGCCTGAGCAATCGCAAAGCCACCGCCTTCCTCACCCAGCAGGTTCGTTACAGGCACGCGCACATTCTCGAATAAAACTTCACAGTGGCTTTCGTTGTCCACAAAACCCATCACGCGCAGGTTGCGTTTGACCGTCACACCGGGAGTAGCTTTTGGCACCAGCACCATGCTCTGCTGGCGATGCTTGTCCGGGTTGTGCGGGTCGGTTTTGCCCATCACAATAAAGATTTTACAGCGTTCCCGCCCGGCCCCGCTGATCCACCACTTGCGCCCGTTCAAGACATATTCGTCACCCTGCCGCTCGATGCTCATTTGAATATTAGTTGCGTCCGAACTGGCGACATCCGGTTCGGTCATAGCAAAAGCGGAGCGAATTTCACCGTTAAGAAGCGGGATCAGCCAAGCTTGCTTCTGCTGGTCTGTGCCGAACTGAGCCAGGATTTCCATATTGCCGGTATCGGGGGCGGCGCAGTTAAAGACCTCACTCGACCAGGCCACCCGGCCCATAATCTCGGCCAGGGGCGCGTATTCCAGGTTAGTCAGGCCCGCACCGTGTTCTTTATCCGGCAAAAAGAGGTTCCACAGCCCTTCGGCTCTGGCTTTAATCTTCAATTCGTCCACTAGCTCGGAATGATGATGGAGATCGCCGCTGGCCTCGGCCTGCTGATGGGGAACCTTTTCGTTGGGATAGATGTAACGATCCATAAAAGCCAGTAGCTGGCTACGTAGCTCGTTAACTTTCTCAGAATAGGCAAATTCCATTTTTACTCCTCCTTTGGAGATATTTCTGGCCTGCGTAGTATAAGATTCTGTTAAAAATTTTGTAAAAGGGTTCTATTTGGTGTGTAGGTGAGTGCTTTGCTAAAGCTATTTTAGCACATGTTTTTGAAAAGGCTATAGTTTTAGCCTTGTTTTGCACTTATTGTTATAAAAATCTCATTCTGATTATCAGCTAAAATCGCGCTTGATCCATTCTTCCGGGTCAACCCCGGTCTCGCCAATTCGCATCTCCCAGTGCAAATGCGGCCCGGTAGAAAGGCCGGTCGTCCCGACCAGGCCGATCACGTCGCCCGGTTTGACGGTCTGGCCGACTTTGGCATAGATGACGGACTGATGAAAGTAGCCCGTATGCAAACCCAGGCCGTGATCAATAATGATAATACCGCCCCGCACCTTCTGGAACTCGGCCAGCACGACGCGTCCGGCAGCAGGAGCGCGAATGACCGTCCGAGCGGGGACGCCAATGTCAATTCCATCGTGGATTTCATATCCGCCGCCGACGTAGTTACGCCGCGCTCCAAACGAAGTGCTGATCGGGCCAAAAGTCGGCCAGCTAAAGCGGCCTTCCCAGAGCTTTTGAGGGGTTACTTCCTTGTAAAAGCCGTAATCACGTTCGCGTTCGCGCTGCGCGTCGCTGGCACTACCCAGGCCCGCTTCGACTTCGGGCGAAAGTTCGATCAATTGCTGCTCGAACTGGCCCGCGCTTACGCCGATGGTCTGTTCAAAATGGCGCACTGTGCCGGATAGGTCTGTAATATCGGTTTGGAGGGAGCGCGGCTTGAGCGGTGCGTCGCTCGGCACGGCTGCAAAGCCGCTCACCTGGTCGCTGGCAGTAGGCGTCAGGGTGAGCGGCGTACCGGCCAGGCGACTGCTGACCGCACTAAACTGCGGCGCACCAAAGATCGTCACCCGTAGAGTACGGCCCTGCACAACGCTGGTCTGGGCCGGTTGCACCCGATAGATTTGGGGCAACATAAAACCTGCGTCTTGCAGAACCGAAGTTCCCAGCAGACCAAGCAACACTTCGTAGGGCGTCCCGGCGTTTTCAGGGTGATACTCAAACCGCGCCCGCTGGAAATATTGCACGATATAGCCGCCCTCGCTGATTTCCTCCGAGAGCGGGTAGCCGTAGATTGCCAGCCCGCCGTTACGTTCCCAGTAGCGTTTGAAGCCCGCTTGCAAACTATGCCCGGTTTCGGGGAAGTAGAGCGTTTGCAGGGTAGGCACGGTTGAGGGGGCCGGGTCGAATTGCCGCCCCACGACGGCTTGCGCTCCAAGCAGACCAAGCTCGACCTCGTAAGGAGTTCCGGTCTTCTCAGGGTGATACTCAAAGCGGTTGCGCTCGAAATATTGCACGGTGTAAAGCTGGCCGTCGCTGGGATTGCGCTCCAGGAATTCTTCGGTCAACGGGTAGCCAAATTGAGCCAGCGCACCGTGGCTTTGCCAGTAGAGGCGGAAGGCACTCAGCAAGTAGTGGCCGGTTTCAGGAAAATACAGGGAGGCAGAATTAGAAGTCGCGGGGGCCGGACGACTGGCGGTGGGGGCGGGCGTTTTGTCGGGCGTAGCGGGCGCAAGGCCCAACGCGACGGGCGGCGGGGCCAGAGCCACCAGAAAGAGCGAAAGTAGCATCGAAAATAACATCAGCCCGACTAACTTTGATCGTCTACGCGCCATAGCTACCGCCTTTATTCTGCCTGTTCCACCAGTTCGATCAGTTCGCCGCCGGGTGTGCGCACAACCAGAGTGCGCGGCGGGCCGGGCCAAATCCGGTAAGGAAAATTGAGCGTTTCTAATCGCTCTCTTATTATATCAAAATAAAGCGTCGTAAGCGTCAAAAGGTTTGCCAGGGACGGCAGGTGGCCTGGTTCGGTTGGGCGGAGCAGGGCAGGCTGGCTGTAGCCATCAATTTCGATCAGGGTATCAGCTTCGGTCTTAACTGTCACCAGAGTGTGCAGGGTGTCGGGGGGCAAGTTCAGGGCGCGGTTGACCAGTTTAAGGGGGACGCGCACCTCCATAAGCCGGGGCATGCCCAGCACGTTCTCGTAAAAACTCAGCGTCTCGGCATAATGACGAGCATTCAAAACGGCGATGAAAAGCCTTCCGACCGCCACCCCCTGACCCGGCAC
>JBBRBE010000107.1:0-20663 GCA_038206175.1 Chloroflexia bacterium
GTGACAAGAGCGAAGCGGTCCCACCCAGACCCATCCCGAACCTGGCAGTGAAACGCTTCAGCGCTGACAATAGTAAGCCCGCAGGGGTTTGTGAAGATAGGCCGTTGCGGCTTTTTTCTTTTTATACTCTTATATACCTCCCACCACCTTTCCCTTCACTTCAATAAATTAATAGCCCCTTTTAAGCATGTTTAGCCTGTTATTTAAGCTCAACTCTTAAAACCTATAGCAGCCTGACACAGCTTTGCTTATTTCCATGTACCCATTTCAGCTACACAAATTGACACCACACCACTCGCTTGTTACAATCCTCTCCAGAAGCGAGAATCTTATTTGTTGTGCTTGTTGATAGGAAGAATTATTATACTAAAGCCTGTGCTACGATAAAAAAAGTAAGTTTTTAGAGAATTAGAAGAATGGATTGAAAGGATTGAAATTAGAATGAGCATTTTAGAGAGAATAAAAGGGGCAATGCCAGGAGGTCATGAAAATGAAACTCCGGCCTCGACAGAAACTGAAACCACGCCTAGCATGGCGACGGCTCCTCACTTTGGAGCAGGCGAAATAGAAGCTTACGATAACGTATTACAAGTGATCGGCAATACCCCTCTGGTGCGTATACCCCGCCTCTCACGCGGTCTAAAACCGACCGTACTTGCCAAACTAGAAATGCTTAACCCTGGCGGCAGCGTCAAAGATCGCATCGGTATTCGGATGATCGAAGAAGCCGAGCGCAAAGGCTTGTTAAAGAAAGGCGGCACAATTGTCGAGCCAACTAGCGGTAATACCGGGGTAGGTCTGGCGATTGCCGCCGCGATCAAAGGCTACAAAGCGATTTTTGTAATGCCGGACAAGATGAGCGCGGAAAAAATTGCTCTCCTGAAGGCTTACGGAGCCGAAGTTGTAATTACACCGACGGCAGTACCCCGCGAATCGCCTGAAAGTTACTACAGCGTAGCCGAACGATTGGCCCGCGAAGTGCCGGGTGCTTTCCAGCCCAACCAGTATTTTAATCCGGCCAATCCGCGCACTCACTACGAGACCACCGGGCCAGAAATTTGGCGACAAACTGCCGGGAAGATTGATTATTTTGTAGCCGGGGTTGGCACCGGCGGAACGATTAGCGGCATCGCCAAATACCTCAAAGAGCAGAACCCGAACGTCCGCATTGTCGGGGTAGACCCGGAAGGCTCACTCTACACTGGCGAGAAAGTCCGGCCCTACAAAATCGAAGGCGTCGGAGAAGACTTTATACCCGGCACGGTTGACCTTAGCCTGATTGACGAATGGGTGGCGGTGAGCGACCGCGACGCTTTCTTGATGACCCGGCGGGCCGTGCGCGAAGAAGGTCTCCTGGTTGGTGGCTCGTGCGGAATGGCTCTGGTGGGCGCGTTGGACGTCGCTACACGAGCGGAGGCTGATAAGCTGATCGTGGTGCTGCTGCCGGATACCGGGCGCAACTACCTTAGCAAAATTTTCAACGACGGCTGGATGCGCGATCAGGGCTTTACCGAGCGATTCCCGACCCATCCCCGTGTTGGCGATCTCCTGAACAGCCACAAAACAAGCTCCGACCACGACCACCCGACCTTTATCACGGTCAGAGCGAGCCAGACAGTCAGCGAGGCAATCGCCGAACTGCACGCCCACAGCATTTCCCAGATGCCGGTGGTTGTAGGCGAAGGTAACGAAAGCCTGATTGTCGGGAGCATCCAGGAGCGCACTCTTTTGGACAAAATTTTCAGGAACCCTGAAATTGTAACGGCTCCGGTTGAGCAGGTGATGGATACTCCACTGCCGATGGTATCGGTAGACGAAGAAGTGGAGAATATTTTTCCGCTCTTCAGCGCGAACGCTCCGGCCCTGGTAGTCGAAGATGGCGGCGTGCCAGTAGGCATCGTTAGCCGAGCCGATTTGCTGGAATTTGTAGCCCAGCAGCGCAACCGCAAATAAGCTTTTGAGGGAGTGACACTGACAAACACTTATTTTTGTCAGTATCATTCCCTCTTTTGCCTCGTGATAAAGGAGCGATTTTCTATGGAAAACCTTAATCCTGAGAGGGATATAATTAGTCTTCAGACTATGAAGAAGAACCTTGCTCAAATTGTAGATGAAGTAGCAAATGCAAATAGTCATAAGATTATTATAAAAAACAATAAGGCCACTGCTATTTTGCTAAGTGTAAGTGATTATCAAGCAATGCAAGATCGTTTACAAGCAATGGAACTGGAAATAAGCTTGCGTGAGATGAGGGAAGAAGATGCACGCGGCGAACTGGTAGATTGGGATGATCTGGTAGCTGAACTTGGTATAGAACTTTCAGAAATACCCGACGAGCCGGAAGGGTACGACCTTAGAGTACCTAAAAGGTATCAAAGTGCCTCCTAGTTCAGGGCCAGCTAAACTTAAAATTCGTCGGCAAGTAGCAGAAAAAATCAGAGAAATCAAGTCATACATTGACGAACAACGCGGCAACAATTTAGGTGATACAGTTGGTTGGAAAGTCGCTCAAAAAGTTCTGGATGACATCAACCTTATCAGGTATCAACCCTGGCTCGCACCACGGATGGAAGGTTTAGACGAAAATTACAGGAAGGGGCGGGTTGGGAAGAATTATACAATCTACTATTATGTAGTTGATCCAGCAAGGTTAATTTACGTTATTGAGCTAAGGCACTCCAAACAAAAACCGCTCCAACCCGGTACATTGGTAAAATACAAGAACGAAACTCAAAATCAGTAAAGCAAAGAAAGAACAAACAGGATGAAGGGCGATTACAACAAGAGCGGCTTCGAGACACGGGCAATCCACGCCGGGCAAGCCCCCGACCCTACGACCGGTTCGGTTACGGTTCCGATCTACCAGACCTCCACTTATGCACAGGAGGCCGTCGGGCAACACAAGGGATATGAATACTCGCGGACGCACAACCCGACCCGTACCGCCCTGGAAGAGTGCATTGCCTCACTCGAAGGCGGGCCAGATACTTATGGGCTGGGTTTTGCCAGTGGAATGGCTGCGATCAATACTTTGATGTACCTGACCCGGCCCGGCGACCATGTTGTACTGAGCGACGATGTGTACGGCGGCACTTACCGGCTGTTTGCCCGCGTGCTTTCAAATTATGGTATCGAGTACGACCTGGTTGACCTGACCGACCTGGAACGGGCCGCCGGTAAATTCAAGAAAAACACTCGCATAGTCTGGCTCGAAACGCCTACGAATCCCTGGCTCAAAATAATTGATATTCAGGCTGTGGCGGAAATGGCGCATAACCTGGGAGCAATCTTAGGGGTGGATAACACTTTTGCCTCGCCTTACGTGCAGCGTCCGCTCGAACTAGGAGCCGACGTAGTGGTGCATAGCTCGACCAAATATCTTGGCGGGCATAGCGATGTAGTCGGGGGTCTGCTGGCGACCAAAGACCGCGACCTGCGCGACCAGGTGGCCTTTCACCAGAACGCCACCGGCGCAACTCCCGGCCCGTTCGATTGCTGGCTGGTACTGCGCGGCATCAAGACGCTGCCGGTGCGGATGCGGGCGCACGCTCAGAACGCTCAGGCCGTGGCTGAATTCTTGCAGGAACATCCCAAAGTCGAACGAGTGCTATACCCCGGCCTGACCGACCACCCGCAGCACGAAATCGCCCGGCGGCAGATGAACGGTTACGGTGGAATGGTTTCGTTCCTGGCCCGTGGTGGCTACGAGGCTGCCCTCGAAATAGTCGGTAAAACCAAACTTTTCACCCTGGCCGAAAGCCTGGGCGGAGTCGAATCGCTGATCGAGCATCCCGGCGCAATGACCCACGCCAGCCTATCGGGTAGCCCGATTGAAATGCACCCGGCCCTGGTGCGCCTTTCGGTGGGCATCGAAACGACCGCCGATCTGTTGAGCGACCTGGAACAGGCATTGGGCTAAATCCGCATGAGGATTGTCGAACCGACACCCGCCGCCCGGCCTCCGGCCACATCCCGGCCTCTTGCACTCCTGACCAGACCACTGCCAGGCTGGGTTGCAATTCCAAAGCTGTTGGGGGGGTTGGCCGGATTAGTGGCCCTGCTCGTGACGGTTTATGTTGTGCTGGCTCGGCCTGTCCTGACCCGCACCTGGGAGGCCGACCGTTTAACCGAAACAGTCGCCGATAAGAACGATTACCGTCTTTTTCCGGCAGAAACTGGCCCCGGTGGAATTCGGTTCGCCTGGGCCGGGCCAGACGCCGCCCTCTTGCTCGTTCCGGCTACCGCCCAAAACGACCGCCCGGTGACAGTAATCGTGCGAGCCAGAGGCGCCAGTGCGGCAGGCGGGCCACCGGCCAGCACAAAAGTTAAAGCTAACGGCGTCCCGATAGGCGAGATCAACCCGCAGCCCGGTCAAATCGAGTTTCAGGATTTTCGTTTCACCTTCCGGCCCGCCTCCCGCGATGACAACCGTATCCGGCTAACGTTCGATACCCCACCCTGGAAACCTTCCGGCGACAAGCGCGTGCTGGGCTTCGCTATCAAGTCTCTGACGGTTGACCTGGCTCAGGTCTGGTCGACTCTCTTTGGTTCAGGGCGAGATTGGCTGATCCTGGTGCTACCGGCCCTGAGTCTTTTAACCTTGCTGGCCGGGGTCGGGCAAAAGCGACAACCCTCGAACTTGCTGGCTTCGTATGGCACGGTTGGGCTGGCTTTTGCAAATGTGGGAGCTACCGCCGCTCTTTTCTTCCTGCTGAGTCGAGTGGGCTACAACGGCGAACTCGACCGCGATTTCTTCTGGCTTTACGCCCTCGGTTTGCTCTACCTGAGCGGCTTTTGGGCCTGGCTAGGGCTGACCGGGCCACGCTGGGGTACGCCCGTACCAACAAGCATGTGGCAACGGATAAGCGGGCGCACCCTGTCCTGGCGCACCGCTCACCCGGTAGCGACGGCCTTCGTGACGATCTTCCTGGTCAATCTGGCTCTGAGCTTTCTTTTTGTAGGTAAAATCTGGCTCGAAACCGGCGGAATTGAGGCGGTCTTTCGTTATCTGGACGGCCCGGAGTACGTGGTAATAGCTAACAATTTCTACGATCTACAAGAGCCTCTTTTGAAAATCCCCGATTTTGCCAAACAGTCCGATTTTTATTGGGCGGCTCACTTTCCGGGCTACCCGGTAGCTCTGATGGGTCTGCGGCTGGCGGTTGGCTGGCTGCTGGCTCCCCTGGCGGTGAACTTCCTGGCCTCGACCGGCTTTGCCCTGGTTTTTTACCGGCTGCTGCGCGATTTCGACCTTTCGCGGCATCCGCTCTGGCTATCGCTGGTCGCGCTGGTCTTGCCGGTGCGCTGGCTAATTTATCACAATGTCGGTGGCAGCGAACCGCTCTTTATGTTCTTCGAGCTTCTAGCGGTCTACTGGTTCAAGAAAGAGCGGTACTGGCTGGCTGGTCTGGCCGGGTTCGGGGCGGTCTTCACGCGCCCACCAGGGTTATTTTTGTGGGTTGGATTCGGGCTATTTTTGCTCTTCGAGGCGGGGATCAAAGCCTGGAACGCACACAACTTCTCGCTGGCGGGCCTGGTGCGGGCTTTTCGGTGGCGGGCCTTCGCGGGACTGCTGCTGATGCCGCTGGGGTTGGTAGCCGTCTTTGGGGTCTATGCCTGGCGGTACGGCGATTTTTGGGCTTATTTCAAAATCACCGAAAACGTCACTCACGTCGGTCTGATTCCTTTCCCAACGCTTATGACCGGCCTGTTCGACAGCCCGGCCCTGATATTCACCTACCTGCTGGGCCTGTTGGGGTTAATAAAGCTCTGGCGGCAGGGTCGTTACGACCTTTTCTGGGTCGGGTTCGCCTCCTACTTTTACACCGTTTTTCTCTTGCATAGCGATGTACTGCGCTACTCAATTCCCTTCTTTGCCCTGATCGTGCTGATCCCCTTCGCCGAGTATGTCGGCTCTAAAGGAGCCAGGTGGGTGGCCGGGCCGGTGCTGGTGGCCCTTGTGCTGTACAGTTGGGGCGCGTTCAGCCGCAACCTGATAGACCGCGAAACCTTCGAGGCGATGCGAACGCTCTTAAAAGGACTTTAGGTAGCCAGGACTTTCGCTTCAAGTTCTCTTAATTCCCGGTGACAACTAATCTCCACTACCTAACCCCTTCAACAACTCGGCTAGAGCCAGATTGTCCGGCTTGAGGCGGAGGCTTTCCAGAGCGGCCCGCCGCGCTATAACTGTGTCTCCGGCAGCCTGGGCCGCAAACGCCAGACCTTCTTGATAACCGGCCTGGGTCGGGCCGATCTGGACGGCTTGCTGGAAAGCTTCGGTCGCCTCTTTGTAATTCTTGAGCAGGTAAAGAGCCTGGCCCTTATTATAAAAAGCATCGCCGTAGCGCGGAGCATATTTCAGGGCGAGGTCGGCCCAGAGGCCCACCTGAGCCGGTTCAGACTTATTGAGATAAGCCGCCGCCAGGCCGTTGTAAGCTTCCGCCTCGCGTGGGTCGGCCTGGATTGCCCGGCTAAAAACCCCGATAGCCGCGTCCGGCTGACGCTGGCTCAATTTGAGATAGCCCAACCCGGTCAGGCTGCGTGCGTGGTCGGGCCGAATTTTAAGGATGCGACCAAAGGCGGCTTCAGCTTCGGGAAAGCGATTCTGGCCGAGGTAAACCCAGGCGCGGCCATTGTAAGCAGACGGAAAGCCCTCGTCCAGCTTCAGAGCCTGTTCGTAAAGGCTAAGGGCGGCGTCGTACCCGCCCGACCCTGGCCCGCGCTGCCGCAATAAATCACCTTTAGCACTGTACAAAAGAGCCAGTCGAGGATAATCGGCCAGGAGTTGATCGAGCAACGGCAAAGCCTGTTCGCTTGATTTAGCGATTGTCACCGCCGCCCAACGCGCCCAAAAGTCCGCCGGATTTAGGTCGAGAGCCTCTTTGATTCCTTCGGCAGCCCGGTCGGTCTCGCCCAGGCGAAGTAACAGGAGAGCCTCGGCTGCCTGGGCCTGGGCCAGATGCGGGTTAAGCCGCCGAGCCATTGCCGCCGCATCCAGTCCACGGTCGTACTGGTAGGCTTCCTGGTAGACCAGAGCCAGCGTTGCCCAGCCCTGAGCGTCTTGCGGCCTGAGCGCGACGGCCTTTTTCAAAGTCTCGATAGCACCTGTCGGCCCGCTCTCCCGGCCCCACAGGTAAAAAGCCTGACCTAACCGTTGATACGCCGGGCCGTAGCCAGGCTCGCGCAAACTCACCGACTGGTAAACCTTGATCGCGCCCTCAAAATCGCCCTGCTCCCAGATCTGCCGGTCGGCGGCGTCGAGCGTAGTTTGCCAGCGATCAGTCGGGGCTACAGACGGCGACGGGGCGGACGAATCGGAAACAGTGGCAGGAACGACTGCCGGTAAAGTCGTTCCTGCCACTGGCGGTAGAGTCGAAACAGGCGTAGATACCACCGGGCCGGTCGAAGCGGGTTGAACCTTTTCCCGACCGGGCAAGAGCCAGGGCAAGCTCAGACCGATGAGCGCGACGACTCCAACCAGCAAGGCCAGCCCACCAACCCATCGCCTTTGACGGCGGGCGGGCTTACCCGGCAGATTCGGCAGTAAATCCCTGGAAGGCGGCAGAGCCAGCGTTAGAGGAGCGGTAGCCCGTTGACGCGAAAAAACCTGAACTTCGTGTAAAGTCTGGCGATGAGCCGCGACCAGTTTTGGTATACTCAGGCTGGCAAAGGTCGGGGCGGAAGCCTGGTTCTCGGCCAGGGCCGCTTCTAGTTCCAGGCCCGCGAGAAACCCACTCAGTTCGGGCCGGTCTGCCGGATTTTTGCTCAGAGCGGCGGCAATCAGTCCTTCCAGGCCCAGGCTGACCGCCGGATTGCGGGTGGAAAGAGGGGGTGCAACTTTGTAACTATGTTGCAAACGGCTGACGGCGGGCGTGGGGCCTAGAAAAGGGTTGAACCCGGCCAATAGTTCGTAGGTAAGCAAGGCCAGCGTGTAGACCCCGGCGCGTTCGTCCGGGCGCAACCCCGCCACGTGCTGCTCCGGGCTGGCATAAGCGATATTGACCGCCCCAGTTGTGGCTAGCATTTCGACCGTTTCAAGCCGGACACTGCCGTCCAGACCGACCCGGATCAGTTCGGGCTGCAAATTTAGCGGCAAGCTTCCCTGAGCGTGGCGTTCGGCCAGCCTCAGCCCGACCTGCCGGATCAGCCCTAAAGCCTGCCCTGGAGCCAGTTTACTCGACATCAGAACCCGTAAAGCTACGTCATCCTGGCTAAAAGGAAGCCAGGGCGGAGCCAGGAATTTGCCGGAAAGAGTGCTGGAACTTGGAGCCATTTCTACACGCTTTTTCTTGTCATTTCTAAAATCGAAACCTAAATTCATACTCTGCCGCCTGGAAAGTTGGAATTAAAGAGGCGGCAAATATAAGAGCGGGTTGACGTATCGCCCGTCAATCACTAGCTCGAAATGCAGGTGCGGCCCGGTCGAGTTGCCGGTGCTACCTTCGTAACCCAGCAGTTGCCCCTGTGTCACGGTCTGTCCTGGCCCTACAACGATGCTGTTCAGGTGGGCATAATGAGTGTGCCGCCCATCGTTGTGGTCAAGCTGGACAAAATTGCCGTAACCATACGGCGACCAACTGGCAAAAAAGACTACGCCCGCCTGAGCCGCCAGCACGGGCGTATCCCGCCGGGTAGCCAGGTCAATCGCCGGGTGCGTAGCTGAGAAGTAGGTCGTAAGCACGCCGTGGATCGGCCAGGCCAACGGTTTACCCTGGGCAGTAGGAAGCGTGACCGAACTGGCGACCGCCGGAGAAGGGCCGGAAAGGTCTGTAACGACCGTCCGAGCCAGAGTTGGGCCAGGCGACGGCGGGGGCGAAGTTGGGCCAGGCTGAGGTTGAGCCGTCGAGGGTGGAGTGGGCGTGACCAGCACCGCTACCGCCCCGGTGACAGGTACGAGCGGGCCTGAACGGAGCGGAGTTGGCCCACCTCCCACCAGTTGAAACGACAGAGGATATGGGTTTGCCAGAGCCGCGCCTGAGTTTTCTGCCACCCCATAGGAGTCAGATTGAGCCAGACCGCCGGGCAAGCCGTTCTGGGCCGGAACAGGCGCGAGCCGCAAGCGCGAGTTTGCTACCGGGTAAGTCTCGTCGGGTATATATAACAAAGTCCCGACTGGGACGATTGCGCTGGCCTCGGTGCCGCCCAGCCCGGCTTCCTGGCTACAACCGGCCCAGAAGTTGAGCGAGTAGTCGGTGATGGCCCCGGTTTCGACCCTGTAGCGGCGGGCAATTTCACCCAGCGTCTGACCGGCCTCGACCTGATGGCGGCGGGCGGCACTGAGCGGCAATACCACCCGCCCGGAAGCGGTAGGCCAGTCGGGATTGGCACAGCGCAAAGTTCGTTCGCTCAGTCCAAACCGGGTAGCCACCTGGCTCAACCCTTCACCTGGTTGCAGATCGTAGTAACTACTCGAACCGTCTGCCGATTGCACTTCCGCCCGGTTAGCAAGGAACACTAAACTCAGCAGACTCAGACCTAAACCAAACAAAAGCAAGCAGGAGCCAAGACGCTTGTGACGCGATAAAAAGACTGTAACGGAAGTCAAAACAATTCCTTTTTAAGTTAATGTAGTATAAAAAGGGCAAACAATAGTGTAGCTTTTATGTTACACAATAATATACCAAAAAGCAACCCTGTAAAATTATCTTATTGGAGACCGTCTTGAGGGGGTGGGCGGTATTGTAACTGTAGCAGGTGATGCTCTGGTTGTGCCAGCCGTAGCGGTCATCACCGTCCGGTTGCTCCGCTCATCCTGGCTGTAGCCTACGCTTTGCCCATTGGTGGGCGGGGTTGATGCTCACTACCCGGTCACGCCCGTCATAGCTGTAAGTGGTGGTTCCCCACCGATTGTCACTCACGCTCTGGCGTTGGCCGGTCGGCGTGTAAGTGTAGCCGACCGGCCAACCGTCCCAGTAGCTGGCACTCTGAGGCCGGTTGAGGGGGTCATAGCCGAAGATAGTGGATTGAGCCGCTTCTCCGGCCGCCGTCTGGCTCGTGCGATTACCCGCCGCATCGTAGCCCCAACCCTCATAACTGCCATCCGGCCACACCTTTTTGGTCTAGCGGCCCAACCCGCCGTACTCGAAGCCGATCTGGTTGTTCTGATGGTCTACTATCGTCTTTAGCCGCCTCAACGGTTCGTAGCGGTAGCTCGTTACGGCGTTGTAAGCTGCCGCCTAGGTGAGCGGGAGGGTTACATTGAGTAGCCGATTAGTCCCCTCAGTTATGACGAAACCATAGCGGCGAGTGGTGGTTAATCCAATCAATCGCATCTATCACGCTTTGGCTCAACGATGTGTTGTCTATGCTTACAAAATTCCGGTCTTGCTGTCGAAGTGCTTCTAAAATAGGTAAAGCCCTGACATCTGCCGCCCACTGTAAGCCTCTAACTGCTGCTACAACCTCCTCCTCGTCCCCGGATTGGCTGAAGCCGATTAGTCGGTTAAAGGCCCGTTCGTCGTTTAAGTATCCTAGCATTTCAATTGCATAGCTATGCACCTCGGTTTCGCTATCATATTGATCTATAATCTGGCTAATTAGTTCAAAAACCTCACTACCCCCAGTTTTGCTAGTGAACCTACTACAGCAGAAAGGTCCTCAACTGAGGTCTTTTTTAGTAGCCTGAGTAAAGGTTCTACGGCTACGGCGGCTTTATCACCCAGATGTCCTAAAGCTACTGCGCTATCGGTTCTTATCTTCTCATCGGGGTCTTCCAGGGCCTGGATTAGTGGCCCAACTGCACTTTGCTCATTTAGTTTGCCTAAAGCCCTAGCGGCATTGGATCGCGCCTGAGCATCGCTATCTTTTCGTAAGATTTCAATTAGCGGGCCAATAACGGATTTGTCCCCTAGTCGGCGTAATTGGTGTGTAACCTCATAACCTATAGGGTTATTAGGCAGGGTGATATACAAAGCCTTCAGCAGCACTTCGGACGCTATGCTCCCGCCCCCCTTAATAAGTTGATAGTATAGTTCAACTCGCTGAGAGGAGTTAAGCTGTTTAAGTCTCTCGATATAACGTTCGACCTCGTGTTCGTCGTATTCCTGGTTCATCCTTGCACCATCCAATCTAGCTTTGTGGAAGTGGAAATTTAGGGTAAGGTTTTACCGGGGTTTAGGTTAGTTTATGTCAAGTGAGTCTATTGACTGTAGCATAGCATTCAGTTTATCTTGAATATCAGGCTCTGCAATAGCTTTCGCCTTTAGTAATACTTGATTAATTTTCTCATATTTGCTGATAGAAAAAAAGGTATCAGTCTTTTTACGTATAATGGTAGTGATACCCTGGTCGCGGTTAGTGCCTAAGAGTCGGATTTTCCCCAGATGTGTAAGCTACCCAGGTATGTGCGGGACCTATTTGTGAGTTTAGTCCTCAGCTCACCGCTTTCTTCACAAGCGCACTGATCCTTTCCTCATCGGCAGGGGTCAACTCCATCAGCGCGAAGGAGGTCGGCCACATAGTGCCTTCGTCGAGATGGGCCGTGTCGCTGAAGCCGAGCGTCGCATATCTCGTGCTGAATTTTTGCGAGCTTTGGAAGAAGCAGACAATCTTGCCGTCCTTAGCATACGCGGGCATCCCGTACCAGGTTTTCGGCGAGAGGACTGGCGCGCTGGCTTTGATTATCTCGTGGAGCCGCATAGCCATAGCCCGTTCTGGTTCGGGCATCTCGGCGATCTTCGCAAGCACCTCGCTTTCCCCTTCCGCCTTGTTCTTGCTGGTACGCGCTTCCGCCTTCAGCTCTTTGGAGCGCTCCTTCATCGCGCCTCGTTCCTCATCTGTGAATGACTTGGACTTCTTGTTGAGAGTGGCGGTACTCTTGGCGGACTCCTGCGTGCTATCCTTTTCAGGCTGGCTCATAAAAACCTCCTCATATTGATCTAGGTTGGAAACCTCACCGCAGTTCGACTGTGGACTCGTGCTACGGAGCCAACAACTTCAAATTTTCTAACATAGATACTAATTTTTCTTTTAGCACTAATTTTGCGTGTGAGCCTCTTCCGTTTACACCATTAAGTATACACCATCGCTTGTAGGAGGTCTTTGAGTGCTATGGTCTTGATAACCAAAAACTATTACGTTTGAGGTCAAAAAGCGAGTCGGGAGCCAAAATTATGTTGTATACTTTGGAGGTAAATAAGCTTTCAGTTAAGAGATAATAAAATCTCGATGCGGAGAAACAGCATATGCCACATAATCTTTTTGATACCCTGCAAACATTCGACCTGGGCGACGGTTCGACCGGACAATATTACTCGCTGCCCCAGCTTGAAAAGGCAGGCGTTGGGCCGATCTCGAAGCTGCCGGTCAGTATTCGGATCGTGCTAGAGTCGGTCTTGCGGAACGTAGACGGCCAAAAAATCGGCCAGGACGATGTGCAAACCCTGGCGAATTGGGCTGCCAGGGCCGAGCGAACCGAAGAAATTCCCTTTGTAGTTGCCCGGATTGTGCTGCAAGATTTTACCGGCGTGCCGCTCCTGGTAGACCTGGCTGCGATGCGCTCGGCAGTAGCCCGGCTGGGTAAAAATCCTAAAATAATCGAGCCGCTGGTGCCGGTAGACCTCGTGGTTGACCATTCGGTGCAGGTAGATTTTTCCAGTTCGGCGGACGCCCTACAAAAAAATATGGAAATTGAATTTAAGCGCAACAACGCCCGCTATCAGTTTCTAAAGTGGGGGATGGGAGCTTTTGACTCGTTCAAAGTAGTACCACCGGGCATCGGCATCGTTCATCAGGTGAACCTTGAATATCTGGCAAAAGGCGTTTTGAGCAAAGACGGCCTGTACTACCCCGATACGCTCGTCGGAACCGATTCGCACACGACTATGATCAACGGCCTGGGTATTGTCGGTTGGGGCGTGGGTGGCATCGAAGCCGAAGCCGGAATGCTCGGCCAGCCAGTCTACTTTCTGACCCCGGATGTCGTGGGTGTCCACCTGAGCGGAGCCTTGCAAGAAGGCGTAACCGCTACCGATCTGGCTTTGCGCGTAACCGAGATGCTCCGCAAGGCAAAGGTAGTCGGCAAGTTTGTGGAGTTCCACGGCGAAGGTGCGGCCAGCCTCCCCCTGACCGACCGGGCAACCATTGCAAACATGGCTCCCGAATACGGCGCGACGATGGGCTACTTTCCCATTGACGAGGAAACCTGTAACTACCTGCGGGCGACCGGGCGCACCGAAGCCCAGGTCACGGCTTTCCGTAACTACTTCCAGGCTCAGGGCCTGTTCGGGATGCCCGGTCGGGACGAAATCCAGTACAGCACCCTGCTAGAGTTAGACCTGAGCAGCGTGCGGCCCAGCGTCTCCGGCCCCAAACGTCCGCAAGACCGGATCGAACTTCCTTCACTAAAAGAAACTTTCCTGGGTTTGCTGTCCAGTCCGGTGGCCCAGAACGGCTATAACAAGTCAGCCGCCGAGATCGGCCAGGAGTTCGTGGTAGAGGCGGGCGTGCGACAATCCTTCGGTCAGGCGGTGGTAAGTGTGGTGGCCGGAGGCGGCGACCAGACTTCCGAAACCCAACCCGCAAGCGAAAAAGAAAAAAATACCAGTACCGTCAGCGAAACCGAAATGATGAACAACCGCCCGACCCCGGATACCCTGGCGGCGGCAGATGTCGAGACGGAATTTCCCGAACTGACCGTCAAAATCGGCCACGGCGATGTACTGATCGCGGCGCTCACCTCTTGCACCAACACTTCCAACCCCAGCGTGATGCTTGGGGCGGGTCTACTGGCAAAGAAAGCCGTCGAGCGCGGCCTGAGTGTGCGCCCGGTGGTCAAGGCCAGCCTCGCACCCGGTTCTCGCGTGGTGACGGAGTATCTGACCAAAACCGGCCTTCAACCTTACCTCGATCAGCTTGGCTTCAACCTCGTCGGATACGGTTGCACCACCTGTATCGGCAACTCCGGCCCGCTCGACCCTCGAATTGAAGAAGTGGTCAACCAGCACGACCTGATTGCGGCCAGCGTTTTGAGCGGCAACCGCAACTTCGAGGCGCGGGTGCATCAGAGCATCAAAGCTAACTTCCTGATGAGTCCGCCCCTGGTCGTGGCTTTTGCGCTGGCCGGGCGGGTGGATATTGATCTCGTTCACGAGCCGATAGGCCGAGGCCGGGACGGTCAGGACGTTTACCTGCGCGACATCTGGCCGAGCCTGGCCGAAATTCAAAGCCTGCTCCACGCTGCCCTCGATCCGGCAACTTTTCAGAGGCTCTACCGCGATTTCGCCGAGCAAAATCCGCTCTGGAACGAGATTCCCACCACGGGCGGCGATGTCTACGAGTGGGATACGAGTTCGACCTATATCCAGGAGCCGCCCTTCTTCGAGAAGTTTAGCCTGGACGCGGGCCAGATGTGCAATCTCAAGGGAGCGCGGGCATTAGCAATCTTCGGCGATTCGGTTACAACCGACCACATCAGTCCTGCCGGAGCGATCAAGAAGAGTTCCCCGGCGGGTCTCTACTTGCAAGAAAAGGGGGTCGAATACGACGATTTCAATTCTTACGGTTCCCGGCGTGGTAACGACCGGGTGATGGTGCGGGGTACTTTCGCCAACGTGCGGATTAAAAACTTGATGGTTCCTGGTAGCGAAGGCGGGGTGACGCTCCATCAACCGCACGGCGACCAGATGAGCATCTACGACGCTTCGATCAAGTACGCCTCGGCCTCGATCCCTCTGATGATCTTTGCCGGACAGGAGTATGGTACGGGTTCTTCCCGCGACTGGGCGGCAAAGGGAACCCGGCTATTGGGCGTGGGCGCGGTCGTCGCCGAAAGTTTCGAGCGCATCCACCGCTCGAACCTGGTCGGCATGGGGGTATTGCCCTGCCAGTTCAAAGAAGGGATGAACGCCCAGAGCCTGGGCCTGAACGGAACCGAAAGTTTTGATCTGATCGGGCTGGAAGGAGATTTCCAGCCGCGACAGGATGCCACCCTGGTGATCCACCGGGCGGGCCAGGCCGACCAGGAAGTGCCGGTGACGGTACGGATTGATACCCCTATCGAGATCGAATATTACAACCACGGCGGCATTTTACCCTATGTTTTGCGCCAGCTAATCAAAGAGAATTAGTCAGGAGTGCGTTTCAGGTTAATAAAAATCGAGAGAATATGTATTCTCTCGATTTTTATTACTCGATTTTTACGTTATGTTTATCACAATGCTATTTTCTTTAGACCTATACGCATTTTGGCCTAATGGCGTATGGGTAGAATAGGTCTTTAGTCTAATAGACATTGTGAAATTTCTTGCTATAATGTCGGTGTAAGTGAGAAACGAGACGAGTGAAGCGAACAACGCAGAACTAGGTAACAAAAGCTTACAAAGCAATCTTCTGGCCGCTCGGCCAGGTGATATTTGACCCTTATAATCCTCTTAAATCTCCTCCTACTAACACTAACGAAACCAACCATCGGGCTGCAGCTGGCGAGCATAGCAGCCCGAACTATTTTTATACTCTTTTTATAATAATTCATAATAATAAAACAGCCTGGCCCATCCGTAGGTTGTACCAGGCTGTTTTATTATTATGAATTATTTAATTTGCCTGGGCCGGATTGCGAACGGTCTGGAAAAAGCTGAGTATCTGGCGGTCGAGAACCGGGTCGGTGCCTTGCGTGCAAAGCTGAACGGCCAGGCTGAAAGCGGCCTGCTTGTCGCCGGAAGCCGCCCGCAAAAGAGCCGTCCACAGGAGATACTCCTGGCTGCGTAGCCGGTTCTCCCAGTTCAGCAGCCGGTTTTCAAGGTCACTCAGGAACAGGTCGGCCTCGTGGCGACGGCCCAACCGCAAAAGGTCTGCCGCCAGGCGCAGTTGGGTCTGGATACGGTTGACGTGGTGAGAGGTAGCATCGGGGCCACCTGCCCGACGGCGGAGGGAGACCAGGTCATCATAACGCACCACTGCCGGGGTGTTCATAAATTGCCGCAACTCCAGGTACAAGTCGCTCAGGCGGCCTACCATTTCTTCGTAGTTGCTTTCCTGAAAAGTCGGGCGATTATCCAACCCGGCGACGCGACCGAGTAACGGTACGGTGACTTCCTGATTATAATATTCGGTTCCTAACATCGCGTCTTTCTCCTTCTTAGCTGGGGTAGTCCCAAATATCGTTCAAATTCCTTGCTTGTAACTAAATAGAATGGCTGGGCCGGAAATTTTGGGTTATCTACAAACTCATCTGATCTATTAAACGTCTCTCAACTTCTTTTTAGTGTGAGATAACGCAACTTTTTCAGGTGATCCAGATCACATTCGGCTTGCCTGGTTTCCTGGCAAGATAGGCTGTTATAATTAGGAGGTTGTGAAAAGGCTAGAAATACTTAGCATTATTAGAATAGTATGAGCCTGGCGAAGGATTCCTTTGCCGCCTCTTAGCAGGCAGAGAAAAGCTATCCCTGACGGCCTTATATTTATCTAAAAACCGCTAAAACCGAGGAGAGAGAATTGAGCAAGATAACGGTGGTGGCAGATACGCCCATACCTGCGCCCCAACAGGCCCAGGTCGAGGCGGTGCTGGCTCCTTACGACGGTCGCTTTGTCAACGGGCTACCCCGCGACAACCAGGACGAAAAGACCCGCCAGCTTCTGGCCCAGGCCGAGGTGATGTATATCTATGGCATGAGTGCCGAGCGGTTGCGGCTGGCGACCCGGCTCAAGTGGATGCACCTACCTTTTGTAGGCGTAAACCGGCTACTGGCCGTGCCGGAAGTGGCCCAGAGCGAGATAACCCTGACCAACGCCAGAGGCATAATTGCCCGCCCGGTGGCCGATCAGGTGCTGGCTTTTATGCTGAGTTTCGCCCGCCAGTTGCGGCCCCAGTGGGAAGCCCAGAGCCGTCACGAGTGGTTTTTTGGCTCGATGCGCGACGGCGGGAAGATTGACCAACTGGCCGACCAGACGCTAGGGCTGATCGGCTACGGCGAAATCGGGCAGCATATCGCCAAACGAGCCAAAGCCTTCGATATGCGCGTCATCGCCACCCGGACGAATCCTAAGCCGGGTGCGCCTTACCTGGACGAAGCTTTGAGCCAGGCCGAACTGCCGCGCCTGCTGGCCGAAGCCGATTTTGTGATAGTGACGGCGCCGCTCACGCCCCAGACCGCCGGAATGTTAGGCCGCGAACAGTTCGCCCAGATGAAGCCGAGCGCATATCTCATTAACATTGCGCGTGGCCCCCTGGTGCGCCAGGCCGAACTGGTGGAAGCTTTGCGGGCCGGACAGATTGCCGGGGCCGGGCTGGACGTATTCGAGCAAGAACCGTTGCCCGCCGATTCGCCGTTGTGGGATTTGCCCAATGTGCTGATCACTCCGCACACCGCCGGAATGTTCAAGCGGCTTGAGGCCGACACCGTAGCCTTCTTCTGCCAGAATTTAGAGCGTTACCTCAAAGGCGAACCGCTCGAAAATGTGGTGGATAAAGAGCGCGGCTATTAAACTAAACCCTTACTTTTCGAGGGTTCCCGCCGGGCGACCCACCGGCCAGCAGCCGATCCCGGCCTCGATTCCATCGAGATGGTAAACGCCGCCTTCGACCTGGTAGCCGCCCTCGAAAGGATCGGTGGCCAGCAGGAGCGGAGTATCCAGGTCTACGAAGTCGAAGCCGCCCTGTCCGGCAGCGAAATGCGCCGAACAGCACATTGCCAGCTTCGACTCGATCATCCCGCCGATCATCAGGCGGATGTGGGCGGCCCGGCAGACTGCCGCAATATCCAGCCCTTCGACCAGGCCGCTTTTCATCAGCTTGATATTGACGACGTGGACAGCTCCCAGGGCGGCCAGTTCCAGAGCGTCCGAAGCTCCAAAAACCGACTCGTCTGCCGCCACCGGCACGCCGCCCTGCTCCGTAACAAATTTCAGGCCCAGCCGGTCGTGTTTGGGTACGGGTTGCTCGAACAGAGCAATCCTGATGCTTAGCCGATGCAATTCGCGCAAGAGTTCGACTGCACCCGGCCCGTTATAGCCCTGGTTAGCATCCAGGGTAATCGCGCACGATGGTGCGCCCTCATGCACGGCTACCGTCCGGGCCAGGTCAGCGTCGAGGCCGCTCCCAACTTTAAGCTTGATCGTGCGAACGCCCCGCGCCGCTATCTCGGTCGCCAGTTCACGGGCGCGGTCGGCCTCGACAATTGGAATACTGATGTCCGTTTCCACCCGGTCGCTCACGCCGCCAAAGAACTGGTAGAGCGGCAAACCCATCGTCTTGGTGGCGGCATCCAGCACGGCCATTTCCAGGCCGGCCCGCGCCGCCGTCTGCGCCCAGAAAAGCCCGGCCAGGTCGCGGGACAAGGTGCGCCAGGACAGCACATCTCGCCCGACCAGCCAATTCGCGCAACTATCGAGAGTTGCCATTACGGTCGCCTGGTTCTCGCCGTTGAGCGGTTCCAGCGGGGCCGCTTCGCCGTAGCCAATTACCCCGTTTTCCAGCTTGAGCGTAATTAGCACGTTACGTACTTCGTCCAGTCTGCCGATAGCGATTACAAAAGGTTCGAGGAGGGGAATATTTAGCGGCTCGAATTCGACCGAGCGAATGCGGGTGGCATTACTCACGGCGGGTGTCCTTTCACAACTCATCTTCATATTCATATTTCAGGTCGAAGTAGGGTAGATTAAATAAGCGGGTCAGCCAGGCCGCTCAATCCTAATACGCCCTGGCTGGTCTTGTCAATCCAGGTGGCGAACTTGACGCAAGCCTCAACCTCAATTATCATTAGCTCATCAAAAGACAAGTGCAATACAAATAATTCTTGATACTTGAAGTGCTTTTTAGCCCACAGGAGCCGTTATATTGTCCCAAGCAGCCGACCCTGGCGTTCAAAATTCGTCCACAGTGCTAATTACCGGCCTCACAGGTTGGGTAGGTACTTATCTGGCTGATTTTTTGCACCAAAACTTTAGCACCTCCCTGCAACTTCACGGCATAACCCTGAGCAATAAATCCGTCGAATTTCCCGGCCTCACCATTCATCACCTCGACCTGGCCGATACCCCCAACCTGACCAACCTGCTGGAAGAATTGCGTCCGTCTTTTATTTTTCATCTGGCGGCCCGCAGCTTTGTAGGTTCGGCCATCTCGAATCCGGGCCTGACCCTCAATACCAACCTGAACATATCGCTCAGCCTGTTCGAGGCGGTGCGTCTGGCCGGATTAGGGCCGACTGTGCGTATTCTCAATGCCGGGAGCGGCGACCAGTACGGCTTCGTGGAACGCCAGGACTTGCCAGTGCGCGAGACGACGCCTTTTAGACCCGGCAATCCTTACGCGGTCAGCAAAATTGCCCAGGAAATGCTGGGCTATCAATACTACCGTTCGTACCGCCTTCATATCGTCAATACGCGGGCTTTTAATCACATTGGGCCGGGCCAGAGTGCCGAATTAGCCGCCGGAGCGTTTGCCCGGCAGATTGCGCTGGCCGAAACGGGCCAGATCGAGCCGGTCCTTCACGTTGGCAACCTGGAGGCCCGCCGCGACTATACCGATGTGCGCGACATCGTGCGAGGTTATTGGCAAGCTTTGCAACCTGCTCAGCCTGGCTATAGCGGCTGTCAGGCCGGAGAAGCTTACAATCTCTGCTCCGGGGTCAGCCGCAGTATCGGTAGTGTGCTGAACCTGCTGATCGGCCTGGCCCGCTGTCCTCTGCAAGTTCAGCCCGACCCGACCCGGCTCCGGCCCAGCGATGTGCCGGTTGTGGAGGGTGAGGCGGCAAAATTCCGATCCGCGACGGGCTGGCAGCCCCAAATCCCTTTCGAGCAGAGCCTGACCGATTTACTTTCTTTCTGGCGGGCGCAGGTCGGGCCAGGGTAAGCCTGGTTTCGCGTACCACCTACTGATAAAAAAGGGAGTGAAGACTAAAATCCTCACTCCCTTCGGTAAGACCTATCTAAAAATGGCAGATTTTCTAAAGAGCGGGCGGTGATTAGTCGCGGAAGCGAATGCTAAAATCGCCGCTTTGCTGCTGGAGCCAGGCGTCCAGTTGGGCCTGGGTAAGGTAGCCTAGTTCGATCATAACCTGGCCGATTTGCTTGGGAAGGCCGCGTTGCTCTAAATCTTCGTGGCGACGCACCGCCATTTCAAGCTGCTGCGGGGTAATCATACCCTGACGCAAAAGGTACTGGCCGAGTAACGGCACGCCGCGCCCACTGTGGCGGGTGTTACCTTGCTTGAAGTGGTTCCAGGTGCTAAGGGTACTTGAACTGCTGACCAGTTGATCGAGTTCGGCGCAGCGAGCTTCGGCCTGGGCCAGGTAAGCCCGCGCCTGGGGATTATTGGGTTTGCGCGACAGAAGAACTTGCAGATATTCGACCGCTTTATAAGGGTTTTCGACCAGATGAGCCATCCAGAGGAGGGCGGTTTCGTTGTCGGGATCGAGTTCCAGAGCCTGAAGAAAATAAGCCCGCGCCCCGGCCCGGTTTTCCTGCCGAGCTTCGCCTGCTCCGGCGTTCAATAATTCTAATACCTGCGCTGGTATTGTGGATGTTAACATAAAACACCTCTACCCTCTATGTCCCCAAGCGTTACCGCTCGTTCTCTTCTAAGACTGCTACCCGGTTTCGCCAGGTGGCTCAAGTGTTGTCGTAGAGTCTGCCGAGGCGTCCTTACAGGCCACAGAAACAGGCATTTGGCAGACACCCATTAAGACAACCTCGTCCACTGAGTGAATTTATTTAGCACCAGG
>JBBRBE010000108.1:0-20362 GCA_038206175.1 Chloroflexia bacterium
AGAGAGCCTTTGTGGTAAAGTTGGTCGTTAGACAACCAAACTTTACCACATTAGGGTTCTCTCAGCCCTGGTCCTGACCATCTTCCCTTAATATTCGATTATTAAACTACGCCCTAATCCACTCCTGAGCTTAACGCATTACTGATAACCACGGGGCGACTTTCTTTTCACCCTCCTTCCTCACTTTGTGTATGGTGGAGAAATAAAATTGGGACTTGTCAGTAACTTGAAGTTACGAAAACACGAACCATCGTGATTAAATAAAGGACATTGCATTTAAAGCAAATTTCACATGGTAATACACAGAATATAGCTATTTCTAGTTAATTTGTTATTCAGACTTTATTGAAGAATTAACAAAAGCTTTTGTTGATAGCTTCGTTACCGAATTTTATGTAAACCAACTATTAAAGCCTTCTAACCAACTACGGTTATTGTAAATAATATATGTTTATGTTTAAGAGGGTACCATTATTTTATGGCTAAATAATACGAACCGTGCAAATATTTGTCAAGAGTAAATATTCTTAGGTAGTGCCTATCTTTGCAAAGGTAAATTATAAGAGAAACATTTAGATGAGCTTAATTTTCTACAGCACAAGTTTTTTACATATAATATCTCTGCAAAAATAAACATTCCACATTTTTAATGGCAAGGTGGTTAGGGCGTTTTAGCACCAGGGTTTGACCTCTTGCCGGATTATGCTATAATGCCCCGCAGGTAAAATGCTTAGATTATTGTTTAGCAGCTATTTGTGGAAGTTCAATAAATGCTGCCTTGTTTGGCCGCCGAATAGCTTCTTTCGCTCCGCCCGGCGTGGCCCGGTGCTGAAGTTGGCGCAAGAAAAGTTCGCCTGGCCCACGAAGAAGTTTCTCCAGTTATCGGCGGGTGGGTTACGCCGGTCGCGTCCTGTTATCTGGCTGTCCTGGGTTTAAGAGGAGCAGCAGAATTTGCCGGAGTGCTTCTTCAGGAGTGAAGGAAAGATTGAGTACCAAAAATTTAAGAAAGAACCGATTAGGACTGCTAATAGTGGGCCTGGTCGCTCTAAACCTGCTTAAGAGCCTGGCCGTTTTCCCGGCTCAGGCGGGGCCAATTCCTCCAACCGACCGTACCGAACCGCAAAACCAGATTTTAACCGATACCGCCGCATCGCTTGCGACCGGGCGATACGCCACGCTCCTCAATGCCCGTCCCGAAGGCGAGGGTTTGCGGCTGAGTGGCGAAGGTCTGACCCCGCCGCGTTGGAGCGGAGATTGGGCTGATTTTGGCCTGTTCAGTGCCGAGCCGCAAGGACTGGCCGAGCCGTTTAACTCTTTACGAGCCGACTGGACGGCCCAGGTTCCGCCCGGAACCCGGCTCGAACTGGACTTACGAGTTAGCCCGGATAAAATGAACTGGACGCTCTGGCAGACTCTCGATGGTAGCGGTCAGACCGCCTATTTTGGAGCCACGAACGCCTTTCTTTACGCCCAGTACCGGGTGCGCCTGTTCAGTCAGCAGGTCGGCCAGTCGCCCACTTTTAGTGCAGTGCGCCTGGAAGCCAACCGCCGCAACCTCGACCGGGTAGAAACGGCCCGGCTTTTCGCCCTCTCGAATATTGCGGCGAACGCCGAGGCTGCTCCGACTCCTGCTCCGGCAGGCCCGCCGACGTTCAAAGTTCATGCCACGCGAGAAGGGCTGGTCGGCTGGCGCACCGCCAACGGCCATATCATTCAAGCGCGTGACCATTTCGTGTCGTTGCCAAGCTGGACGGCTCTAAACGATCTGGGCAAATCGGACTACCGGGTGCGGATCATCGCGCCGAATGGCCGCAGTGCAGTCGCGCCGGTCTGGGATGTCGGCCCCTGGAATTTCAAAGACAACTACTGGCACAATCCGCGCAACGAGTTCAAGGATTTGCCGGTTGGGGTACCCCAGGCAGAGAAAGCCTTTTACGAGAATCATAACGGCGGCCTGAACGAAAGCGGTCGCAAGGTGTATGGCCCTAGCGGAATTGACATCGGCGACGGTACGTACTGGGACGACCTCGATTTGAACGGCGCGGATGGTGGTAAGCTGGACGTGACGTTTTTGTGGGAAGGTAGTTTGCCCGCCGCCGCCACGGTCAGCGAGGTGACGGCTTTCGGAGCCTGGCACAACGGCGTTGGGATCAAGTGGAACACGGCAACGGCTACCAGCACCTGGGTCGAATATGGCCTGACGCCGAGCTATGGTCAGAGTTCGCCGGTGGACAACCGGATGGTTGGCACCCACAATGTGGTCTTGACCGACCTGACACCCGGCCAGACCTATCATTTCCGGGTGCGTGGCAAAGACATCTATGGCACCGATACTACCGGGCCAGATGCGACCTTCCAGACGCCACCCGGCCTGACGCTGCCTCTGGATGTTTTCCAGAAGGACAAAGGCATCGGAGCCACACAAGGGCAGAACAGCACGAGCCTGTTGTTGATTGGGGCGCGGCAAAATCCGACCCTGTGGAACGATAATCCCCAGGAGGATTACCTGGCCGGAGCCGCTACGCCCGAAGGTAAGCTGGCGAATACTGGCAACCTCGACCTGGATTTCACTCCGGTCTGCGACGAGAAGGGCCAGAACTGCACGATGGGTTACGGCAGTGGCTATAAAAATTTCGTCCGCTTTAGCAACGCTAAAGGCGAAACTTTCGAGGTTGGTCTGATCCACGGCGCGGGCATCTCGCCCGGTAGCGTAACGCTGATGATCGAGGGGAACCAGACTGGCAACAAGAAACTTCGCCGCTATAACGCACCCGACACAACCGACCAGAAAGTTGCTCACCACTTTCATTTCTTCTGGTGGGAAGGCCGCATCCTGGTGATGTTCGATCACGGTCAGCCGCAGGTCTTTGATTTTAACGGGGAAGGATTGCGGATTGCTTTTGTAGGAGCGGGCCGAGCCAAAGACGACATTGTGGCGGCGAACTTCCGCAATATCGCTTTCAGCCCGAACGCCTTCAAGTAAAAGCAAAACGGGGTGATTTTTCAGCCTGTCATTCTCCCGGTGGGGATGACAGGCTGAATTTTTAAAAGCGTTAAACTAATAGCTTGAAAGGTTGCCCGCCCTGGTATTTGGCGGCCTGGCTCCCCCGGTAGAGTGTGACCCACCCGCGCCCGTAGACCTGCCACTCGTTGCCCTGCCCGATGATTGCTACTTTTTCATCCACTCCGATCAGCAGGGCATCGGGCCGGGCGGCGCGGATTTTATCCACCCACCTGCGCCCGAAAGCGTTGAAGTGAGGCGCAAAGACCGCCTCCGGCACGAGGCCCAGACCTTCTACCAGGCTGCCAGTGGAAGGGTCGTAGAGGTATTGCATCAGCACCATCGCCCCGGCACTGGCCCCGCCTAGCACCGCCCCGGCCTCAAAAGCTTTTTGCATCGCTGCCCAGCACGCGCTACCCTGCAAGGCGTGCAAGAGGTAAGTCGGGCTGCCCCCGGCCATGTAGATCAAGCGGGCCTGGGTCAGGCGGTCGGCCAGGGCCGGGTCGTCGGCTTCTTGCCGGTTAGTGAGGGGCAGAGCTTCGACCTGCCGCGCTCCAAGCTGGCGGAACCAGCCTACTCCGTTACGCGAGGCCATCCCAATGCCACCGTCTGCGCCGCCCGCCGTCGGTATGATCAGCACCGGCGCGTCCAGACCGCCCGCCTGTTCCAGCGCGAATCGGTCTGCCGCTTCGTTGCCTTTTTGAAATTCGCCCCCGCCGCCTAGAAGAATCGAACCAGCCATTTTTATCCTCTTCAAATTTTGTCGCCTTATTTAAAACTGCCGGGCTGATTCTAGCACGCGCCGATTCTGGTGTAAAGGCACTCCTAAAACCTGTAAAACCTGTATAATCTTACAATATTAGTACAAAAGTGGTTTAGACTACACAAAAAAAAATAGCGTTGTGTATAATTTCTCTATAGTTGCCATTCGAGGTAATTTCCATGTACAAGGTGCCCGCGAAGCGGGGCAGAGCTAAAATTTGGGGGCAAATTCCATTGAATTATTATAGCTATAGCTATACTCACTCACTTTCCGAAGTTGTTCGCCTACAAAGGGTGGCTCTATATGTCTAAAACAACGCCTCCGTCGGTGCCGACCGAACGCCCTGCACCTGGTCGGGCAGAAAGTCCCACCTCCTCTGCCCAGGCGGTGATGCACTTCCAGCGGCCTGCTGCCACGCGCTCGACTTTGCGCGGCCATCTCGACCTGCTCGACCCGGTAACGTGGACGGCAGGGCCGCAAGGTTTTATCAGTGGAGCAATTGCTGGCGGCGGGATGGCCTGGGATGGGCGTACTTTTGGTTTGTTGCTGCTGGGCATTGCCCTCAGTGGCCCACTCACTATTGGCTTCAGTCAGTCCATCAACGATTATTTCGACCGAGATGTAGACGCCGTAAACGAGCCAACCCGCCCGATCCCGGCAGGTCTGGTGACGCTGCGAGGAGCCAGGCTGAATTTTCTGGGAGTGGGTGCCTTAGCTCTGGCGATTTCAGTGTTGCTGGCCGGGTTAGTGGGCGGGCCAAATGGCCTGGCTCTGGTCGGTATGACCGGGCTGGGGTTGGGGCTAGGGGTGGTTTACAGCGTGCCGCCACTGGCTTTCAAACGCAACGGCCTAGCCGGGCCGCTTTCGGTCGGGCTGGGCTATAACCTGCTGACCTGGATCAGTGGAAATCTGGTTTTTGCGCCGCTCAAAGCCGAAGTGCTGGTGCTGGCTCTGGTCAATGCCGCGATTGCGGTCGGCCTGTTGATCATGAACGACCTCAAATCTATCGAGGGCGACCGGGCTTTAGGTTTGCGGACAGTGCCGGTGCGCTACGGCCCACAGGGAGCTTTGCGGATTGCCTATCTTTTTATAGACCTTTCGCAGGTGGGATTGGGAATTTTCTTGTTTGCAACTGGACACCTGTGGCTGGGTCTTTTCCAGGTGGCAGCCCTGCTGGTGCAACTGGCCGCGCAACCGGCCCTATACAAGAACCCGACCCACAACCAGTACAAGCGTTACCTTTTGACCGGCAACGGCTTGATCTTGCTGGTAGCTTTGTTTTCGGCGTTGGCTTTCGGCGGTTACAGTCCTTTCCAGGGCTGGTAAACCAAACGAATGCCTTACACCGAGCTTGAAGGGTTGCCTCTTTTCTACGAACGGCGCGGGCCGGAGGATAGCGGTGGGCCACTGGTAATTTTTTTCAACGGCTGGTGCCTTTCGGGACGTTACTGGGGCGAGGCCGTCGTCCGGTTGGAAGGGGCGCACTCGCTGTTGGTCTTTGACGGGCGCGGCTTTGGTCGGAGCTTGCCGGGCCGGGGGCCGCTACCCGTCAGTTGCCGGGCGACAATCGAGGCCGAAGTAGCCGAAGCCTGGACACTTCTGGCAAAGTTGGGCCTGGCTACTCGCTCGTACCAGGTGGTCGGGCATTCGTTGGGCGGGGTTACGGCGGCCCTTTTCGCGGCTCAGGCCGAGGCCAAAGGGCAACTGGCCGGATTGACGATTGTCAATAGCGGCAGCTTTGAGGAAAACGAAGCGCAGGGTAGCCAGCTCAACACCTTTGTCAAGATTTTCGTGAAGGTAAAGCGAGCTTTCGACTTGCCCCTGGTGCGGCGGGCGGTAGTGGCCCGGTCGGTCGCCCGGCCTATCCCGGCCCGTTATGCCCGGATCATTACCGAAGATTTCGCCCTGGCCGATGGACGAATGGCCCTCGAATTGTCGCTGTCATCACTGGAAGTAGCGACGTTGCGGCAGTACCGGGCCTGCCTGGAAGGGCTGGCGGCCCCTCTTCTTTTAATAGTAGGCGACCGCGACGCGACTATTCCGCCTAAAGGCATGTATAATATTGGCAGGTTTAAGCCTGCTGCGCGGCTTGTGAGTTTCGCGGATTGCGGCCACCTGCCGATGCTGGAAGACCCCGACCGCTTTGCCGGGGTGCTGGCCCGATTTTGGAGATCGGAGTATGGGGATTAGGGACTAAGGGTTTGAACTCGGAGCGGCTGTAAATGAGCCTAAAGTTAATTTCCAGCTTTCAACTTTTAACCCTCAACACTTTATTCCTAGCTTCTTTCCTTCCCTAGCAAGGAGTGCGTATGAGCCGGAGTCCTCGTCCTACCAAAGGTGTGATCGGTAATCGTTCCCGGCGCGACTCTAAGTCCCAGGAGAATGCCCAGACTTTGCAAGAGCAGCTAATGAGTGCTTTAGAGCGCGATAAGCAGTTGGTAGTGCTGGCCTCAGCCCTGGCAACTCATTCGTTGCCCGACCCTGAAAATGGTCTGGCCGCGCTTGCCCGCGAGGTCGCCACGCGGTTTCCAGCCCGCTTTTATGGCCTGGGTGAACTGCTGGACGACCTTGTGCCGACAGCCACGCGGCTCGCCGCGAACGGGTTGCAACCCCTGGTGTTGCTTGGTTCGACCGACCTGGCCCGCAGCTATGCCGGAATGTCGGCTTTGTGCGCCCAGCATTTGCGAGTGATCTTCTTGTTAGTGACCGGGCCGCTGCTCGGCCAGACCTGGCAATCCTCCGAGACTAACGACCTGGCAATCTTACGCAGCCTGCCAGCCCTGTATATTGGGGTGCCTTCGGATGGTGCGGACCTGGCTTTCCAGTTGACCGAAGCTGCCGGGTTAGAAGAAAACCCGGTGGCGATCTACTACCACCAGGCTGCTTCCGACCAGTCGGGACTATCGGCTCAAACTGCGCCGGGGCTTTTGCGGTCTCCAGGTGCGGGCCGGGCGGCAATGTTGCGCGAGGGTAAGGAACTGGCCCTCCTGGGACTGGGAACGGCCCTGCCGGTCGCCCTGGCCCTGGCTGCGCGGTTAAGCCAGGCCGGGCATCAGGCGGCGGTAGTAGATGCGCGCTGGGTACGGCCTCTGGATGAAGCTTTGCTAACCGCCGTGGCGCATCACTTCCCCCGGTTGGTGACTTTAGAAGAAGGCGGTTTGGAAGGAAGCTTTGGAACCGCCGTGCTGGAACTTTTGGAAGGACGGGAACTTTACGAAACTCGACTCAAACGGCTGGAAGTCGGCCTTAACCCTAATTTACCAGCCCTGACCGCCAGTATTACCGCTTTTTTGGAGACACTAGAACGGGATGAGGGTTTCAAGCCGCCTTTGCCCGCTCCCTTGCTCAAGCTATTTAACCCGGCGGAACCCTAAAGGGTGATGTGTTATAATGGCGGCAGTTAGTTTTTGGAAGCATCAGTTAAAAGGAATCGCATCGTGAGAATTATCGTCTATACCGGTAAAGGTGGCGTAGGAAAGACAAGTATTGCGGCAGCGACGGCTCTGCGTTGCGCTGAACTGGGCCATCGTACTATTATCCTCAGCACCGATGCGGCTCACAGCCTGGCAGACTCGCTCGACCTCGTGCTTGGCCCCGAACCCGTTAAAGTGCGCGAAAATTTGTGGGCGCAAGAAGTTAACGCTCTGCACGAAATGGAGCGGAATTGGGGGACAATCCGCGATTTTTTAATTGATATTCTGGCCTGGCAAGGCCACAACGACATTACCACCGAGGAAATGGCCGTTATTCCTGGCACCGAAGAGCTTTTCAGCCTGATCCAGATCAAGCGGCATTTCGATAGTGGCGAGTACGATGTGATTATCGTAGATGCCGCTCCTACCGGCGAAACCTTGCGCTTGCTCAGTCTGCCCGATGTGATCCGCTGGTGGGTCGAAAAACTCTTTCCAACTCTGCGCGGGGTGATGAAGCTGGCCCGGCCCGTCTTAAATCGAGTTACTTCGATGCCGATTGCTAACGATAACGTATTCGGTTCCCTCCAGGATATTATTGACCGCCTGAATCTGGTCAGAGAAATTATCACAAATCCCCAGATTTCCTCCGCCCGAATCGTGTTGAACCTGGAAAAGATGGTTATCAAAGAAGCTCAGCGTAGCCTGACTTATCTCAATCTTTACGGGTACAATGTGGATGCGGTAATGATCAACCGGGTGCTGACCGAAGAATCCCTCAAACACTCGCCCGCCCGCGCTTATGTAAGTGAATCGCAGGACAAATACCGTCAGCAAGTCCAGGAATGTTTTACCCCTTTGCCTATGTTTCCGGCTCCCCAGTTCGAGCGTGAAGTGGTGGGCGAGGCGATGCTTTTACGCCTGGCTGCGGAATTGTTCGGGCCGGATGGCGACCCGTCTAAATTTTATCATCAGGGTCACTCCCAGGAGATTTTCAAGCGCGGCGAGAATTATGTTCTTTCACTCCGTTTACCTTTCACCAGCGAGGACGAGATCAAATTGATGCAGACCGGCGATGACCTGGTAATCGAGGTCGGCTGGCACCGGCGCAACATTGTGCTGCCCATGTCGCTGGCCCGCTACACTGCCGCCGACGCCATAATGGTGGGGGATGCCCTCGAAATTACTTTCAAGCCTCCACTAGCCCGCACCCCGGTGGCCGCCGGTGAAAAGATAAAAGCAAAAAAGTAAACCCAGACTGGTCTAAACCTACAATTCAACCGTATATAATAAAGGCAGGTTTGTCGAGCCTGTCTTTGTTTTTGAGAAAACTCTAAGAGTAGTTTGCGACGCTCTTAAATTTTATCTTCTTTATCTTCTATTAAGCCTATTAAAATTTACACCCTCCTGGCTCCGTGCTATAATCCAGGCTGGATTGATGAATGCTGCTAGAACGAGGAAACATAATGAGCAAAGTGCTGGTTGTGGATGATGACGCCGGTATCACTATACTTCTTCAAAGGATTATCAGCAGAAAAGGCCACGAAATTGTAATAGCCCGTAATGGTTGGGAAGGTCTAACCCGCGCCCAGACTGAATTGCCGGATTTAATCTTTACCGATGTGCGCATGCCCGACCTGGGTGGGGTCGAACTGGCCGCTTTCCTGAAAGCTGATTCGCAACTCTCTCATATTCCGGTTATTATTCTGAGCGGTACGGCCTATCTGCTTGATCTGGAAAACACTGCGGCGGACGCGATTTTGACCAAACCTTTCGACCTTAAAGCGGTTTACGCTATTCTCGACCGCTTCTTGCCTTCGTCCACCCTGACCCGTGATGGTAGTAGCCCTCCAGGTGCTAAAAACGGTAATGATGCTTCCGGTTCTTCTCTACAGGGCTTGCCCGATCCTTCCTCTGGTTACTCCTCCTCTAAATAAAGCTTTGCGGCATTTTCCTCCAAGAACCTATTCTTTCGGTTTATAATTTAAGGGTGATAGTTCTGACACACGGCTTTACCGTATCAGTACCGGTGAATTCGGCCCGGCTTTAAATAATTTGACATTGGCTGTGGCGAGGTGTATAATCTTGTTGTAAGTTAAGAACGGCGCGGAGTGGAGCAGTGGCAGCTCGTCGGGCTCATAACCCGAAGGTCGTAGGTTCGAATCCTGCCTCCGCAATCAAATTAACTCCAGTCACACTTCAGCCGAAGTGTGACTTTTGTTTTACCAGAATTAACCTGTATGCCATCATCGCAATTTCACCCACAAGAGGGTCTGGGGCTGACCCGCGCCCTGATCGAGTTCTGGCAATCCCTCAGCAAGCCGGTCGGTCCGGTACTGCTGGCTGTTTCCGGCGGCCCCGATTCGCTGGCCTTGCTTCATGCTTTTCAAGCCCTCCGCTCGACCTATCCTGATTTGCAAATAGAAGCAGCCCACCTCAACCATCTTATCCGGGGCGAGGCGGCCACAGCCGATGCTCGCTTTGTCGCTGAATTTTGTAAGGTGAACGGTGTCCCTTGCCACCTGACCGAATTCGACGTATTGGCCTGGGCCAGCCTTCAACACCTTTCGCTGGAAGATGCCGCCCGGCGAGTGCGTTACGCCTGGTTTGCCCGGCTTTGCCAGGAGCGGTCTAGCTCCCTGGTACTGCTGGCTCACCACGCCGACGATCAGGCCGAAACGGTTTTGCTACGGCTTCTACGAGGAACCGGGCCGGGTGGTCTGGCTGCGATGTCTCCGCTTGCTCCTTTCCCGCCGCTCGATCCACGCTTGCAAACCTGGTTTGGTTCCGCCGATGTGACAAATTTGAGGCTGGGTCGGCCTTTTCTCTCGCTCTGGCGGCGCGAAATCGAAACTTATTGTGCTGCCCACGAGCTTCAACCCCGCCAGGACGAAACTAATTTTTCCACCGATTACCTGCGCAACCGGGTACGCCTGGAACTCCTGCCTCAAATCGAAACCGCTTACAGTCCCCACTTTCGCGCAAACCTGGTGCGATTGGCCGCCCTTGCCGGTGGCGAGGAAGAATGGCTTTCTGGCCTGGTCGAAATCCAGTACGCCGCCCAGGTGCAGTCCGGTAAAGCCGAGCGGGGTTTTAACCTGGCTTACTTCGCTGTCCAACCCCGCGCTCTGCAACGCCGGTTGCTGCGGGCAGCCCTGGCCGACCTGAATAAATTGTCTGATGTAGAAGCCGCCCATATCGAAGCGGTGATTGATCTTTTCGCGGCAGGTGCCACGGGGCGACTGAATTTGCCCGGTGGCGTAGTAGCTTACCGATGGCGAGGGCAGGTCGGGTTCAGGCTGGCCGAACCAAACCCGATAGCCTGGCCTGGCGAGGATTTGCGGCTGACGGTGCCGGGCGGACTGGATGGCCCTGACGCGGAGTGGAATTTGGAAGCCCGGTTGCTCGAAGCCCGACAGTTTCACGCTCAACAGGCGATAGAGCAAGAAGCGGATAAATTTCGGGCCTGGGTGGATTATGCTAAAATTGGCCCGGCCCTGCTAGTGCGCCCGCGCCGTTCCGGTGAACGGTTTCGGCCTCTAGGTGCGCCCGGTCGCCGCAAAGTGCAGGATGTTCTGCTGGATGCCGGGATACTTCGGGAGCAACGGGCCGGGTGGCCTCTTGTAGTTTGTTCGGCTGCCGGGGACGAGCCGGAGAAAATTGTCTGGATACCGGGTGCGTCTATTGCTCACGATTTCCGGGTAACGGAAGAAACCCAGGTGGTTTGTGAGCTTCGACTACTTATGCGGTCCTAAATTATTGGTGAGGGAAAAGGGAAGTGGCGACTTTTGCGAATGACCTGGCCGAAGTTTTAATTGACGAAGAGACTTTGCAGGCTAAAATTGCGGTTCTAGGCCAACAAATTAGTGCCGATTACCAGGGTAAAGATTTGATGCTGATCGGCGTCCTTAAAGGCGCGATCATGTTTATGGTAGACCTGGCTCGTGCTATCGAGCTACCGCTCACGCTGGATTTTATGGCAGTATCGAGCTATGGAGCCAGCACAATTTCCAGCGGCGTAGTGCGGATTATGAAAGACCTGGATAGTTCTATCGAGGACAAGCATATTCTGGTCGTCGAAGACATCGTAGATAGCGGCATGACCTTATCATATCTGGCCGAATATTTACGAGCGCGTAACCCGGCCAGCCTCAAAATATGTGCGCTGCTCAATAAGCCCGACCGCCGTACCAGCGACGTGCAGATTGATTACCTGGGCTTCGATATTCCCGACAAATTCGTGGTTGGTTACGGGCTGGATTTTGCCGAAATCTACCGCAATCTGCCCTATATCGGGGTGCTAAAGCCGGAGAAATATGCCTCGGAGTAGTGCTACAGCTATTACTATTAAGTTAATCAGGGGTTGGTAGACTGGGGTGGCGGCGGAGGATTGACGTTTACCAGCAGGTAATCTCCTTCGACGCGGGTAGGGTAAGTCGGCAGGCATACCGGAACGCCGGGCGAGACGTTCTGGCCGGTGCGGACGTTGAATTGCCAGCGATGCAGGTAGCAACGCACCAGTTCACCCTTCATATCGCCCGACCAGAGTGGCCAGGCCTGATGCGGACAATAGGCGGAAAAGGCGTAATACTCCTGGTCTACTTTTGTCAGGGCCAGCTTGACTTTACCGGCATTCGCTTCGCGTAGCTGTCCAGCCTTGACATCCTTGAGTTTTGCCACGCGCACAAAGTCGGTTTCATTCTGGGCCTGTACCGTCGCGGGCTTTTCTTCTTTTTTACCAAACAAAGCCATTTTTTAGCAATTTACCGATTCTTAGCAATTAGCAGTACTTAAGCCGGACGATCCGCCGACCGCCTGATCCCGCTTTCTTATCCTTCTTATTTCTCTTATTCCGGCGGCCACCGCAACGGCTGCCAGTCGGGATTCCAGTATTCGGGATAGCGGAAGTACCGACGTGGCATTCTTTGCGGGCCGTAGTAAAGATAGTTGAGCAGTCCCTCGCCCAGGCTGGGCCGTTCGATCAGCCCTACTACCTCCTCAAACAGCACCCAGCGCACGGCCTTTACCGCCAGGTCGTTGCCACTGCTGACCGGCGGTAGGGCCAGGGGCAGGGTGGGCAAATGTACCTCGAATACGCAGGTCATAAAATGACGGCGGTCTTGCTCGGTGCGGGCATCCACCACAAAAAGCAGTTCGCCCGGCAACACTTCCAGGCTGGTTTCCTCGCGCACTTCACGTATCAGCGCTTCCTCGTACAGTTCGCCCGGTTCGAGTCGTCCGCCCGGTAGCGACCAGGTGAGGTTCGGCCCGCCGTAGTCGTTGCCAACCAGCAGCACCTGCCCTTCGTAAGTCAGCAAGCCTTGCGCCACGTTATAGGTTGCCCACGGTCGGGGCGGTTCAGTGTTATTACTCATCGGCTAATTTTAGCACTTTTCAGCTCAGTTTGGGCTAAAGAGGGCGGTTATTGCGGCTAGGAAGGGCGAAGAAACAGGCCAGAGCCAGATTTAACAGCAAACTAGCCGTAACGCTAAAGAAGCCTAACAGCACCGCCAGCAGGTAGAACATCGGGCCAATGTTGTACGCAGAAGTAATTGCATTTACTGCTCTCATATCGGCGTTTGGGGCTAGCAGGCGGTTTTTGTAGGAAGCATACCGCCATAGCAGGTTAAAGAAAATCGCTATTAGCACGAAGCCGCCGCTGTAGATCACTGCTACAATTTCGCTATCCGGTTTTTGCAAATATTCGGCTACCAGCGAGGTAGTAAAGGGAACTATCGAGATACCCATCAGGAGCAGCCCATTGAAGAATAACAGCAAGGTGTCGGAGCGGTGAATGTGGATAAACAGACGGTGATGATTGATCCACATAACCAGAATGGTGATAAAACTGGTAACAAAAGCCAGGTAAGACGGCCACTGCTTGAACAAAGCCGAGTTCAAGCTCGTACCTTCTGGCAGGTCGTGTGGCACTTTTATTTCCAGCACCAGCAAAGTAATTGCGATTGCAATCACGCCATCGCTAAAGGCTTCGATCCGTCCGGTCTCCTTCTCCTTAGCCGTATCAATCAGGCTTTCCTCGTTACTGATCATGATAAAACGCTCCCCTTATTTGGTCAACAGTCGAATGTAAATAGGTCTGGTGCAATGTTTTGTAATACAAATCATTATAAGCGAAAATATACCTCCAGGAATAATCAATACGGTCGGTTTGTTACCCGCCCATATGAAGGGGTTTTGCAAGTAAGCAGGGTTAAATTAGCTCAGCAGTTCGGCCAGTTCGAGTAAGCTGGCGATAACTGCGTTTGGCGGGGAGCTTAATTCTTCGATTGGCGCGGCCATCCGATTGATCCAGTAAACCTCGAAGCCAAAAGCCTTTGCTCCGGCGGCGTCCCAACCGTTTGAAGAAACAAAGGCGATCTCTTCTTTAGCCAGGCCCAACCGGGCCGGGGCCAGGGCATAAACCGAAGGATGCGGCTTGAAAATTTTTACCTCGTCTACGCTGATAACATGGGCGATTGTGCCGGTCAGGGCGGCGTTTGTTACGGCGGCTTCGAGCATAGCGGGCGATCCGTTAGAGAGGATCGCCAGTGGCAAGCCGAGTTTAGTCAACTTTGCCAGGGCCGGAAGAGTATCAGGGAAAGGGCTAATGGTCAGATAACTTTGCAAAACCTGTTCAAGTTGAGCCTCGGTTGGGCTGAGGCCCACCGCCCGGCAAGCCCAGCGCAACCCGTCTTCGGTCAGCCGCCAAAAATCTTCGTAACGGCCCATCAGCGAACGTAGCCAGCTATATTCGAGTTGCTTGATCCGCCAGAGGGTCGTGATTTCCTGGCCCTGACCGGGGAAAACTTCCTCGCAGCGACTTAACACCGAGCGCACGTCAAATAGAGTGCCGTAGGCATCGAATACCAAAGCTTTAGGCGGCATGTTTTACTGCTCCCAGGGTTTCATGGGCCGGGTGGCCTGTTTGAGTTTGTCTTCGGATGTCTGGCGAGTATGCCCCTTTTCCTCCCGCCTGGAGTCGTGCTGCTGCTGCACTCCGGTGGTGATTACCCGCACGGCTTCCTCAATATCGTCGGTAATTGTCCAGAACTGAAGGTCGTCGGGGGCAATCGTCTGAAGTTCTTCCAACATAACCGTCTGCATCCAGTTCGTCAAGGGTTTCCAAAAAGCTTCACCCATTAGAACAATTGGAATTTTTTCCATCTTGCCGGTTTGCACCAGAGTAAGCACTTCAAAAAATTCATCCAGCGTGCCAAAGCCGCCCGGAAAGAAAACATAAGCTTCCGCCGAGAAGTCCAGCATCACTTTGCGGCTAAAAAAGTAGTTGAAGCTCATGCCCTGCTTGACATAAGCATTGGAACGCTGCTCCATTGGAAGTTGAATATTGAGGCCCACCGACAGACCACCCGCTTCGTGCGCACCTCGGTTGCCTGCTTCCATTATCCCCGGCCCGCCGCCTGTCACGATAGCATAGCCCTGTTCGGATAGGTGCCGGGCGACCTCCTGGGCCAACTTGTAGTAGCGGTTGTCCTCGCGCAGGCGAGCCGAGCCAAAAATAGTCACGCTTTTGTGAATATTGCCCAGAAACGTAAACCCTTCTACAAACTCGCTCATAATGCGGAAAATGCGCCATGAAGGGTTGTTAGAGTAGTCCAAATTATCATTTTGGTAAATCGAGTCGTCAGTATTCGCCACGCCACTTTCCTTTCTGTGCTTCTTTTGCTTTTGTCTTGCTTCACGCCTTTTTGGTTGTCTTAGCTGCCAATGTCTCCAAGCTTACAGCAAAATAGCGGCCTTGAAAAGCTCCTACTTTTTATAAAAAAGAGAGCGTGTTGCTATAAATGTAACAACACGCTCTCTTGTACCAAATAATATGCTACTTGCTCACATCTGGGCGGCTAAACCTTACCGGCGTTGCTGACGCTGGGCAGCGGCGTACTCTTTGCTGCCCGGCAGTTGCGCCCCGAACATGCTGGGCGGCAATTTGTAACCGATTAGCTTGAGCTTTTCCTCAAATTTCGGGCGTAATCCGGTTGGTTTGAGTGCGCCCAACACTTTGATCTGGCCGTTCACCTCTTCCTGGCCCTCTTCGACCCAGGTAAAGATGTCTTGAATCACGATGTTGTTTTCCTCCATGCCCTGCACTTCGGTAATGTTGATTACCTTGCGTGTGCCATCGCGCAGACGGGCCTGCTGCACGATTAGCTGGATAGCCGACGAAACTTGTTCGCGCAAGACCCGGATCGGCAAATCCATGCCAGACATCAGGCACATCGTTTCCAGGCGGCTCAGGGTATCGCGGGGAGTGTTGGCGTGGGCTGTCGTCAGCGATCCGTCGTGACCGGTGTTCATGGCCTGTAACATATCGAGAGCTTCCCCACCCCGGCACTCCCCGATCACGATCCGCTCCGGACGCATACGCAGGGAGTTCTTGACCAGATCGCGGATTTCTACTTTGCCAGTGCCGTCCACATCTGCTGGTTTTGACTCCAGCGACACAACGTGACGTTGCACCAGTTGCAACTCGGCGGCGTCTTCGATGGTGACAATCCGCTCGTCATCCGGGATGAAGCCGGATAGCACGTTGAGCAGCGTCGTCTTGCCGGAACCCGTTCCACCTGCGACCACGATATTTAGCTTGGCCCGGATGCAAGCTTCCAGAAATTTCATCATGTCTTCTGTAACCGTACCAAAGCGTACCAGGTCTTGCCAGGTGAGCGGCTTCTTGTTGAACTTACGGATAGTGATCGTTGGGCCTTTGAGAGCGCAAGGCGGAATGATCGCGTTCACGCGGGAGCCATCGGGCAGACGGGCGTCTACCATCGGCCACTTGCGGTCTACCCGCCGACCGAGCGGAGCGATGATGCGATTGATTACCCGCATCACATGCTCGTCGTTCTCGAAGCTGATGTCAATTTCCTTGAGCTTGCCTTTTTGCTCGATGTAAATCTGGTTCGGCCCGTTCACCATAATTTCGGTGATGCTTTCGTCCGACAGGAGCGGTTCGAGCGGCCCAAAGCCCACCATTTCGGCCAGCACTTCGTCAAAAAGCATCCGTTGCTGGTCGGCGGGCAAGCTAATTTGCAACTGGTCGTAGATCGCCTTGAACTTGCTGGCGAGGTCTCGGATCGTTTTCTCATCTCGCGTCAAGATCGTGGTCGGCCCGATGCTGGATTGGATGCGTTGGACGATTTGGTTGCGGAAGTCCCGCAGCTTGTTCTTATCCACGATAACGCCGGGCAAGCCCTGGCCGGGAATGGCCGGCGAGGTGCCGGGAGTAGGTACGGCAGTTGGCATCAGCGGCGAGCCGTTGCCGCCACCCATCGAACCGCCAAAGGGCGGTTGAGGCGGAGACATGGGCGGCTGAGGCGGGGCCATATTATCCTGAGAAGCAGGCGCACCGGAACCAACACGTTTTAGTAGCATAATTTTACAACTCCACGAAATATGATATTACGGCGGTGTCAATCAACTCTTTAGTAAGAGCCGGAGCCACGCCTTGATAAGCGGCAATGCCAATGATCTGCTTGAGCAGGTCGCGTGGCTGGCAGGAACGTAATTCTCGTTTGGCTTTGACATAATGTTCTCGAAGCAAGTAGACCGTCCCTTCTTCGTTGAACGGCACGCCCAGCGTGTCGCAGTTGCGCCGCAAAATCTCGCGGTATTCCTCGAAGGTCGGGTTGCGTACCTCGATTTTGTTTTGAATTCGGCGTAAGAAAGCTTCGTCTACCAGGTCTCGCGGGGCGAGGTTAGTCGAAAAGACAATCAATTCGTCGAAAGGAATCTCGATTTTCTTGCCGGTGCGCAGGGTCAGGAAATCAATTCGTTTTTCGAGCGGTACGATCCAGCGATTGAGCAAATCGCGTGGTCGCATCTGCTGCCGCCCGAAGTCATCAATCAGGAACATCCCACCGTTGGCTTTTAACTGGAAGGGAGCTTCGTAGTAATGGGCCACCTCGTCATAGATTAAATCCAGGCTTGGCAAGGTTAATTCTCCACCGACCACAATTACCGGGCGTTTGCATAACACCCACCGTTGGTCGTGCCGTTTGTCCAGCGAGTTCGGGTCGGCCCGATTCGCCAGATCGGTCGAAGGAATGTGAATGTTAGGGTCAAGCACCTTGATCACGTAACCGTCGGCCTCAATCGCGTAGGGGATGAAGATTTCACCGCCTAGAAGGGTAGCGACGTGTTCACTGAGCAGGGTTTTCCCGTTTCCTGCCGGGCCATAAAGGAACAATGAACGGCCTGTATTAATGGCCGGGCCGATGGCTTCCATCATATCGTGGCCGACCACCATATCGGCCAGGGCCGACCGCACCTGGTTTGGGCCAACCTTAATTTCGCCGATAGACTGCACCTTTGCCATTTTGCGGTAGGATTCGAGTGAGACGGGCGCGGGGCCAAGATAGGAGCTATGCTGGGAAATCTCCTGCACCCGGTCGCGCCCTTTTGGGGTCAGCACCCACTGGTAGGCCAGGTCGCCCAGGCCTTCACTACCGCCGATTTCGACCAGTTCGGCTTTGCGTAGGTTTACCAGGGTCGGCTCGATCACCCCAAAATAAGGCAATTTGATTATATCGGCGATACGCTGAGCCGATATAATCGTGTATTGATAGATCGCCTTCATCACCAGATCGCCGATAATACGGCTGGGTAGTTCGGTTTCCGCGACTGTATTGGATTCAGGAATCAGCCGTTCGACTGACTTAATTTTGGCCTCACGGCCTCCGGCATACTCCATCACAGACATAGGCCTATTTTACTTTCTGAAATATTTATGTGTAGGCTAAACGGCACAGTGCCATTATAATCAATCCGAGCGTTCGGCACAAGATAGCCGCCCACAGCCAATTTTCCCGCTATTTTGGATAAAGGGTTGTAGTTATGTTTATAACAGCATATGGCAGATTTGTAAATGGCTTACCGCCCGGTTAGGACGTACTTATTGGCTATGTTGTCGCTATTTTTTACCCACAGCTCCTCTAAAACTCCTGGCTTTACTAATCTTGTGACTTTTTCTCTACTTAGAACGATATTAGGGTTGGAACTCACAAGCACGGTTCTAAGGCAATCTACTTGTAGACACAATTTTGACGGTAGCAGCTACAGTTCCGTTCGCAGGGTTTCTTATAGCTTGCAGGGCTGTATCCAAAGCGAGGATTTGAATATGGTTGATGAGTCTGGGTGGTTTAATCTTGCTACAGGGCTAAAAACAGTTGAGGTCAACCTTGAACACGGGGATGGCGAAGAGATTATTCAGACTGACGCGACGTTAGCTGTACGTGGCGACGCCGAAAGCTTTATGCAACTCTATTGTACTCATTTGCGGGCTGTCCATAACTATTTATTTGCCCGGACGGGCAATCGGCAAGATGCCGAAGATTTGACAGCCCTCGTATTTGAGCGAGCCTGGATTAGTCTTAAAAACTATAAACCTGTTGGTTCGTTCAAAGCCTGGCTTTTCACGATTGTTCAACGAGCTTTAGCCGATCATTACCGTCGCTCTAAACCTCACTCGATAACATTAGACAGTCTTACCGAACAACGATGCCATCCCGTGTTTTGTGTAATGGGTCTATGGTCTAAAAAAGAGCTGTAAAGGTGAGCTTAGATGCTTAATACTCCCAACTCATCTTTTAGCGTTACACAACTTTCGGGATGGCATCCGAACAACTGCTTGATCCCCAGGTAGGGCCGGAAGAAACCTTTCTGGCGACGGAACAAATGCGGCAGATAGGGGAGGTGATTGGTAGTTTAAGCCAGGAACAGGCCGAAGTTGTGCGACTGCGATTTATAGCCGAGTTGCGTTACAGTGAAATTGCCCGTTTAATCGGCAAGCGTGAGTCGGCGGTTAAAATGATTGCTTATCGAGCTATAGATGAAATACGGCGGAGGTATACAATTGTCTAAGCTTAACAAGGAACTGATTGAGCCTGGGTCAGATTTAGACCAGAGACTAACCCAAATGGAAAAGTCTGCCTCTTTTAACCAACTCCTCCATCAGGCCCGGCAACATCTTGAGCCGCGGCTAGAGTTCACTCAACAACTCGAAGCTCGCTTAAAGACTATCACTCAGCCGAACGGTGACGAAGCCCGCAAACCAATCAGGCAACGCCCAGTGGTTTTCAGACGGACGCCTTTTAGATTGGCAAGCCTGGGACTGGCTCTCGTTGCGTTGCTAATTGTCGGCCTGGCCTTGAGTTTGGTCGTATTTTCAGTACCTGCTGCCAGTGCCGCCGAACAAATCCTGCTACGAGCGGGACAGACTGCTACCAACACAGGCCTGAACGGGCTACAAAGCTACCACGGACAGGTTGAGTCGCAGGGCCGAAGTCAGGCGACCCAGCCTCTGAGTGAAATATCCGAAGAGGTCTGGTACAAAGCACCGGGAAGTTACCGTAGCGACAGGAGCCTTACAACTCTTACGGGTGACGGCATCGTTAAGTTGGAGCGATATATTTTTGGCTCAGATGGTTTAGCGGCCTGGAGCTATGCCACCGACCAGAAGATTCTAACCTTGCTCGATCCTAACCCGGTTAATTCAGATAACTCCCGGCAACAAGCGGCGTTTGGAACCGGCGATCCAGGCTCGATACTCCAAAACGCCAATCGTTTCTTCAACGCCCGGATCATTGGTGCCGAAACTGTAGCAGGCCGACCGACGCATATAATTGAACTGACCCCTAAGCCGACCCCGGAACAAGAGCTTCCATTTAGAAGTGCAGCCCACATAAAGCTGTGGGTTGACCAGCAGAATTATCTTCAGCTTGCGGCAGAGTTCAAGGACAAGACCGGTATTCTACTCTTTTCTATGCGCTATACTAAATTGGAGGTGAACATACCGCTCGATGATAATCTCTTTCTATTTACGCCACCTGTTGGAATTCAAATTATTGATCAGCGACCTCCAACCGTAGTGCAATTGGATGCTGCCTGGGAGGAGGCTGCGCGTGAGGTGAGTTATAAGCTTTTCCGGCCTGGTTTTGTTCTGGCAGGACTTACGCCCTCCCGCCCTCAATTCCACTCACCCTACCCTGGTGCGCTTAACGCGAATTATGCCGGAGCGCAAGGAGAAAACATTTACAACCTTAACAAAGTTGTGATTATGGAAAAGCCAGCAGGTAGCTTGCAAATCAAGGGCGAAACAGTTCAGGTAGGGCAACTAAAGGCTATTTATTTGAAGGAAGGAGATTTGCAACACTTCTTTCTTGAAATAGAAGGCAC
>JBBRBE010000109.1:0-20284 GCA_038206175.1 Chloroflexia bacterium
CTACTTTCTGGAAGGCGGAGTGCGGGAAGCGGCGGTACGGCAGGAAAAACTCTTTGCCGACCTGCAAGGAGCCTACCTCACTCGGCGTGGCCCGCAGGCTCCCCCCCTGGATATTACGCTGGGCTATTACGAGGAATATCGTGGCGCGTTCTACAATTCGGCCCTGTATGCCACGCTGGGCGGAAGCGGCGAGGGCTGGCAAAGCGGCATCGTGCATAATCACCGTAAATTCTTCTTGCCTACTTACGGCGTTTTCGACGAGGAACGTTTTGTCAGCCGGGGACGGCGAGTGAGTGCCTTCGAGAGCCGTTTCGGGCGGATGGGAATGTTGATTTGCGAGGATGCCTGGCATTCCCTGACCAGCACAATCCTGGCTCTGCAAGGAGCGCAGGTGATCTTTATCGGCAACGCCAGCCCTGCCCGCCAGTTCGCAGGCGACGAGCCAGGCAACGTTACGCGCTGGCGTGAAACTGTCCGGGCGATCTCGGACGAGCATAACCTGTTTGTCGTGCTGACTAATCTGTGCGGTTTCGAGGGCGGCAAAGGCTTCATCGGCGGCTCGGTGGTTACAAACCCTTTTGGCGAAGTGATGCTAAATGCGCCGGTTGCCCGCGAATGTCTGGTGCGGGCAGAACTAAATTTCGAGGATATTATTGTGGCCCGTGGCGAAAATCCGCTCCTGGCCGACCTCGAAACCGGCCTGCCCGACCTCCTGGCCGAAATCCAGAACCTGCCGCGAGGCTAGATTAGACTTTTACTTAACAATTGCCTAAAAATATCACAAAGAGGAAGACCAGCTTTTAGGCTCGACCGCCCGGCCATAAATGGGCCGGGCTACCCCAACGAAGCCCCCTGAACGGGGCTAATGCCCTTGCTTCATCTCCTCTGTACCGCCTGTCCCCGTACCCGTATTAGGCCCATTTATGGCCGGGCGGTCGAACGGTCAATTAGGTTTTCATCTTTGTGATATTTTTAGGCAATTCTTGATTTTTTAAATAAATAGGGGAGCAAGAAAGCCGGAATTATTCCGGCTTTTTTGCTCCTTACTTACTCTAGCGGTTGTATCGCCAGGCCCAGTATTGCAGACCGACATTGCCCATCTCGACCTTGAAGCCGTCCGGGTTGGTCGGCGTATAGGTCAGGACGCGCCGCTCGAAAAGCTGGATCAGCACGAGGCGAGGCTGGCCCCCGACCGTAACGGTGGCCCAGTAGGGTTCCGTGACCGGGTAGCCCGTAGCGAAGAACGTCGGGGTGAACAGGCTGTCGTTTTTACCATAGCTATAAGTTGGAGGCCGTCCGCTCAGAGTGGCGATAGTACCTTTCTGATTGAGGTAATCCAGAAAGATACTAGCCACGAAATGGTTCGTTTCCTTGATATAGTTTACCGTCTTGACGCCATAGGTGTCGTATTCGGGGTTGGGCTGGACAGCCCCTTTAATATCGAGGGTCGCGTTGACGAGTGTACCGTCTTTGTTGGTATTGACCGTCAGGAGCGGCTTGAAAGTGCTAAAGCGCGGCCCCACATTGACGCCGAGGTCGCCCGCAGCGTACACGGGCGAGGGCTGGCCTTCGGTGAAATTTCCGTTGCCCAGTTGCGTCCGGCCACTGACCATTTCTACCACCAGCAACCCGTTAGTCAAAAGCGGCGGCTCTTTGGCCGTAGTATTTTCCATCCGCGACTTATCAAAATAAATCACCGGGCGATAGCCGTTTTGACTTCCCTCGGTATAGGGTTCATAGGCCGCATAAAACGGACGCGGCCCCCAGATGAAGCCGCGCTTAACCGCCGCCCGGCCCGTCACGACCGGCAGATCGAGCGGGTTCCAGAGTTGCTCGATAAAGCTATTGTCGTCCAAACTACCGGCAGTATTAAAAAGCCGGGGGCCTTTGGAGTTGTTGGCCGTAACATTAAAACTGCCACGGGCTTTTTGCTCGACTTCGCTATAAATCAACCGCGCTCCCGGCAAAGTCTCAGTCACGAAGTCAATTTTAGTTGCTTCGAGTGGCAGAGGGCCGTTGAACTGAGCCGTTTGAGGCGGAGCGGTGGATGTGCCATCGTCGGTGAAGGCGTAAGAACCCGGTACAACTCCCTGCCAGAGCCATTCGCCTTTGCTGTCGCTGGTAGTCAGGCCGAGGCGGTACACCCGCTCGGACGGATATGCGCCGGGTTTGTTGGGTTGAACCACTTCGATTGAAATCAGGCTGTTTGGATCGTAACCGCTTCCGCGCAGCACGAGCGGGCTGCCAGTCTCGCCCGCATCTTTGTCAAACTTGAAACTCGCTGAAGCGGCCCGCACGGTTGGGCCGGAAGCCAGTCCCAGCAATAGTTGGGCTACCAATATCAGCCCTAGCAGTAATCCCCACCGGCCCTGCCGGGCTGAAATAAGAGCTTTCTTTGCCGATAACTCGCTCGAAGTTGAAGCCGGAGTTGAACTTAAAGTTGTCCGAATAAACACGAAGCCTTTTCTCCTTTAATCAGAACGGCGGGCCAACCACTGGTTGAGGGCAGGCCACAAACCTTTCGAGGCGGTGCGCCCTACTACCAGCCCAACATGACCGGCCTTGAGCAAGATTTGCTCTTTGTCCGGGCTACCCACCAGGTTCATAATTGGTTTCGACTGGCAGGGGAGCGCGATGTGGTCTTGCTCGGCAATGATGTTGAGCAGGTTTGCCCGGATGTCCGAGAGCCGTACCGTCCGACCGCGCAGCTTTAGTTCGCCCCGTGTCAACTTGTTTTCCTGATAAAACTCTTTGATCCACTGCTTGAAAGCCGCTCCTGCGAAGGGTACTCCATCGTTAACCCATTTTTGCATACTTAGCCACGACTCGATTGCCCGGTCGTCCCAGAGGCGGTCAAACGCTCCGGTGTAGGTCGTAACAAAGTTTGGAACGGGCTTGAGCAGCTTGCTACCAAAATCAATTATCTCGCCCGGCATGTTGCCGAAAGCATTTACGATCTGGGGTACGTTAAAATATTTCGGGTCGAGCCAGTTACTAAACAGACCCTTCTCGGTAAAATCGAGCGGCGCAGCCATCAACACCATATTACGGATCGGTAGCTCCGGGTGAAGGGCCACAAAGCAAGTAGTTAGAGTTGCCCCGATGCAGTATCCCGTTACGGTCAACTCTTTCGCCCCGGAATGATTGAGGGTGCGCCGGACGGCGCGGGGAATATAATCGAGGATGTAATCGTCCAGAGTCAGGCCCGCATCTTCGGGGCCGGGTGTTCCCCAATCGAGCAGGTACACCTCGTAACCCTCCCCCACCAGATACTCGATCAAGCTGGCTCCTGGCCGTAAATCCAGCACGTAGGGCTTGTTGATCAGGGCGTAAACGAACAAGATCGGGACGGCGTGGCGGGTCGGAGCCTGGCTCGACGGCAGGTAATGATAAAGTTTAGCTTTGTTGCGTGTCCAGATTGTTTCTTTGGGCGATTGACCGACCGGCACTTCCGGCGGGTTAGTGCTGAGTTGTACAGCTTTTTGATAGCGTTTGAGAGCATGCTCCATTTCTTCCTGGTATTGCTGCACCAGTTCGGCGGATTGTTCCAGAGAAGGTGTTTGGGCCTGGGCTTCGGAAGTCATTTTCGTTACTTATCCTCCTGGGCTTCGGTAGTTTTAGCGGCTCGAATCGGTTTGCGAGAGGTCTTGGGTCGGGCATTAGTGACTGCCTCGCTCTCGGTGTACTGATAATGTTCGGGCGTATGGGGCGCGGTTGTTGGAGGAGGCTGGGAAGCGGCAGCCTGGGTTTGTTTCTCAAGCTCGGCGACCAGGGCCATATGCTGGGCAGCCTGATTATTAGCGGCTCCGGCCAACTTATCCAGCTTATCTTCAACCGCTATCAGCCTTTCGGACAGCCCCAGCAGCAAGTCGAGTTTGGCATTAAGTTCGTCGAGCTTAACCTGGCGAGTTTCGAGTTCTTGCAGTCGGCTTGCCAGACCTGTTTGCTGGTCGAGGCTATCGAGCCGCGTCCCTAAACCGCCTAGTCCGGCCTCTTCCAGACGGGCATCCACGTCATCCACTTTTGCATCCAGAGCCACTACCAGCCCGGCTATGCGGGTAAGGTCTTCCCGTGTCGGCATATTGGCCGCTTCCAGATAAGCCTGGGCCGAGCGGCGCACTGCCTCGCGCCAGGCTGCCACGCCACTGGCGGTTTGCCCCAGATTCTGAGCAAACTCAGGCGTTTTGACCATCTCGGCCATATACTGCGTCAGAGCCTGCTCGTTTTTCTGCTGTAAATCCTTCCACATACTCAGCGGGTCGGTTCCCGTGGGTATGCCCGGTACGCCCGGCATCGCTTCGGCCATTTTTGCGCCGACGTCGGCCATCGGTTGAGCAAACTGACTCATCCAGTTGAAGAAGTCACTTGGACTGGGTATTCCGCTTGGTTTGTCACTCATTTCGCTCATCTCCTGCACATCATTGTCGCATCTCATATCGCACCCGTATACTACAGCATTAGCTAAAACTTGTACAATCTCGGAAAGGTATCCAGACCGAAAGCAGGGCTAAGAGCTACGCCGCAGAGTAGACAGATGTTCTAATTCAAGCTAAAATAACGCTCTAATCGTTCAGATATGTTGCCGTGGATTACTAAAAGTGTTCACAATCTAGCCGAGTCGAATGTTCGACTTTCACTTTCATATAGCTATAGATATCTCAAACAGGAGAAGCTCCCGGAATGGAAGATACCGCACACACAACGGACAATCAGCCGCTTAAAGCTAAGGAGCAAACAAACGGTCAGGATAACGGCTGCTCGGTAGATTGGAGTTGGCTGGCAGGGCGTAAGATTGCGACGGCCCACAACGATCTGCGGACGCTGACAATTCAATTTGAAGACGGCCAGACCTTCAAAATCCAGGCCATTAGCTACAAAGGCGACAGCTTTCTGTCGTTTACCCCTTACAAAGACCCTGCGATCCGCGATGAAAAGTGATGAAACGCTACCTGATGCCCAGCGTTACGGCTTGTCCATCCGGGAAATGCCCAGCGAAGACCGTCCACGCGAAAAACTGGTCAAGCTTGGCTCCGGTGCGTTAACCGACTCCGAGCTTGTGGCAATCCTGTTGCGGGTGGGAATAGCGGGCGAGAACGTAGTCGCCCTGAGCCAGCGACTTTTGCGGGACTATGGCGGACTGAGCGGCTTGAGCCGCGTACCTCTGGCCGAACTGTGCGAATTGCGCGGAATGGGCGAGGCAAAAGCCGCCCAGCTAAAAGCGGCCCTGGAAATTGGGCGGCGGTTACTGCTGGCCGAGCCAGACCAACGCTTGCAGGTGCGTTCGCCCGGCGATCTGGCGAATCCGTTGATCCTGGAAATGTCCGGTCTGGAGCAAGAACACCTCAAACTGATCATGCTGGACAACAAAAACCGGGTGCTAAAGATGCAGACGGTTTATGTCGGGACAATCAACAGCAGCCAGATACGGATTGCCGAGGTCTTTCGTGAAGCCATTCGCCAGAACTCGGCCAGCGTGATCATCGCCCACAACCACCCTAGCGGCGACCCGACGCCCAGCCCGGAAGATGTGCGCGTGACCGAAGAAATCATCGAGGCGGGAAAGCTGCTGGAGATTGACTTGCTAGACCATCTGGTAATCGGTCACGGTCGCTTTGTTTCTCTGCGCGAACGACGGCTGGCTTTTAAGGAATAAGGATCAAGGCTAAGAAAAATACCAGGTGGGCAAAGCCCGGTTCTTTCGGCCTTGCCTTCGTCCTGAATTCGGGTAAAACTAAAATTATCATGATTGAATTAACCAAAGAAATTGCCCGGCGGTATGTGCTGGGCCGACAAGGACTGTGGCCGGGCCGCCGCTGGGCCGGACCGGACGGAGTAGCTAAGGCAATTCGGGCAGCAGAGTCGGTGCAGGTGGATACAATTAGTATCGTAGCCCGCAATCACGACCTGGTGTTATCGAGCCGGGTTGCCGACTATGCTCCTTCGATGTTAGATCAATTGCTGTACACCGAACGCCAGTTTTTCGAGTACGGCTGGATTCTTTTTATCTACCCTCTGGACGAATTGCCCTACTGGTTGAGCATAATGGCCCGCAAAGGAGCTTCGCGGGAATGGCTTGACCGCGAACATCCCGAAGTGATCGCCCTGGCCCGGCAACGCCTGGAAGCCGACGGGCCACTGACCTCCCGCGATTTCAAGGGTCGTTCGCTCGTGCCGGGTGGTTTTAACGTGGTCAAAGATGTCGCGCACGGTCTGGATTACCTGTGGATTTCCGGCCAGATTATGATTCATTCGCGGCGAGGCAACGACCGGGTATACGACCTTACCGAACGACTGGTTTCGCACTCCTTCGAGCCGGTAAACCCTGCCGAGGCCGAGTATTTCTTTGTCACAAAAGCTTTGCGCGACCTGGCCCTGGCCTCCCGAAGTGAACTTTCGCGCCGCCTGACAAATATGATCCATCGTCGTCCCGGCCCGACTCAGGTTGGTCTGTGGCTGGAACGAATGGTGGCCGAAGGTATTGCCAGTCCTGCCCTGGTAGAAGACCGCAAAGAAACGCTCTACTTCCCGACCGCCGATTTGCCCAGGCTAGGCCAGCTTGCCGCCGGGCATATTCCCGCCGAATGGATGCCACTTGGCCCGACGACGCAGGACGAGGTAGCCCTGATTGCGCCGCTCGATAACGTAATCTGGGACCGGACACGAGCCAAAACGCTTTTCGATTTCGACTATATCTGGGAAGTTTACAAGCCGCAAGCTCAACGGCGGTGGGGGTATTACACCCTGCCGATCCTCTACGGCGACCGACTGGTAGCGCGGCTCGACCCGCAACTAGACCGCAAAACCGGACGACTACGCCTGCTGGGTTTCTGGCTGGACGACCCGGCCCTGGCCGACGATCCGGCTTTCGCCCGTGCTTTGGCGGCTGGTCTGCGCCGTTTCGCGCATTTCCACTCCGCCAGCGAAATTGATCCGGCGGCCCTGGCTCACCCCTTGCCCGCCCAGGCTCTGGCTCTATAATTTAGATGAAGAAGTAGCCTTAAAGCATGGATGAAGATAAACCAGGCCAGAATAAAAATAAGAACGAATTTCAAAAGCTGGAAAAATCAGCTTTGAACGCCTCCGTCAAAACGGTTCGCGGGGTAGGCCGCGAAGTAAAACGCTGGCCGGGTCTGGTAGCCCTTGCACTGGTCGGTTTGATCTACGCGATTCTGCCAGACCGCCTGACCATCATTTCAGGCTGGATGCTCTTGCCTTTGCTGGCTTTGTTGATTGCAACTGCCATCTTAGCGAGATTGCGCGGTTTCCACGTCATGAATCACTGGTTGATCGTGGGAGCGATTGGGCTGGCAACTCTGACCGAAACAATCAGCGTCATGCTGCTTTTAACTTCGCTACCGGGTGGCAAAGTTAGCGCGGTGTCGCTCTTGCGGGACGCCTCGCTCCTGTGGGTTACGAATGTGCTGGTCTTTGCTCTGTGGTACTGGCAACTCGATAGCGGCGGCCCCGTGCGGCGTCACCATAATCCCGACTACTCCAAAGAGTCCGAACTGCTCTTTCCTCAACTAACCCTGGATAGACCGGGCCTGGCGCACTGGCGACCGGACTTTTTGGACTACCTCTTTGTCGCCTTCAACACCAGTACGGCCTTTAGTCCAACCGATACCGCCGTGTTAAGCTCGCGCCTCAAGCTTCTCAGCATGCTGCAAGCCGTTCTCTCGCTCGTTATTCTGGCGACACTGGCAGCACGGGCCATCAACACGCTCTAATTTTGTTCTATCTTGTATCTAAACAAAAAACAGAAGCATCCAAAAGAGAAGCATCCAAAGGGGAAATCCTCATCAAATCCGCCGAAAGGCTGATTGCCCCTGGTATTAATCAGGGTGTATCATGATTTAGCGGCGGGTGACGCCGGAGGCTGCTTAAATTTGAGTGATGAGCTTTGATGAGTGAGAATGAGAATAGCCTGAGCCGAGGGCAACAGATGAACGGTATTGTCGTGCTGCTGGCGACGACCGGCCTGATGTGGTTCGGCTTTTTTATGTTGATCCCGCTACTGGCGGTGCATATCACCCGTGATCTGGCTCTGGGCGCGACTATTGCTGGTCTCGTGCTGGCGGTGCGGCAGTTTACCCAGTTCGGCCTGGGTTTGTTCGCCAGTGCTCTGGCGGATTGGGCGGGCTACCGGCGGATGATTATGCTAGGTATGCTGATACGAGCGGTTGGGTTTGGCTGGCTGGCCTGGGCCGGGGATACCCTGAGCCTGACCCTGGCAGCGGCGGTCAGTGCCGTGGGCGGTGCGCTTTTCGAGTCCAGCAGCAAAGCCGCCCTGGCCGCGCTCTCCAAAGGTTTCAAGCGCGAGACGATTTTCTCGCTATCCAGTACAGCAGGCAACCTGGGAATGTCTACCGGCCCTTTGCTGGGCGTAGCTCTGATCAAGGTTGATTTCGCCCTGGTCGGCATGATCGCGGCAGGAATTTACCTGCTTGATTTCCTTTTGGTGTGGCTATGTGTGCCGCCAATTGCCCAATCTAAAGGGGTCAAAAGTGGCCTGGGCCAGATGTTCTCGAACCTCGGTACGGTCTGGCACGACGGGCCTTTTGTCCTGATTACCGTGCTGCTGGTGGGCTATTATTCGCTCTATTCGCAGATCAATATAACTCTGCCCCTCGAAGCGACTAACCTGACCGGCTCGGAGGACGGCGTCAGTTTACTTTATATCGTCAACAGCGGTCTGGCGATCAGCTTGCAGTTCGTGGCTCTGCGCTACCTGGCCCGGCGAGTCAACCCGGTGACAATTATTGGTGTCGGCACGCTCGTCTCGGCTCTTGGGTTATTCCTGATCAGCTTTGTCGGCTCGTACTGGCCTTTTATCGCCTGTGTGGTAGTTTATGCGCTCGGACGGCTGGTGGTAGAACCGACCGTGGCCGTAATTGTCACGAACCGGGCGCAGGAAACCACCCTCGCCAGCTATTTCGGCTTTAGTTCGTTAGCTCTCGGCTTCGGAGGCATCTTTGGCAGCTTGCTCGGAGGTTGGCTCTTCGACTTTGGCCGTCAAATCGGCCTGAACGGGCTATGCTGGTGGGTATTCGGCGGGATGGGCCTGGCTGTAATGATCGGGGCGTTGCTTTTCCGCCGCTCCAATGACCAACTGATCCGGCCTCAAGAGGTCAATACCTTTACGGCTAAATCGGCAGGACTGGAAGCCAGTACCGCCAGCCCTGCCTCTGAATAAAAGTCGTACCGATTGATGCGACTGGCCGGGTGGCGGCACGAGGAATTGCTAACTCCAAATTGATCGAGTATGAGAATGGCCCGCACGGTCTTTTAGCTACTTACAAAGACCGGGTAACAAGCGATTTACTGGCTTTCCTTCGGCAGTAGAGCCTGAACAGTTGCCAATGTCCTAACCCAGGTTGTAGAGCAGGCATTTTTAGCAATTCTGCGTGTAGACCCTGGCACGGCGTATGCTCTATATTGGAATGTAATTTACTCGCAAAACGAGTTAATCTGGATCGAAACAAGCAACAAGTAACAAGCAATAGAAGGAGATCAATCCTAATGGAAGAGCAGAAGAAAGTCGCTACTTTCCCCGCGACTGAAAAGCAGCAGGACGACGAGCATAGCACCACCGGCGACGGCCACCCCGGACGGCGCGGCAGCACCACCGGCGACGGCAAAGGTGACCGCACCGGCAGCACCACCGGCGACGGCCACCCGCCTCGCAAGTAGTCTTAAAAGTTTGCTTTTGAGTTCCGAATAAAAATATTCGGGACTCAAACTTTTTTATATTTCTGGATTTTATGTTAACTCTACATACGACACCACAATTTTGAAAGAATCATGCCGCTAAAACCACATTCCGATCTTCCGACCGATCCCCGGCCCGGCGAACGGCGCGGAGACATAACTTTTGCCACGCTCGTGCAAGAAGGCATGTCTTCTAACTTATACCTGATCTGGCATCACCGCTACTGGTCGGCGATGGTTTGTAAGATGATGCGGGCCGATGAGCACGACGACGAACGCTGGCGGCATCTGCTGGTGGCCGAAGGCGAGATTCTAAAGAAGATGACGCATCCGAGCATTGTACGGCCTTTCGAGTTAAACCGCGAGGCTCCTCTGCCTTACCTTTTGCTGGAATATCTGCCCGGTGCCACTGTTCGGCAGGTTTTGCGCCATAAAGGACGGTTTGCCATCCAGGACGCCCTGCGCCTCACCATGCACCTCGGCAGCACTTTGATCCACGTCCACCGGGCGGGCTACCTCCACCGCGATATAAAGCCCTCCAATGTGATGCTGCACGACGGACGGATCAAGTTGTTCGATTTTGGAGTGGCCTGGAAAATTACCAAAGAACCGCCCCCGGATAAGAGCGGAACGGCGGCTTATTTAGCTCCTGAACAATGCCGCCAGGACGTGTTGACCCCGGCTACAGACATCTGGGCGTTGGGTATATTTCTATTTGAACTTTTAACCAGCGAACTACCTTTCCCGGTCAGTGATTACCACAACTACGAAGCCCCGCTTGAGGTGCGTTACTCCCAACTGGTCAATCCGCCGCGCACGCTCATGGAAACCGGGCGACGGGTTCCGGCGGGTCTTCAAGCGGTGATAACACGCTGTCTGGCTTTCGATCCGGGCGAACGCTACCGCTCGGTGGAGGAATGCCTGATCGAGCTAGACCCTTTCTGCCAGGGTAAAATCTGGCCGGCCCTACCCGCCCCCGACGGCACTATTCCCGACCTCAAAAGCTTTGTCGCGTTTAATTCAGCACAATAAAAAAGCCCAGAAGGAAACAATTCGTTCTGGGCTTTATGTAGGTGAGGTCACGAACTGCCGTTTTTATTTTTGTTCCAGTCGAGCGTTGTCGCTGGCCGTGACGACTTCCGACCAGGGTTCGGCCAGTTCTGCCCGGCGGGATTCGCCGCCGCTATCGGCAGCCGAACCAAGTTCTAGCCTGGGTCGGGCGGCCGCGGGAGCCAGAACCGGACGCTGGCCGAGGGTCTGGGCGTAAACTTCTTCTAGCTGGCGGCGGGCGTAATTCCAGCCGAGATCCGCGACGGCTTTCGCCCGCAACTTTTGGCCCAGAGCATGGCGGCGCGGCTCATCGTTAAGAAGCTCTTTAATTTCGTCGGCTAAAGAGCGGGCCTCACCAAAACGAGCATAGACGCCCAGGTCGCCCATAATCTCGCGGCTGACCGGTGTATCAAAAGCTACCACTGGCAGACCCATCGCCATATAGTTCGGGATTTTGCCCGCTCCTTCGGTCGCGCTCATCTTGGGGGTCACGGCCAGGTCGCCCAGGCGCAGGTAGCGCGGAGCTTCCTGGTAGGGAATGCGACCCGGAAAGATTACCGAATTTTGCAGCCCGTAACTTGCCGCCAGCTTCGCATACGAATCCACCCCAGGGTAGCCCATAATCACAAAGAAAGCTTCGGGCATTTCCTCTTTGAGCAGACGGGCCGCCTCTAACAGCACATCCGTACCCTGGTAGTGGGCCAGCAAACCCAGGTAGACCACAACTTTGCGGTCGGCAGGAATACCCAGGCTCTGTCGCAACCGGGCGACCTCGGCCAGTTCTTCCGGGGTTTGAGCCGGGCGGAAGCGGGTATGATTCACCCGGTCAGAGATCGTGGTGATTTTGTCCGCCGCCACGCCAAAATCAGCTTGAAGCACATTTGCGGCGTTGTGAGTGGAAGTAATAATGCGGTCGGCCCGCCGGTTGATCATTTTCTCCAGCCCACGAGTCGGTTTATAAAAAGAGCCGTTCGGTTTGAGGAAGTGATGATCCACCATTTCACCCGTCAGGCTACCCTGGAAATCAAACACCAACGGAGCCTGGCCCCGGCGGGTCAGCCACTTGACTGCCCAGCCGATCAAAGCTCCTTCGTGAAGGTGAGCGTGAATAACGTCGGGCCGTTCCTGCCAGCCAACTTGCAAAGTTTTGAGGCCCAGCATGGCGTCGAAATAAAGCTTGTGGCGACTGCTGCCAACCTGTACGCCTTTACGCCAGGGAACATCCAGGCTGCGGCGCACCTGTACCCCTTCTACGTCGTCACCCATATGATAAGTACAAACTGTAACCCGGTGTCCGGCCTCCTGCAAAGTCCAAATCTCTTCTAATATCCGCACATGACAACCGGTATCGGCAAAGAAAGAGGTTGGCGCGATCATCTGAATATTATAACCCAAGAACATTCACCTCAAATAAAATTAGGCTGTTTCCATCACTCGTCACTATGTTGTCGGATGCACCTGTAATGCCGAGACGTTGTCCGTCGCCGGGGCGGTAGACACCTATTTCAAGTTTATAACGCCCCGGCGAGAGATTAGTTGCGATCTCCAGCGATTGATCATCATCCAGCAATTCGCCTGGAATCCATTTACTCGTATCAAACTGACCGTAACGGGGAGCGGTATCACGCTGAGCCACCGTCTCGCCCGCCTCGTTTAAAAGATGTATAAAGATTACATAATCCTCACCAATCGGTTTGTCGCCGCGCCAGAAAAGGGTTAGCGGTAGTTTCTTCGCGCCCGGTTCGAGGTTTAAGTCCGTGTCCTTGCCCTCAACAGTCTCATAGCCGACCAGCCTCATTCCCTCCCCAAAAGTCACTTCGGTTTTATGCTGGATCGCCCGGCCATTGCTGTAAATATCAATATCGGGCGCATCGAGCCGATTAACAAACTCGCTTTTAAGTTGGGCGGTACTTTGCTGGGTAAGCTGTGACTCGGCCCGTGGCTCGATCAAAACGTAGTCCGATTTCTCGGCAGCCTTGAGCAAATCGCCCTGCACCAGAGCAGTGTAGCGCAACTGACGCATATCGCCCGCCGATTTATTAAAAAGAGCTTTTTGGGTCGCCGCAACCAGGTTCTGCCCGCCCAAATCCAACCCCAGATATTCCACATAAGCTGCGCTATCTACCAGATACTTGTTGTAATTATCGAGCGGCATAGGTAGGCCCAGCATGAAACTGTACCGAGCGTCCCAGGTCAGCACCGAACCATCGGCCAGGTCGAGCCGCTCGAAAGTGTTGTCTACGGCTCGTTCGGCACTCCATTGAGGCTTGCTTGGTTCATCTCCCGCTCGACTCAAACTCGGCCCCAGCACCAAAGCCAGCCCTAGCACTCCTAGCGCACCCATAACCAGCCCCGGCCAGCTACGCCAAACGGCCACCGGCCAGAAGTTAACCACCCCTCCGGCCAGCAGAGCCAGCGGCAAAGCCAGGTGATCGTAGTAATGGGGAAAGAAGCCCGCCTTGCCGGTGTAGAGCAAAGCCGTCAGGACAGCTACGAGAGTAATCGGTAGCCAGGCTCCGCCAACCTTCCGGGTCAGCCAGCCTGCCACAATCGCCACCAGTCCAGCAACCGACCCCAGTAAGGTCAGAGCCAGATAAGGCGTGCGGGTCAGGTAATCGAAAGCGGTTAGAGTTGTTTCAGCCTGAAATGAGCCGGTCAGTGAGATAGTGTTAAAAGGCCGAAGTAGCTGGTAAAGATAGGCTTGTTTGATGAAAGACGGCCCGGCACTGAGCAGGAAAGCCGCCGTAGTAGAGAGATAGCCCCCAACTACACCCAGAGTGTACAACCCAAGCGACCGCCACTGCCGCCAGATGAGCAGGCTCAGACCGAGACCGACCACCACGGCCAGAGCCGGAATTTTGACCGAAAGAGCCAGCCCCGCAAAAACCCCCGCCGCCACCGGCAGTCCAAACTGTTGAAAGCGGTTCCGGTCGGCGACTTCCGGCGACTTCGCAGCAGCGTTGGCGACCTCTTCTCCTGCCGACCCCGGCCCACCGGCGGTTTCCTTCGACTTCGAGCCGACCCCGGCCGACCGGGTGACCGGCTCAATCTGCACAAAAACCGCAATAGCCGCCGCCGTGAAGAAATTTACAATCGGCTCCAGCATGATTTGCTGCTCGGTGCGAATCGCCCCGCCATCTACGGCCAGCACCAGGGCCGAAATTCCACCCGCCATCGGCCCGGCCCAGCGTCCACCAAGCTTCCGGCCAATGATATAAACCAGGGCAATCGTGCCGAGCGAAAGCAGCGAGGTGAACAGTCGCAAACGGAGAAAATCGGTCAGACCGCCCCACTCAGCATGACCAAAACGGAGCGGAAGCGACCACACGAGTGGCCCGACCGGGGGTTGGGTCAGGAAGAAGTCGCGGTAGACCGTCTTACCCTGCGCGAGCAAGAGGGCGGCACTGGCATGCACTCCTTCGTCGTAGTCCGTGCGGATCAGATCGGTCGCGCCGAGGACGTGAGCATCGCCGATTCTTAGTTGAGCCGCTACGACCAGAATAAGGGCCAGAGCCGCCACGCCCACCAGACCCCACGCCCGCCCGACCCAGGCGGGCAGAACCAGACTACGCCCGGCAACCTCCAAGACGTGTGGTTGGGCCTGAGCCGCATTGGGTCGGGTAGTGGAAAGCGAGCGGGAAGAAAAGGCTAGATAGAGCCAGGCTCCCAGGATAAAACCCAACCAGAGAATTTGCGGATAACTTCGGAAAAAAGCCGCTACCGGGCCGGGTGAAGCGGGCCGGAAAAGATTGCGGTCGCCTCCGAAACTATAAGCCAGTAATTGCAGGGTTGGGAAAGTCAGGAACCATGCCAGACTCGTTGCTACAAGCAAGCCAAAACCCAGCCAGTTCAGGCCGCGCCAAATTCTTTCTCTCATAGGCGAAGTAATGGTGTACTATTTCCTTTGGTCATTAGTCTTTGAGTCTTTGAGCAGAACGAATTTAGATACCGTTTCCCTTGCAGCAGCAGTGGTGCCAGAGGATTTTACACCAGGGCGCAAAATGACGCAAATTTAGAATATGGAACAGCCAAAAAGGAGTAGCGGTAGAGATCGCTCAGGCGGGCAACTGGCTCAGAAGTTCGTCCAGGCCAGGGGCCGACGCGGGCAAACCGGCCAGTTCGAGTAAAGCCAGAAAACGGCCTTGCGACCCGGCCAGTTCGGGCGCGGGCCGGGAGAGGTAAGCTCGTAGCTCGGTTTGAGCATCGGGCAAGCGTTCGAGGGCGTAAAGGGCAAAAACGGTGTAAAGTGCGCCTTCAGCCGCGCCACCGGGCATTTCGGTCAGGGCATCGGCAGCTTTGAGCGCGACCGGGAAGTAGCCGGTCCGCACGGCCTGGAAAAAGAGAGCGCGTTGAGCGTGTGGCTGACTCGGATCAAGCTCTACGGCCCGGCTCAAAGCACTGAAGGCACTCTCGGCGGATCCTTTGAGCCGGAAGCGGGCCGCCAGGTACAGCGCCGATTGCGCCGCCGCCCGTTCTAAGTCCGGCATCGAAACGTTAGTCGCCAATACGCTCTCGTAGAGCGGGGCCGTGCGCTCGTACTGTCCGGCTTCTTCGTAAATGCGGGCCTGAAACCATTTTAATAAACCGCGCAATTCGGCTTCTGGGCTACCGCCGCTTTCAGGCCGTTGCCCCAGGTTTTCGGCCCGGTACCAGCGTCCCCGCGCACTCGTACCAAGTTCTTCCAGCCCGTCCAGAGCTTGCAGTTTATCGTCCAGTCGGGCGCGTCCGCCGGTATAGCTAGGAGCCAGGAGCGTGCGGATGAAAGGTAAAATCTCTTGCCCTTCGACATAAAAAGTGCTGTTCATTCCTTCGGCCAGAGCCAGCAATTGGCGGGCTAGATTCTCGCTGTAGGCCAGGGCCACCAGCAGGCGCGGCAACAGAAAGAACCAACCGACCGCCTCATCCAGCCAGAAGCGGTAGTAGGCAACCTGGGCCACCAGTTCTCCCCACTGGCGGTCGCGGGCGCGAGAAGCCAGGCTACCCCGGCGTTGCTGGTCGTCTACCAGGGCGGCTTCGCGCTCTTTTAAAAGCGCAATCGCCGCGTTACGGGCCGGTTCGACGATGCCTTCCTGCACCGGCGCCGAGAAACGGTAGCGTTCGACCAGCAAAAACCGGCGCAAGGTTTCTTTCAAAAAGGGTTGCAGAGCTTCTCGCCCGCCATCGGCCAGCCAGGGGTAAATTTGTAACAAACGCTCGGCCAGGGTGGGGTCGTAATCGTATCCGGCAGTGGCGACAGCTTCCTGGAAGAGGATTAAAAACTGGGGAGTGGGCTTGTACAGAATTGCCATTCGGTAAAGGCTCATTCGCTGGGCCTGATCCAGCAGTCCACTTTCTTCCACAAAATGCAAAAACAACCCTTCGGTCGGCTGCTCAGGAGTGCGGGCGGCGGCGGCATCCAGGGCGGCAGGGAGCGCACCCCCGGCCAGAAGCGCGGCAACCAACTCGGCGGCCAGAGGTTCACCGCCGGTGATAGTCTGGAACCAGAGTGCCTCGGACGGCTCCAAAGGGCGTGCTAGCCGGGCCTGGGCCAGCGCGGTCAGGGCCGGAGCCGAAAGGAGAGCCAGTTGGAGAGTAGTCAAAATAGATTCGTTCCAGCCCGGCGAACGCTCGGCGGCAAACAGCCACAGAGTGCGCCCGCTTGCTTCAATTAAAGCCCGCAACCATCGGTCGTTTGTTCCTTCCGGCAGAGCAAAATCATCTACCGTCACGAGCAACCGGCCCGACCCGGCCCTGTTCGCCAGCGACTGTCCCAGGCGACGGGCCAGGCTCTCGTCGGGCCGCAGGTAAAGCTCCCACTCCGCCGGGTCTAACTCGGCCTGCCATTCGTCTACAAACTGGCGTATCTGGGTCAGGTTGGTGGCAGTCAGGGCAACGATATGTTCCAGGCCAGTCTTGAGAAAAGCCGCCGCCTGTTCGCTCAACTGCGCAGGGGTGTAAACCGTGTAGATACGCCGGATCAAGTAGTGCAGAGCCTGACCGGGGACGGCCTGTACCGCCCGCAAGCGGGCCGTGCCGTCCGGGTCGCCGCTTCGGGGCAGACCGAGCGAGAGTTGGCGCACTTCAAGCTGCCGTTCGAGGGACGCCAGATGTTCGCGGGCGGCCTCGTAATCCTCAAAAATCGCTTCCGGCAAGAAGGCCCGCAACGCTTCCGGCCCGGCCCCACCGTCCGGCCAGTTTCCACCCAGGCGCATCCAACCTGTCCGCCCATCGGCCAATTGCCGGGCCAAACCTAGCACCTGGCTTCGTCCGCGTCCTGCCGGGCCGATCACAAATACCGCCGGAAGTCGTACCTCCGACCCACCCTCGGAAACAGGTGAAGCTAAAAGACCTTCGATAAAGACGCGTTCGCGCTCGCGCTCGAAAAGAAAGGGGATTGGTTGGGCTTGCTCCGACAATAGATTCTCTCAATCTAGCCCGCTCCGGGCAGGCCGATTACTTGTTAGCGATTTTGAAAAATTTGAATGCAGAAAGTATGCTTGCGGCACTGAACAGAGACAACGCACTGCCGATGCTAAAGATCGAGAGCGCACTAAAAGCACTCCCAATGGACAAAATGCTGCCGGTACTACCAATACTCAGGATGCTACCCGAACTGCCAATACTCAGGATACTTCCGGCACTGCCAATACTCAGGATACTTCCGGCACTGCCAATACTCAACAAACTGCCGTTCTGGTTGCCTTTACCCTTATCTTTAGCAGCAACCGGGACGGAAGAAGGCTGGTCGGCTTTTTTTTCAGGTTTTGGCTTTGCCAGGCTGCTTTCGGGCTGTCCATCGCCGCTATATTTCTCGGTCTGCTCCATATCTTCACCTTTTCGTATTTTCTTGAAGCATCAATCTTAAAATTCAAAAGCACAACTTAGCTGCCGCCCACACGCCCTGTAATATAGTCTAGCCGGGCTGGTTTGTAAATTCAGGGCGCAACCCGCATTTTTGCTCTCGCCCTTAGGCTTTGGTCAACCAGGATATTAATACCTTGATTGCGTAAGTGTTCAGACTTGACCTAATTGATAGAATACAGCTATGGAAAATGAAGCCGAAGTCCGTCAACTGAAAACAACAATAGCCGAGTTAGAGCAAGAATTGGTCGAGGCTCTGGCTCAATTAGAAACCGCCACTAAACGGATTGGCGAACTCGAAAAACTTAAAACCCCGCCTCTACCCTGGCTTCGCCCCAATAAACCTAAAGCTGAGGCTGAGAAAAAGGCCCGGCGCAAACGTGAAGCCAAGTTCAATAATGGTCGTAAATTAGAAACGGCTACCCAAACCCATTTTCACGCTCTGGATCATTGTGGCGAATGCGGCTACCACTTACGCGGTCAAAGTCTAAGCCGAGTAAGACAGGTTGTAGATTTAGGGCCACCCGCGCCCGTTGAAATTACTGAGCATCAAATCATTAAACGCTGGTGTCCTAAAGGTGAGAAATGGCGCGAACCTAAACTTGATTTAAGCGACCAAGTGCTAGATCAAGGGCGGCTGGGTTTGGGCGTTGTTAGCCTGGTGGCTTATCTGGTCAATAGTTTAAGAATGACGGTGCGGCAGGTCGTGTCCTATCTCAAAAGTGTCCACCAATTCAAGCTCAGTGTGGGTGAAATCAGCGAATTATTGCACAACTTAACCGAAAGTAAGGCGGTCAAGCCGAACCCGCCGCCTTACTAACGCAAGCCAGAGCTAGCCCGCTTGTGCATGCTGATGAAACAGCCTGGCGAGAGAGTGGGCACAACGCTTACATTTGGGCTTTAATCACGCCCGAAGGTCTGCGTTACTACCACTATGAGAAAAGCCGCGAGAGTTGGGTGATCAAGAACTTGTTGGGCAGTGAGTTCAAGGGTCATCTGAGCAGTGATTTCTATGCGGGTTACAATATATACCCTGGCAAGCATCAACGCTGTTGGGTTCACTTGTTGCGGGATTTACACAAGCTCAAGCTCAAAGAAATGTATCCAGCGGATGAAACGGTACACCAATGGGCTGCCTCGCTGCGTCAACTTTACGATGAAGGCCAAAGTCTACTAAAAGCGGCGAGTGAGCCAGGGGCTATTTTACGGGGTGAGAAATATATTGAGTTAGTGCAAAGAAGCCACACTTTAGGGCGGGAGTATGCCCAGCGCAAAGACCATCCCTGCCAGGCCTTAGCTAAACGGTTGCTGCGGCACGAAGAGGAATTATTTCAATTTGTCTTAGTGCCAGGACTGAGTGCCGACAATAATCTAGCCGAACGAGGGGTAAGACCCCTGGTGGTAGTGCGCAAAATAAGTGGCGGCAGTCGCACTGAGCGTGGCAGCAAAACGAGGATGAGTTTGAGTTATCAGTAATGCGTTGAGCTTCAAGGAGAACTTTGAGACAGCTCGGAACTTGACTTTAGTAGCTTAAAATAAACTTCTAAACTAGGCTGAGTAAGTCGGTCAAAGAGCCGCTGGTCAATGTAGCGTCTAAAACCGCTGCGCATGGCCCGATGTTCGACCTTAGCACATTTAGCACTGTGCAACTTCAATAGTAAAAAGGTGATCAAGGCCGCATATAGCTGGATCAAAACCCCGTTCTCATTCTCGCTGTACCAGTGTCCTAGTTGTAAATGAAGTTTTAGCCAGGCGAAGAAGCGGAGGGTTTGCCAGCGGTGGTCATAAAGTCGCACTACCGTTAGGGCATCCACCTCGTAACGCGAGGTTATATAGTGGATAATTGTCCCATCCAGCTTTTTATAGGTCACCATTCGCACGGTGAGGCTATTTTGAGAGTGACCTGGCTGAATTTGTTGGTCTCGCTGGACCCCGACTGCCTGGTCGGTGGGACTGACTGGGTAGTCTTGAAGAGCGGTCCAAACGGCATTTTTCAGCAGCCGCGTAACAAAATGAGCCTGAGCTTTGAGTAAGTTACGAAACAGTTCGTACTCGTTGTAGCCCCGATCTAATAGGTAAGTTACCCCGGCTCGGTAGTTGGTTGCCAAAACCTCACGTTCGCTGCCTACCCCGGTGGTCAAAACCAGTCGTTCGGGCAGACCATCCAAATTGAAGAAGAAGTGGCCTTTGACTTTAGGGGCCGTTGAGCGGTAGACCGCCCAGCTCATGCGGGCTAAACAATCGAACACGCCCCTTTACGGGGTGTACCGTCCACCGCCACAATCTGACCCAGGCCCTCTAATTGGGGGAGGGCACACTGGGCTTTGGCTTGTTGCCAGACCCGGTGGAATAAGTAACGCCACAGTCGATAAGAACGATTAGCCTTGGCCCGGCTAAAACTGGACTGGTTAAGGGTGATGGGCTGACCCCACTCCCGACCATCAAAGCCGACTAACTCCCGCAAGTTACGTTCGTGGCCGACCCCGTCGAGGTCGTTCAATTCTTCGAGGAGAGCATTAGCCGATGACACGTGAGCCAGGTGAGCAAACAGCGAAAGAAGCACGTGCTGGGTAGTGCTGAACTTATGGCAGCGCCAGTTAGAGTGCTGGCCTTTTATAGCTTGGGGCAAAAGCGAAAGTAAGGGTGCGACTAGCAGGTGAAAAAACCAGGGCGAAGTGGTAAAATC
>JBBRBE010000110.1:0-20131 GCA_038206175.1 Chloroflexia bacterium
CCGTTCAACCACCACGCGGGTGTATTTAAACTCCGGCGTGCCGGTGCGTGGGTCGGTGGCCGTGCTGGTTAGAACCGTGCCTGGTGCTTCACGGAACATCCAGGGCATAAAACCATGCCCTTCGCGTTGGGTGACGGTTCCCTTGACCTTGACTTCCAGCGAACCGCGCTCCGAGCTAATCCGCACGATGTCGCCACTTGCCAGACCGAATTTTGCCATATCGCTCAGGCTTAACTCAAGCTCTGGCTCCTGGTCAAGAGCATCCAGCACATAGTTACGGCGAGCCATCGCCCCGGAGCGGTCGTGCGCCCAGCTAGTCCGGCCCACACACAGCACAATCTCTCCCTGGCCGGGCGTCCCATGCTCGGCATGCCTGGCCGTCAGAAAGCGGGCCTTGCCGGTAGTAGTCTGGAAAGCGGTCAGGAAAAGGATCGGCGTGCCATCCTCGGCGGCCCCGTCCATCGTAGCAGGCCACTGCAACCCGGCCCGCTCGATCATCATCGGAGCCATCCGATTGTAAACCAGACCCGGCTTGTAAGTTTTGATGCCGCGGCCCCGGTCAAGCTTCTCGTAGCGAACACCGTTGTAGTAGCGGTTGACCCGGCTAATTTCAACCATAATCTCGGAGGGACTCTTGTAGTTAGCCTTGAAGCCGGGCCGGTCAATCACATCGGCCAGGATTTTCCAGTCGGGCCGGGCAAAGCCGGGTGAAGCGACCGCCCGCCTGGTACGCTGGATGCGCCGTTCGGTATTGGTAAAAGTTCCCTCTTTTTCGGCGTGGCTGGCTGCCGGAAGGATCAAATCGGCAAAGCGGGCCGTCTCGCTCAGAAAGAGGTCTTGCACCACTAAAAATTCCAGCTTTTCAAGACCCCTTTGCACCTGCTGCAAATCCGAGCCAGACAGCATAGGGTTCTCGCCCACGATGTACATCATCTTGAGCGAACCTTGCTCTGCCGCCTTGAACATTTCCATATAAGTCAGACCGGGCTTTTCGGGGATGCGGCTAAAAGTGCGGCCAAACCAGACCGTTTCGACGGCGGCCCGCGCTTCAGCATTTGTAACCGGCACGTAACCCGGCAGGTAATTCGGCAAACAGCCCATATCGGCGGCTCCCTGGTCGTTGGAAGAATCACGCAAACCATTAAGGCCCGCCCCTAGCCGTCCCAGATTGCCGGTCAAAAGGGCTAGATTACCCAATGCCCGCACATTATCTACCCCGTTCGACCACTGCGTAACTCCCGTGCCATAAATGATTGCCGAAGGCGGATAAAGACCAGTGGTGTCGTCTCGTTTGGTGCTGTCGCCACCCTGCGCGTAAAGGCGGGCCGCTTCGTTCAACTGCTCGACGACAATACCTGTCACCTGACTGGTGCGTTCGGGCGTCCACTCGTTCAGCGTAGCTATCCAGCCCTCAAAGCCTTCCGCCCGACCAGCCACGAAGCCGTTGGCGTGCCAGCCTTCTTTGACAATGATGTGCGCCAGGCCGTTATAGAGGGCCGCATCGGTTCCAGGCTTAATCGGCAGCCACAGAGTTGCTCGGTTCACGAACTCGATCCGGCGCGGATTCACCACAATGACCGCCGGTTTGCGGCGTTGAATAGTCTCCTGCCATAAATAAGCCGCTACAGGCGCACTTACATCAGGGTCGGAGCCGGTAATAAACATGCAACCTGAGTAATCCTTGATGTCCTGGATCGTGTTTGTCATCCCGGACAGGCCAAACTGCTCTTCCATTGCCACAATCGAAGCCATCTGAGTAAAGCGAATCGGGCTATCAATGTTATTGGACTGCTGCAAGCCACGGGTCAGCTTCATCAAGAGATAATTCTCTTCGTTGGAAATCTTGGCACTGGCAATCGCGCCAAATTGGTCGCCGGTATGCTGGTTAAGGCGTTTCGCCAGTTCATCGTAAGCCTGGTTCCAGGTAATTTCGACAAACTCGTTACCCTTGCGCAACAGCGGCGAAAGCAGCCGATCCTGGCTGTTTACGTACTGGTAGCCGTAGCGACCTTTGACGCACGAGCGGGCATCGTTTACTCCCACGCCCTCGGCAAAAGTGACTTTTTCGATCAGGCCGGTGTTGTTCTCGACCTCAAAATTCATCTGGCAACCCACCGCGCAATAGTTACAGGTAGTCGGGGTGCGCTTCATCGTCCACTGCAAACCGTTGTTTTCATACTGGACGTGCATGAGACAACCGACCGGGCAAACCTCCACGCACAGGCCGCAACTGGTGCAGGGCGATTTGGTAAGGTCTGACCCCCAGGCTGAGTCAATATAAGTTGAAATGCCCCGGTTCACGAAGGCTAGAGCATGCGCCCCGATCAGTTCGTCGCACACTCGCACGCATTGACCACATACCACGCATCGGTCACGTTTGATCAAAATAGCCGGGCTTAGATAATCCTGCTCCGACCACTGCTTTTCGCGGGCCATGCGGTTCTCGGTCATGCCGTAGTGCCAGGTGGCATTTTGCAGATCGCACGCTCCTGACGCCGGACAAATGGGACAGTCTAGCGGATGGTCTACCAGCAACGACTCCATGATAAACTTTTTAACTTCGCGCACTTCGTCGTTGGTATTTTCGGTGAAGGCGACCAGGCCATCTTTGCATTCGGTCGCGCAAGAGATGTCGAAACCCAGGCCGCGTTTACCCATTACCCCGACCGTACACATCCGGCACGCACCAAAAGGGCGCATATCGGGGTGAGCGCAAAAGTTCGAGATGTAGATACCTGCCGATTTCGCCGCCTGGATCAGGAATGTTCCTTTGGGGACATTTACATCAATCCCGTCAATAGTTACCTTTACTGTATCATCCGCCATTTTTTAATCCGACTCCTCATTCCAGTTTAACTTGAAAGTTGTTCGTTTCCTCGAAATAGAAGGGTAACTGCTGCGTCTCACCTGCAACGCTCTGTGCTGCTTTAACTCGGCAATTGCTAAAGTTTGTCCAGGTCTATACCGGCCCGGCGTAACTTTTCCAGGATAGCCTCTTTCTCGGCTCGTTCGACTTCAACCTGAGTTTGGGCTGCATCTCTCGCCGCTCGTTCGACTTCAACCTGAGTCTGAGCTGCATCTTTCGCCACACGCTCCGCCTCTGCAAGCGTAAGGTGTTGCTGTAAATTACGATCTAATAAGCGCAAGTAAGCTAGATCAGGCTTTAGCCAGCTTTCTAATTCCTGGCTCCACAACCAGCCTTGCGCATTCGATACGATTTCTTGAGCCTGTCCGTTCTGGTCATACCGCCAGCCTTTGAGACGGGTGGATTTATCTTTCCACAACTGGGGTTTGTTTGGGTCGTAAGCAAAATACTCTTTCACCCCTATTTGACCGTAGCGGACGGGTTTTTTATCTAAATCCTCATCCCAGGTGGCATCCGAACTGATCTCAAAAACAACGCCTGGAGCAGGTCGGTCGGGTGGATTTAGCCGGTAGCTTTTCTGGACATCCTGCTCTGCTTCGGGTACAACTACCCCTTTGAAGACCGCTACATCGGGCGAAAGGTATCTTCGTTTACCGTGGATAATTGCCAGGTCAGCACTGATGAACCAGCCTTCAGCTCGATACAAATAGGCTAAAACTTCCTGTAAGTAACGCATTAGCCTGTTCTGGGGTGTGCTATCTGACAAATTTCCCTCGGCAAGTATCTCGTCATCAGTTATTTCAGGCAGACTCTCATCTTCTGGCTCGTTTGGATCATACATGCGGGGACGGGCCAATATCTCGTCATCAGTTATTTCAGGCAGACTCTCATCTTCTGGCTCGTTTGGATCATATAATCCGGGACGAGAGAGTATCTTGGCGTCGGTTATTTCAGCTTCGATAGTCATGAAAATGTTCCCTGCTGCCCAGCCGACTCCTGAATGGGAGTCGGCTGAGGACACGTTGAAGTTTTAGCTCTTTATTTACGAGTTACTGGCTGGCTCCCGGAAGGGCATAATCGTATCCCACCCGACCATCCTTGTGATACACCTGGTCAGGCAGTACGCCATACTCGAAGACTTTGGCCGGACTGTGTTCCATCGGGCAAACGTTAGCTTTGCAATAGCCCGCCCGGATGTGTTGCAACAGTTCTTGCTTGAACTCGTCCACAAACATCATGTTGATGATCGGGAGCGGTGCAGCCTGGCCCAACCCGCAAATCGAGTGTTCGATAACCATCTTGGCAAGCGAGTCTAACTTGGCGACGTCAGTTTCTTTGCCGTCCCCGTTCTTGATCCGCCAGAGCATTTCGGTCAAACCTTCGCACCCGACCCGGCAAGGAATACACTTACCACAGGACTCGTCCCGGTTGAAGCGCAAAATGTAGTAGCAAGCGTCTACGATGCACTGCTGGTCGGTGTAAGCCGTCAAGGAACCGCTACCCAGCAAGCAGCCGTACTCTTTCTTGCCAAATTCGTCAATATCGAACGGAATATCAAACATCGAAACCGGGAACGAGCCACCCGAAACTGCCCCGGTCTGGACGGCTCGGATCGGATGGGCCGGGTCTGCCGGGCCACCTCCGACTACTTCGATAGCGTCACGAATCGGGCCGCCAAAAGGAATTTCAGCCATGCACACGCGGGCGAAAGGCCCGTTGAGCAGGATAACTTTGCTACCCTTGCTCTTGGCCGAGCCGAACTGAGCATACCAGGCTCCGCCCTTGAGCAGGATTACCGGCGCATTGTTGAAACTCTCGACATTGTTTACCAGGGTCGGCTGGCCCCACAAGCCCGCTTCCGCCGAGCGCGGAGGTTTCACCCGTGGCATCCCACGTGCGCCCTGAATACCGTACATCATCGCGCTGGCTTCACCTGAGATATAGGCTCCGGCGGCAATAATTACTTTCACATCGCAAGAAAAGCCCGAACCCATTATATTCTCGCCCAAAAGACCCATCTGCCGGGCGTCCTCAACCGCCTTGCCCATGCGTTTGTAGGAAAGGGGGTGTTCCGAGCCGACGTAGATATAGGCTTCGGGAATGTTGGTTGCCACGCACCCGATTACCAGTCCTTCCAGCACCGAATGCGGATCGCCCTCGAAGATACGGCGGTCTTTGTAAACGTTTGGTTCTCCTTCGTGGCCGTTGACGATAGCGTAACGCGGAGTGCGCTTGATACCGCGCACCGTTTCCCACTTGATGCCCATCGAGAAACCGGCCCCACCGCGTCCGCGCAAACCAGAAGTCTTGACTTCTTCAACCATCTGGTCGCCATTCATCTCGAAAAGAGCTTTTTCGAGGCCAGCATAACCGCCCTGCGCGATGTAATCTTCGATGCTTTCAGGGTCAATATCGCCGCAATGCCGCAACACGATGCGCTGCTGCAAGCGGCCCCAGTCGGTTGTCCCAATATGCGGGATGCCGCGCCACTCTAGCTCTTCGTTCGCGCCCCAGCGGTAGTCGGGGTACTCAATCGTGTCTTTGAGCCAGGCAAAAGCATATTCCTTGCAAGGGTCGTCGTTTTGAACATAACGCTGGAAAAGTTCTTCGGCGCGAGCAGCGTCTACGTGGCCGTAGAGGATCCGTGGATTACCCGGTTTGGAAATAAAAACGGTCGGCTCCATCCACATTGCCCCGAAGCCGCCCACGACCTTTATCTCGATATCGCTGCGGTCGGCCACCAACTGGCGAAACTTGTTCAAGGCTGCTTTCGCCCCGGACATTACCGAGCCGCCATCAATTACGCACTGAATAACCGTTTTCGATTTGAATAGATCGGTGCGGGTTTGCTTGAACCGGGTGCGCGAAGCGATCAGTTCGTTTCGATCCATTTTTAATGCTCTCCTCTAGGTTGCTCGTGGCCCTCGCTTTGGGCGATTTCATCAATTAGTTCTAAGAGTTGTTCGGGGGTGACATTGCCATAAAAAGTGTGTTCTAGTTCGACCATCGGGGTCAACTGGCAGGCTCCGAAGCAGAAATTCGCTCGTTCCAGAATAAACTTGCCGTCCGGGGTAGCTTCACCATAATTGATGCCAAGCTTTTCGGTCACGGCGCGTTGCAACCCTTGCGACCCACAGACGTAACAAGCCGTGCCTTCGCATAACAAAATGCGGTGTTCGGCCTTTTTGGTGGCCCGGAAATCACTGTAAAAGGTGACAGTGCCGTAAATCTGGGTAAGGGGAATGTCGAATTGTTCGGAGATCAAGGCGGCCATTACATCGGGAACATAACCAAAGTCGTGCTGAATTTCCTGCAAAATTGGAACCAGAGCTTCGTTGGCGTTCCAGGTTTTGTAACGCTCCATAATCGCCAGAGCCTGTGACATTTCGATGCTGGTTTGGGGATTCGAGCCTTCGGCGTTTCCCCGGTTGATCATAAGCGACACCGCACTACCTCCCAGCCTAGACCCGCAAGCGGGTTTGACCCCTACGGGGTGCTATAATAATTTATGAACAGCTTTTACCTGCCGAAATTATACCACCTCCCGTCAGGGGCAACAAGAGATTTGCGGTCAGCTTGTGAAATTTATAGTTATTGTGTGGTGATTAGAGGGTGAAAGAAAGGTGAAAGAAAGCGGATGAGCCTTGAATTTCACTGGTGCGCTCCACTAAACGGCGACGGCTACCGGGTCGGCCTGCCGCAACCGGAACGTGCCCCTACTTTTGATTATATGCGGCAAATCTTTGGGCAGGCTCAGGCGGTCGGCTTTCGCTCCGTTTTGCTGGGCGTTGGCTTCACTCATCACGCCCTGGAAGGCTGGACTCTGGCGGCGGCACTCTTGCCAGGGTTCGAGACAATCGAAGCAATGGTGGCGATCCGGCCCGGCCTGTACGACGCGCCGCTCTTTGCCAAAATGTTCGCTACGCTGGATGCTATTGTGCCGGGCCGGGTGCGGCTTAACCTCGTCACAGGCGGACGACCCCGCGAAGAAGCCATGTACGGCGATTACACCGACCACGATGCCCGCTACCGTCGGACGGCGGAATTTATCGAAATTTGCCGTCGCCTGTGGCTCGACCGCACTCCGTTTGATTACAAGGGCGAATTTTACAATTTGCAGGGCGGTGTACTGGAAAACTGGCCGGGCAGCCCGCCGCCGCTTTATTTCGGCGGAGCCAGCCCGGCAGCCCTGCCCGTGTGCGCCCAGGCTGCCGATGTCTACATGATGTGGGGTGAGCCAGTCGAGCTTATCGCCGGGCGGGTGAGGGATATGCAGCACAAAACGGAAAGCCTCAGACCTGCCGACCGGCCTCCGCTCCGCTACGGGCTGCGGATCAATCTCTTCGCCCGCCCGACCGAAGTCGAGGCAGTTGAGGCGGCTTTCGACTCGATCAGTGCGGTCAGGCCGGAAGTCATCGAAGAAGCGCGGGCCAGGGCGAGGGCGAGTAGCAGCGAGGTTGGCCCGCAAGGAGATTTGCTGTTCGATCCAGGCGTAGCGGCCCAGAGTGTCGGGCAAGACCGGCAATGGGCTTTGCGTTCCCAGGCGGACGGCCAGTGGTGGGTGCGCCCTGGATTATGGGCCGGATTGTCACTCGTGCGGCGGGGTGCAGGCATGGCTCTGGTCGGTTCCTACACTCAGATAGCCGATTACTTGATGAAGTACATCGAAGCCGGAGTGGAAGTTTTTATTCTGTCGGGCTATCCGCACCTGGAAGAAGCCGGTAACGTCGGGCGTAACGTCTTACCACTCGTGCGCGAACGCTACTTGAGCCGCCATCCTCGTTTCAGGCGGCGGCCACCTCAAGGGTAAAGGCACAAAACAGGTTTTCTAGCATTTGCCGCTACCTCCTGCCCCTTTCAAGCGTTGCTAATATTGCTACTATTATTGACTGCAATAACGTAGCCCTTATATAATATGCTGGTTGAGGCCGTCAGAATAAGCTAAAAGAGTAAGCCGAATTTAGAGCTACATTTAGAAGCGACTTTAGAGAGGATCAAAAAGCCCGGATGAATACCCAGCCACGAGTCAGCCTGAGCCTGGTGAATTTGTATGTAGCCCTGCTGCTTCTGACGGCTTTGGCCGGTAGCTGGGTAACGACGCCTCTCCGGGCTGAGGCTCAGACTACTACCGGCAAGTTTAGCCAGAAAGCTTTTGAAAGTGTCTGGAAACGCACCGATCAGCCGGTTGCAGTTCAACGGGCCGGAGCCGAACGAAGCTGGTACTGGGGGCCGGAACCGCTTTCGGTCGGGCTGTACGAACCTTATACCGACGCTCCTTATGGGCAAAGGCTGGTTCAATATTTTGATAAAACCCGCATGGAAATCAACAACCCTGCTAGCGGCCTGGTGACTAACGGTTTGCTCACGACCGAACTGATTACAGGCCGGGTGCAGGAAGGGGACGACACTTTCAACGAGCAAGAGCTTCGAGGGGCAGACCTGGCCGTAATCGGCGATCCTTCTAACGCATCGCCGACCTATCGCCAGCTAAATGCGGTCTTCAATCTACCCGAATCAACCCTCGTCAGTCCTAAAGTGGGCGAACCGATCACCCGCCTGTGGTACAAGGGCAGCCAGGCTACCAATCGCTTTGAGAATTTCCAGTACGACCCGGCCAGCCAGGTAGCCGTGATGCAAAAGAGCTTTGGGATTCCCCAGGCTTTTTGGGAATTCATGAACCGGCAAGGCACCGTCTACAACGGCAACAGCTATGTGAAAGGTCTCGTTTCAGACTGGCAATTCTCCATTGGCTTTCCCGTAACCGAAGCATACTGGGCGCAGGTTGTGGTCGGCGGGGTCGAAAAGGAAGTCTTGTTTCAGGCTTTCGAGCGGCGTGTGTTGACTTACACCCCTTCCAACCCATCAGCCTATCAGGTGGAAATGGGTAATGTTGGGCAACATTACGTGCAATGGCGTTATAGAGGGAGCTTGCCGCAATCTAATAATTCTTTGTTAAACCTGTTCACTACTCCGGTTCAGCCTCAGTGGTACAAAACAAGTGCCGTTCTCAATATTCGCACCGCCCCGACAACCGATGCTAATATCGCTTTCAACAGCCAGTCCCGCCCCTTCGTAACGCAGTTGCAGGCAGGCGACCGCATCAAGGTACTCCGCACCGTCAAGGGAGAAGAAGTCGAACCGGGCAACGACCGTTGGCACCAGGTTTATGAGAAACCCGACCTGTTTGTTTATGCTAAATACACCGAACTCCTCGATATGCCGACCTTCCCTGCTCCCGCTTCAATCCTCAGCAATAGCGGCTTGTGGGTGGCTGTCTCGCTGGAAACGCAGATGATGGCGGTTTACAACGGCTCCCAACGGGTCTTTACCACCTTGATTGCCAGTGGGCGCACAGGCTACGAAACGGTCGAAGGCAATTTCCGGGCTATCGGTGGCTACCGCCCACAAACGCAAACGATGGAAGGTGGCAACCGGGCGGCGGGCAATGGTTACAAATTAGAGGAAGTGCGGTATGTCACCTACTTCTACCTGGACTTTGCTATTCACGGCTCGTACTGGCATGCCAAGTACGGTCTGGCTCCCCAGAGTCACGGCTGCGTCAATGCCACGGTCTACGATGCCAGTTTGATCTATCAGCTTCCGGTCGGCACCCCGGTACAAGTATATTAAAATTCTGGCCGCTTAACGAGCTTAGGGCTATGCGAACGCAGGGCTTTGCAGTATAATAGCGGTAAAGTATTTATGTGATCATAACGGCCCGATGCTGGCCGGTTTTCTCCTGTCAGGTCTTTTTTAGCTAGATTTACCAGGTAGAAGCTGGAGAACTCGACTTAATCTGATGCAATTATATCGTTTTAACAATCGTACCTGGTTTGCCGTCGCAGTAGGTATAGTGGTGGTGGCGGCCCTCTTGTTTTCGTTTGGCATGATCTTCAACTGGCTACCCAAAGGCGGTCAGCTTGACGTACTGTGGGAACTACTCCGCTTCACCCTGGGCGCGCTGGTACTTTTGGCCTGGGGCATGCTAAACGTCACTCCGCCCCGGCCCGGCGGCTTTGTGATTGCCTTTGCCGAGTTTGGCGAAGAACGCGAGGCCGATGGAGCCGCTCAGGGTTTGCTCCGGCCCGCCCGTACTCGCCTCCGGGCGATCATGCGGCGCGAAATGCAGGCTGGATTCGACGAAGACGAACCGGCAGCCGTCGGCAACAGTCGTTTTTTAAACGAACTGCGCCAGATTCGCCATACCCAACCTTCGGCCAATCTACCCGCCGGGCGCGGGGTGCGAGCCTTGCCTGCCGGACGAGTCGGTTCAAATTCTTCCGCCTCGCCCGCGACTACGACGGCTCTGGCCCTGGCCGACCGCCAGAACAAAACCGCAACTGCGGGAGCCGACGGCGGTAATCCAGCCTTCGGTCAAGGGCGGACTAACAGTGGCGGAGGGCGGGTGCTGGGCCGTTCCACTGGCGAACCTTTTCTGAGCGAGTTCGACGATAACACTCGTCCGGCTCCTAAAGTGAAATTTCAGCCGCCTGAGCAGTTCTTCGCCTGGGAGGAAGCAGTGGGCGCACACGCCCTGACCGATTACCTGCAAGAAACTCTCAAGACGGAACTAAACGACACCGACCTGGGCAGCGCGGTTAGCCTTTACCCCCTGGCCGTCTTTGTCAAAAGCCGCGAGAGTGCTTTGCGAGAAGCCGAAGTACCCCGCGCCCACGCCGTCGTCTGGGGCTGGAACGCCTTCCATAAACGTCGCGATTTTGTGGCGGTCTTCGAGCTTAAAGAACCCCTGGAAAATAAACGCCCCGCGCCCGGCCAGATGCAAATCCTGGGCCTGAAAAGTTTCGACCTGGGTACCCAGACCGCCCGCCAGAGTTCGATCTTTTCAGCGTTCGTGGCCGGGCTGGGAGCTTACGGTTACGCGGGCGAAACCCACAACAAAGACGAACATCACTTTTATCAAAAAGCCCGCTCCGAATTTAGTCTGGCCCTCACCGCGTCTTACATGTACAGCGACCGTGACCACTACCAGGACGCAATTGACCGGGCGATTATCTACTTCTTTCTGGGCAATACCCTGTATTACCTGGGCGATCTCGATAACTCCGCGAATGCTTTCCGGGAGGCTCTGGCAATTGACCCGGAGATGATCGAGGCCCGCCACAATATGGGTGTCGTGCTGTTTATGCAGCGAAAATTTGATTTTGCCCTAAAAAGCTTGATCAAAGTGATTCAGTTGCGGCCTAATCTGGCAATTGCCCGCCTCAACCTGGGCGTAGCGTACCTCGCTCGCGGTCAGTACCCTGCTGCTCGCCGCGAACTGCAAAATGCGATCAAACTGGATAGCAAGTACGCCGCCGCTTACCGCATTATCGGGGTGAGCTACCGCGAGGAAAAAGATTTTGACCGGGCCTTGCAGTTTCTTCAAGAAGCCCTTCGCGTCAGTCCCCAGGCCCGCTATGCCGAAGCCCGCGTTGATCTGGCTCTGGTTTATGCCGAACAATCTGAAAACCAGGAGATCAGCGACGACGAAGCCAACGCCCTTTATCGTGCCGCCACTCGTGAACTGAGTACCGCTATCGTTGAAAATCCAGCCCTGCCCGAAGCGCATTATCACCTGGCTCGGTTACTTTACGAAGGCGGACAGGAAGACGAAGCAGGTCTGGCTCTTCTGGAAGCGGTACGGATCAGGCCCGGTTACAGCGATGCCCACGAACTGCTGGCCGAAATTTACGAAAAACGGGGCCGCATAGACTTACGTGACAAGCACCTCGAACTGATGATGAAAGCCCGGCAAGCCAGTTCTGCCACAACGGTCGAGGAACACATTCGACGGGGTATCGGAGCGCGGCTGACCAAAAATTACGAACTGGCCCGCGAGGAATTAGAAAAAGCCCTGCGCATGGAACCGCGTAACGCTAAAGCCCTCTATGAGTTAGGCATGGTTTATCAGGAACTGGACGACCAGGACAAAGCTTTGCTGACTTTCCAGATGGTTTTGAAGCTGCCGCAGCCTCCGGTGGACACTTACAACCGAATTAGCATCATTAAATTTCAGCAGGAAGACCGCCAGGGTGCAGTAGATTTACTGCGCGAAGCGGTCGCCCAGGACCCGACTAATCCTAACTTGCATTACTTTCTGGGCAACGCCTACCGTAAGCAAAAAACCGACGGCAAAGCGATTGACAGCTATATCAAAGCTATCCAGCTTGACCCCAATATGGCCGACCCTCATTTCAACCTGGGGATGATTTATCTGGCCCGCAAGCAAACCAACGACGCTATTTTGCAGTTCCGCGAGGTAGTGCGTATTCGCAAAGAAGACCATATGACCTGGTTGCTGCTGGGCCGCGCTTATCGCCAGAACAACCAGACCGAAGCGGCAGTCGAGGCTATCGAAGAAGCGATCAGCCTGAAATCGGATTTCCTGGAAGCCAGGCGGTTGCTGGGTGAAATCTATTTACGGCAGGCCGAACCGGAACGAGCCATCGAGCAACTGCTGATGGTTCAAACCCATAACCCGAACGACCTGGGCGCACGCGAGCTAATGGGCAAAGCCTACGCGCAGGCCGGTCAGCTTGAACGAGCGATTGAGGTATTTCAGGATATTATCTTGGTCGCGCCGGACAGTGCCACGGCGCATTATAACCTGGGCGTTTCTTACGTTTCGCAACGTCGCTACCGAGAGTCCGTTAACGAGTTCGCCGCGGTGACACAGATCAAGCCGGACGACGCCGACGCTTATTTCAACATGGGCGTCGCTATCCACGAAATCCTCAATGGCCCGGAGCAAGCGTACATCGAAGCGGCTCAGGTAGATATTTACTTCAAGCAAGAAGTTGACTCGTTCAACCGGGCGATTCGTCTGCGCCCGACCAACCCGGAGCCTTTCCGCTATCTGGGTCAGTTGTACACCCGCATCAATAATCTGGCCGAGGCCAAACGGTATTTCGATCAGTACCAGCGTCTCAAAAAGTAAAGCTAATTCAGAGCTTCTTTTTAAGCGCAGCAGGGTCTTGCAAAATGGAATGAGTCCCTATCTATCGAAACAACGCTGTAAAATCGTCGGAATAATGCACCGCATCATGTTAAGTAAGGAAGTAGAGTAGACCAATGGATACAAATCAAACCACCCCACTGGGCTTCAACCCTGCCGAGTGCCAGATTTTGGTCGTTGACGATAGTGAAACCGTGATTGAACTGGTGGTAGCCCTATTGAGTATGCAGCACTATCAGGTTTCATCCTGCAATTCCGGGGCGGAAGCTTTGCAATGGCTTCAACGCACCAACCCCGACCTGATCATTACCGACCTGATGATGCCAGATATGGATGGCTTTGATTTGATCGCCCGTATCCGGGCTGGCTACAACTATTTCGTGCCGGTAATAATGTTTACGGCTAGCAACAGCGAAAGCGACCGCATCAAAGCTCTCAACAACGGAGCCGATGATTTTCTCACAAAACCGATCAACCGCTACGAGCTTCAGGCCCGCGTCCGCAACCTGTTGCGCCTCAAAAAAAGCCAGGACAGCATTACAGCCTCCTTACAAGAACGCGAACGATTGCTGCACGAAGTAACCAATCGCTATCTCGAACTGGAAGCAGCCTCGGACGGTTCGGCTCTGCAACAGCCGATTGATACGATGCTTACTACGATCCGGGCGATCTACACTCAGCTTCAACAGCCGGTCCAAAGTGCGCAAGCCTACATCGAACTGGCCTCCGAGAACTATATATCGCCAGGCCGCGAACTCGAACTTGCCAAATTCGAGCTAGAGCGCATTACCAAAACCCTGCTGGGCTTGGAAGAAGTGGTCAAAAGCGGACGGCTAAGCTAAGGCAAGACGGCAACCTCAATCAACCTCGGCCACATACTTTGAGCGTAGCCTGGATAAAACGAAGGTGGAATTTATTTGCCGGGTTGCCAGGCGATGTATCTGCTTTATTCTTTGTACAAGAGAGTATAAAAGATGAGCCAAAAATGGACGCTCCAACCTGATCGCTGCTTCGACCCCGATCCAGCCCAGCGCAAACTGGCCCGGCAGCTTTACGAAACAGTAGCCGACTTGAAGCTGGTCTGCCCGCACACCCACGTCTCACCGGCATTGCTGGCCGACCCCAACGCTACGCTTGGCACACCCACCGATCTTTTCATCATTCCCGATCACTACGTTTTTCGGATGCTCTACAGTCAGGGCGTATCACTCGAAGACCTCGGCTTGTCGCGTCAGGATGGCGGCCCGGTCGAGACCGACCACCGGCGCATCTGGCAGCGGTTTGCCGAGCATTTTTATCTATTCCGGGGTACTCCTACCGGGCTATGGCTGGCCGATGTGCTGGTCAACCTTCTGGGGGTCGAGCAAAAACTGGACGATGCGACCGCCCAACCAATTTACGACTTGCTGGTAGAGCGTCTGGCTCAAAGCGACTTCCAGCCTCGCGCCTTGCTCGAACGCTTCAAAATCGAAGTTCTGTGTACGACTGATGCACCCTGGGATAGCCTGGCTGCGCATCAGTCGCTCCGAGCCGAAGGTTTTACCCATATCCGACCTACTTTCCGCCCGGACGGAGTGGTAAACCTGGATGCTCCGGGCTGGCTGGGCAATCTGGAAAGCCTGGCCCAGGTCTGCCGCACTGACATCACAAATTATGCGACTTATTTGCGGTGCCTTGAAGAACGCCGGGCCTTCTTCAAGGCGATGGGAGCGACTGCCACCGATCAGGGAGCCGCCAGCCCTTATACCGAACGTCTTTCCGAACGCGAGGCCGGGGCAATCCTGACCCGCGCCCTGCAAAGCCGACCCGAACCCCAGGATGCCGCCCGCTTCACCGCGCACATGTTTATGGAAATGGCCCGGATGAGCCAGGAGGACGGGCTGGTAATGCAGATGCATGTCGGCAGTTTCCGCAATCACAACGCGGCATTGCTGGCCCAATTTGGCCCCGACAAAGGCAGCGATATACCTCTGGCAACTGAATGGACGCGCAATCTTCAGGCGTTGCTCAACGCTTATGGCTCGGATCCACGCCTGCGACTGATTCTGTTCGGCCTGGACGAAAGCACTTACAGCCGAGAACTGGCTCCGCTGGCCGGGCATTATCCGGCGGTGCGGTTAGGGCCGCCCTGGTGGTTTTACGATAGCGTCAACGGCATGAACCGCTTCTTCGAGAGTGTGGTGGAAACCGCCGGATTGTACAACACGACCGGCTTCAACGACGATACACGCGCTTTCCTATCGATCCCGGCCCGGCACGATGTCTGGCGGCGGGTAAGCTGCAACTGGCTGGCCGGTCTGGTGTTACGCGGGCTTATTGACGAAGCGGACGCGGCGGAAATGGCCCGCGAATGTGCCTACGATCTGGCAAAAGAGGCTTACCGGCTCGACTAACCCAGAAAGATTTAATGGCAAACGACACGCTAAAAGAACTTTTCAGCCTGGAAGGGCAGGTCGCCGTAGTGACAGGTGGCTCCGGGGTGCTGGGCGGCGCGATGGCCCGTGGTCTGGCTCAGGCCGGAGCCAGAGTTGCCGTGTTGGGCAGGGATAAACTCCGCACCGACGAAGCCGTGGCTGATATCGTGCGGCAGGGTGGGCGGGCCTGGCCCTTGATCGCGGACGTAACCAACCGGACGCAATTGGAAGAGGCGCGGGCCGAGGTGGTGAAGGAATGGGGCCGGGTGGATATTCTGGTTAACGCTGCCGGGGGCAACGTTCCAGCAGCGACGATTGCCGACCATGCCTCGGTTTTCGAGATGCCCCCGTCAGCCTTTCAGGAAGTGCTAAAGCTAAATTTGATCGGGACGGTTCTGCCCAGCCAGGTCTTTGGACAGGCGATGCTGAGCCAGCCTGGAGGAGGCCCGGCCCAGGGCTGCATTGTCAATATCTCCTCGATGGCCGCAAGCCGCGTGATCAGCCGAGTCGCCGGGTATTCTGCCGCCAAAAGCGCAGTGGATAATTTTACGCGCTGGCTGGCGGTCGAACTGGCTCGCAAATATGGGGCGGGATTACGCGTCAATGCTATCGCGCCGGGCTTTTTTATCGGCGACCAGAACCGCACGCTCCTGCTCAATCCAGACGGTAGCCTGACTGGCCGGGGTCAGTCTATTGTCGCGCACACTCCAGCAGGCCGTTTTGGAGAACCGGGCGAACTAGTCAGCACTTTGCTATGGTTATGCGGGCCGGGGGCGAGTTTTATAAACGGCGTGGTAGTAGCGGTAGATGGCGGGTTTAGCATTTTTAGCGGGGTTTAGGCCATGTGTACGAGTCAAGCATCCGCCGGGCCAATCAAAGCCCCGATACTGCCTACTAGCTCGTCCAGGTCAAACGGCTTTTCGAGTATTGGCGGCATGGGTAGCCCGGCTTCAGTCATCAGTTGAGTTAATATCTGCAAGGATGGCCGACTGGCACTACAAACCAGGACTTGCACCCCAACCAGGCATGGGTTGGCGGCCATTCCCTGCATTATTTCAAAACTGCCCAGACCCGGCAAATGGACGTCCAGAATAAGCCCATCGGGTTGGGTAGCAGTAATATTGTCCAGCACCTGCGCCAACTTCTTAGAGAAAATCACCGGTTTAACGGCGTAACCTTCCTCTTCCAAAATGGTCTGGTACAATTCGACTAGAGCAGCGTCGTCGTCAAGAACAGCTACCGTTTTCACGCTAAATGCGCTCCTCATCCCAAAAGATTTCGTCACAGGCTGTCTATATAATCAAGCAGCTAAATTTATTGCAGGTACTTCTATATAATAAACTCACTACTTTTCAAACACAAGTTACAAGCGTAATAATCGTGTGCCAATTTTGTCACAAACAATGGTCTAAGTCAAATGTGTCAGCTTTGCCACAGAAAATGGCATAGATTTTGCTTTTGAATATGTTGTAGAGCAGTAATAGCTGCGTGCAATAATAACCAGTTAAGCGAATGAGACCTACATCTTTCGATATAGATAGTAGTATCATTTTTTAGACTATTTTTGAAATAAATTCGATCTTAGAACCGATCCTGGCTCAGTTTGTGCTAATAGAGAGGAAGAAGTTAGTGGTAGCGACGGAAGCTTTTAACGCTTTTGAGTTGGATGATATTCACGACGTGGAAGTATTAGTAATAGAACAAGATGACGACTATTTGGGCATCTTGGGTGCGCTCTTAAGTAGCGATAACTTCAAACTGGATTGTGTCAAATCCGCCACGGAAGCCCTGGAAAAACTGGGTAATAATTCGTATGAGCTAATATTTATCAGTGCATCCTTAAATTCGACTCCCCAAAATGGCAGTTTGTTGGATTATATTAGAAACGTTACCAGTGTGCCGGTCATTGCCCTGGTCGAGCCTCCCGACAGTGAGAACGGCCTGTCAATGGTTTTAGAAGGGGCTGATTACGATCTGCAAAAGCCTTTCACCCCCCGGAGATTGCGGGCGGCGGTTACAGCAGTATTGCGCCGGAGCGAACTGGGCGGAGTCGAAGGCAACGACCCGATACTGCCTGAAACGATCACCAGTGGCGGCCTGGCCCTCAGCCTCGGTCGGCTCGAAGTAACCATAAATAACAAAAAAATCAACCTGAGCGCACGTGAGTTCTCGATGTTGCAATTTTTGATGACCAACCCCGACCGCACTTTTACACGGGAAGAACTGGCGGCCCAGGCCTGGGGTTGGGCTAAAGGCGGCGAAATTCGGGCGGTGGACAGTGCGATCAAGCGACTCCGCAGCAAAATAGAGGACGACAGCCGCAATCCGCACTTTATTATCACCGAACGCAGCATGGGTTATCGCTTTCAGGCCAGCTATCAACCGCCGAAGCGTTCCCAAAGCTAAAACTGAGCCGGCTAAGCTCTTTAGAAAAAGCTACTCTGGCTCAGTTTGGTCGCCACAACCTGATTTACCCGCTCCGATTAAAAGCTGAGAGGCTCGCTCCCGAACATCAAGAGCCTGTCCCCTCGATCTTGAAAGGCAGTGTGCGGTCGAGTTTGCCTTCCAGGTAGAGGTCAACTTTGTAAGAACCAACCGGCCAGGGCTGGTTGAGGGTCAAGAAAGCATCAATTTTAGTCTGGTTAGTACCCGCCACGATTTCACGCTCGAACAGTTTAAGATTTTGCTGCTCCCCGGCTTCCAGTACGGTCCAAACCACCCTTATTTTTGTCCCGGCACTGACGTTCTTTAGCTCGACCACACAATGCAGTGGATTGTCACCAGGCCGAAAAACTGTGCCAGAGCCAACCGCCGCGTCATTCTGAAAATCGCGGGCCAGCACCGCCTGGCTAATACTGGTCGGGCCGCTATTGAGGATGAAAAGGGTCAAAGCAACCAGGCCCACCCCCGCCATTAGCCCGATGATCAAAAGCCCCGCTAAACTTCGCGGGCGCGGCTCAAGTCGTGTTTCAGCCAAATTTAGCCTGTACCTAAAACCCTTTATGCGCTCAGTTCGACTTTCTCGTTTTCGCCACCCTTTGCCGGTTTGCCAGTGACGAGGGCTTTTGCCAGACCGACTACCTGTACCACCGGGCTGGAAGGCGAATCCCAGTATTCGGCGGCTTCGACATTAACCTTCAAAAGGCTTAGTTCCGGGTCTTCCAGACCTTTAGGGAACCAGGCTTTGAGAATAGGGTTCCATAGCTCCTCTATCTTTTGGCGGTCTTGCACAATAACGGCCTTGCCCGACATCGAAACATAAGTATTCTTGTCTGGCCTGGCGTAGCTGACATTAACATGCTGCTCTTTGCGTACCTCGTCCATCTTGGGCGAATGGATGGCGGTAAAGAACCACAACTCACCATCGAACTCGGTCTTCTGGGTCGCCATCGGACGACTTCGCAGAGTGCCGTCGTCCTCGGCGGTTGTTAGCATGGCAATATTGATGTCCTTGATAAGCTTCGCCAGCTTTTGCAAATGCTCGGTTCGTTCGGCCTGAGTGTCCATTTCCTAATCTCCTTATTGTTCATATTCTCTGCACCGCCTCCTTCACCAGGAGAAGACAGGCCCGGCCCACATTACTGGGCTGGGCCTGATACAGTTGAGCAAGGCTCGTACCAGCAGAACAGGACAGGCTGATTTAGCGTTTGATGATACTAAGATTCTCGGCGTCCTTCAGTAGCTCGAAGACGATGAAGTTAGTACCTTTTTCACCCGGCTTGATCGTAACGTAGTCCTTGACTTCATCCACCCCTTCGAGGGTCGAAGGTGCGCTGGACGGTACAAACCGGCGACCCTGGCCGTCCTGGAGCGAGAAGGGATAGTTAGTTACGTTATTACTGCCCTTGTTATCCGCCGTCTAGACAAGCACCAGGAAAACTCCATCGCTCTTGCCGAGCGAACGGCCCTTGCTCCTAAGCTCTGGCGAGCGGACGGCCCGTGTAATGAGGTAGTCCACCTGATCGTTGGTAAAGGTGCGGGAAACTAATTCCTGGCCGCCCCACTATCAGAGCCTTTGCCGCCACTAAACTTAAAGCTTTCGGTATCCGGCTTGCGGTTCGAGGCGTAACCTGTTCTACCGCAATTTTAGTGAAAAAGGAAATTAGTCAGCTATACGAAATGAATTTGAGCTTTAGTTACTCAAAATCTATGTTCCATTCGATCCCTTGATTACATTCGTTCACTAAATTTGCGGATGAACCCAAAAATGTTCGACTACATGAGCAACCCCAGTATGACCTGCACCTACAATCCCGCAAATTAGTAGGGGTAAAGTGTTAAAGTGGCTCTGCACGTGCCCGTTTAGCTTAGTACCATAAGCTTGCAGCAGGGCTTTAGTTATGGCATTATATCTTTTATGACTGTCACTCATGCTTTTCCTCCTGGTGATTTTTGACGAAACCCAGTTTAGCATAGGTGACAGTCTTTTTGTTAGGCTCCTTTTGGTACTTCAAGCCCTTTTATGTACAGTAGTGAATGCTCCATAAATAGAAACGTATTCACTGAATTTAAATGCGAAGCGATATAACATTGTAAAGTTTTTATTAAGGGGAATTATAATGTTACGTTATACTGTTCGGAAGTTTGTAGGGGCAATAATTCTGATTTTAGTGGTATTAGTAATCAATTTTATGATATTAAGGCTTACTCCTGGTAACCCTTATGATACTCAGCTGATTTCACTACTTCAAACTCGACAGGGTAACAACCTCACTACTAGCCAACAACTTCAACTTGAACAACTTAAAGCTAGGTCTATAACGTCCCCTAAAGTCAAGACAGGAAATTGTCGAATTTAAGGTGGAACGCTGGTAGATAAATTATCAACCTTGCGGCTGTTCTAAAGACAATTCGAACTTTTTTATTTTTCAAAATAGACACTGGCCGGAGTTAGAT
>JBBRBE010000111.1:0-20090 GCA_038206175.1 Chloroflexia bacterium
CCTTTCTTGCAGGGAGCGCGGCTGACCGCCTGGGAGTTGCAGCAACTTGGGATAGATTGCACTCTGATAACCGATAATATGGCCGGGCATTTTATGCAGCGAGGCATGGTACAGGTCGTTGTCACGGGAGCCGACCGCATCGCCGCCAATGGCGATACGGCTAACAAGATTGGGACTTACAGCCTGGCAGTGCTGGCGAAGGAACATGACATTCCTTTTTATATCGCCGCTCCGCTTTCGACAATTGACCTCGCTATATCGGACGGCACCGTGATTCCTATCGAGGAGCGTAGCCCGGACGAAGTAACACATCTGAACGGCCAGCCGCTGGCTCCACAGGGGATACGAGCGGCGCATCCAGCCTTCGATGTCACCCCGGCCCGTTATATTCGGGGTATTATTACCGAACGGGGGGTTGCTTATCCTCCATTCAAATCTAGTCTAGTTGCATTATTTAAGGAGGAGGAATGACAATCTTGGTTTCGGGGTCGCTCGCCTACGACCACATAATGGATTTTCAAGGCAATTTTCAGGACCATATTCTGCCCGAAAAAGTACATATTTTGAACGTTTCGTTCCTGGTGAACTCCCTCCGCAAGATGCGGGGTGGTTGTGCCGCCAATGTCGCCTACAACCTGGCTTTATTGAGCGAGCATCCTCGCATCATCGGGACGGTCGGCCACGATTTCGAGGACTACCGCCGCTTCTTGAGCGAGGCCGGGGTTGACCTGAGCGCGGTTAAAGTTATTCCTGACGAATTCACCGCTTCTTGCTTTATAACGACCGACAAATCCTCCAACCAGATCACCGGCTTCTATCCAGGAGCCATGAATATGGCGCACGAGTTAAAGATAGCTGATTTTGAGCCTGCCGAGATTAAAATGGTGATTGTCTCGCCCAACGACCCGGAAGCGATGATTAACCATCCCCGCGAATGCCGCGAACTGGGCTTGCCCTACATCTATGATCCCGGCCAGCAGGTGATCTTCTTCGATGGCGACACCCTGCTGGAAGGGATTCGAGGGGCAAAGGTTGTAATCGGTAACGACTACGAGCTAGGAATGATCGAGAAGAAGACCGGCTATACCCCGGAGCGATTGCTAGAGTTGGCTGAAATTGTAATCGTTACGAAGGGCAAGTTTGGCTCGACCATTTTGACGCGGGAGCGCACAGTCGAGATTCCAATTGCAGCCGAGAGAGGGCTGGTAGACCCCACGGGCGGCGGAGATGCGTACCGGGCCGGAATTATCAAGGGCTTGCTGCACGGCTACAGCCTGGAGCAAACAGGCCGGATCGCTGCTCTGGCTGCTACTTACTGCGTCGAGCAGTACGGCACGCAGAGCCATAGTTATACGCCCGAAGAGTTTGCCGCCCGTTACGCCGAAAATTTCGCCGACGTACCTTTCCCAGAAATCGGTCTGGTAGCGGTTAGCTAGGCGGAATTTGACTTTGCTGCCATCTAAAGCTAAGGAAAGACAGGAGATAGTATGACTGTCCACAGCAAATGGAACTTCTCAAGGCAGAATTACGCCGTCGGGGTGTAAACCCAGATACGTTAGAGTAACTCAAATCTAAAAAGGAGTTGTTAAGTTCATGACCCAGACTACAAGCAGTGCCGGTTACGATGTGAAAGACATCGGGCTGGCCCAAAAAGGCCGCGAACGAATCGAGTGGGCCGCCATCGAGATGCCGGTGCTACGCCAGATTCGCGAACGCTTTGCCCAGGAAAAACCGTTAGCCGGACAGCGCGTGGGAGCCTGTCTGCACATTACCACCGAGACGGCTAACCTTCTGCTGACCCTCCAGGCGGGGGGAGCCGATGTAACGGCCTGTGCCTCTAACCCACTTTCCACCCAGGACGATGTAGCGGCAGCCCTGGTCGAGGCCGGAATACCTACTTACGCTATCAAAGGCGAAGACAACGAGACTTATTACCGGCATCTGGACGCCGTGCTGAACACTGCCCCGAATCAGACAATGGACGACGGGTGCGACCTCGTTTCCCGCATGCACCTGGAACGGCCCGAACTGATCCAGAATATTATCGGCGGCACGGAAGAAACCACTACCGGCGTGGTGCGGCTCAAGGCGATGGAAAAAGACGGAGCCTTGAAATTTCCGATTGTGGCCGTCAACGAAGCCGATACGAAGCATATGTTCGACAATCGTTATGGCACGGGCCAATCTACCCTGGATGGTTTGTTGCGGGCGACCAACGTGCTACTGGCGGGCAAAACCTTTGTGGTGGCGGGCTACGGCTGGTGCGGGCGAGGCCTGGCAACGCGGGCGCGGGGAATGGGCGCACTCGTAATTGTAACCGAAGTGGAACCGATTCGCGCTCTGGAAGCCGTGATGGATGGCTTTCAGGTGATGACGATGGAAGAGGCGGCTCCGATTGCCGATATTATTATCACCGTTACGGGCAACCTGAACGTGCTTAACCGCCAGATGCGCAAGCTTAAAGACGGAGCCTTAGTTGGCAATAGCGGCCACTTCAACGACGAGATTAATATTGCTTTCCTGGACGAATTAACCGAAAGCCGCCGGAAGGTGCGCGAATTCGTGGAAGAGTTCAAGCTGTTTGATGGCCGCAAGATTTATCTGCTGGCCGATGGTCGCCTGTTGAACCTGTCCGCCGCCGAGGGCCATCCTGCCGCCGTGATGGATATGAGCTTTGCAAACCAGGCTCTCAGCGCGGAATGGGTCGCCAAGCAACACGGCAAGCTTGAAAACAAGGTTTATGACGTGCCACGCGAGATTGACCAGGAGATTGCCCGCCTCAAGCTGACTGCGATGGGAATTAAGATTGACACCCTGACCCCTGAACAAGAGAAATACATGACCAGTTGGCAGAGCGGAACTTAGACGAGACAACCGGAATTAGGGGTTGGGACGCGGGAGTAGCTAAAAGCACTCCTGCTCTTTCACTCGATTGGTCGAGAAGATGCGAACCAACTCCTGACTCCCAATTTCCAACCCGTTATAGAGGAGTGTAACTATTATGTCCAATACTTTTATGAATTCGCCCAAGCTTTATCTTACCAGCGAAAGCGTCACCGAAGGCCACCCCGATAAGATGTGCGACCAGATTTCGGATGCAGTGCTGGACGCTATTTTCGAGAAAGACCCCATGGCCCGCGTCGCCTGCGAAACTGCCACGACGACCGGATTGATCCTGGTAGCCGGTGAAATTACTACCACTGCTTATGTCAATATAGACCAGTTAGCCCGTGATACCGTGCGTAAAATTGGCTACACTTCCTCCGACTTCGGCTTCGACGCCGACTCCTGTGCCGTGATCGTTTCGATCAAAGAGCAGTCGGGTGACATTGCAATGGGTGTGGACAAAGCCCTGGAAGACAAGCAGGGCGTAATGACCGATGAACAGATTGAGTCTATCGGAGCGGGCGACCAGGGCATGATGATCGGGTTCGCCTGTAACGAAACCCCCGAACTGATGCCGCTTTCGATCTCGCTGGCGCACAAAATCACACGTCGCCTGGCCGAAGTCCGCAAAAGCGGCGAACTGAGCTACTTGCGGCCCGACGGCAAAAGCCAGGTGACAGTCGAGTACGCCTATGGCAAGCCAGTGCGGGTAGATGCTATTGTAGTTTCGACCCAGCACGCGCCGGATGTCAGCCACGAACAGATCGAGCGCGATGTTATCGCTCAGGTGGTGAGGGCGGTAGTCCCGGCTAACCTGATTGACGCGCAGACCAAGTTCTTTATCAACCCGACGGGTCGCTTCGTAGTCGGTGGGCCGATGGGCGATGCGGGCCTGACCGGGCGCAAGATTATAGTGGACACTTATGGCGGAATTGCCCGGCACGGTGGCGGCGCATTTAGCGGCAAAGACCCGACAAAAGTTGACCGCTCGGCGGCTTACGCGGTGCGTTATGTCGCTAAGAACATCGTCGCGGCGGGCCTGGCCGACCGGATAGAGTTGCAGGTTTCCTACGCGATTGGGGTAGCCCAGCCGATTAGCCTGATGGTCGAAACCTACGGCACGGGCAAGATTTCGGACGAGCGGATTTTGGAACTGGTGCGTAAGCACTTCGACCTGCGGCCCGCCGGAATTATCAAAGCTCTCGACCTGCGCCGCCCGATCTACAAGCAGACTGCCGCCTACGGTCACTTTGGCCGCACCGACATTGACCTGCCCTGGGAGCGCACCGACAAAGCCGATGCACTGCGCCAGGAGGCCGGACTAGAGGCCGAAGCCGAACTGGTCGCTCGCTAACTCTAGCGGGCAACCAGTCTAAAAAAATAGTAACTGTTCACCCAGCCTCGCTGCTGTCACGCCCTGTCACGCCCTACGGGTGTGACAGGGCTGAATAGTTACAAAAAATAAACAAAAAATCCGCTTACACCATTCTAAGTCTGGCTCAAAAGTCCAGGTAGAAAAGCTGTAAGCGGATTTTTTGTGTGCTTCGACTGTTAGCTTTGTCGCAGGCTTAATTTAGGACAAGCCCTCCGGCCCGGCATAATCTAAGAGCAGGTCGGGCGGCAAAGTTTCGAGAACTTGACGAGTACGGGAAGCTCGTCCATCCGAATCGGGGGTCAGGAAGTCGCGGGCCAGCCGAACTAAATCCAGGCCAGTATCCAGGTCGTACCACTCCGGCAGCAGAGCCTGACTAAGCCGGGCCTCCGCCACTCGTCGCAGCGTTTCGCTCAGGACTAGCTCGTTGCTCCATTCCATCCCTTCAAACAAGCTCGGATAGACTTTTTTAGCCCCGACCAGGTAATACCCGCCGTCTTCGCTCGGCCCTAACACTACCTCAACTTCGTCCAACCGTTCAATCGCCTGAATTAAATACTCGACCGGCAGATTTGGATTATCGCTACTGATGCACAATACTTTAGAATAACCGGCGGCCACACATGCTCCAAAGGTCTCGGATAAGGCTGCCGTCAAGCCGGGCTGACTTTGCACAATGTAGCCGACTTCACCCGGTACGAGGGCGGCCAGTTCTGAGGCATCCTGCCCGGTAGGACAGACAATCTTGACGGCGCAGTGGGGTACAGCTAAAGCAACTGAAAGCGTATCCAGCAAGAAGCCTTCATACAATCGGGCGGCTTGCTGCGGCGAAAGAGGCGGACATAACCGGGTCTTGACTTTGCCCGGTTGCGGAGCCTTTGCCACGACTACAATTGCCGTTGCCGTTTGCGCCCCGGTCGGCTGTTTTGATCCCTCCATCGGTTGAAAATCCTTCTCTAAACCCTATCCTAAATTCTCGACGAATTTGATACCCTTAAACGCTCCACCTGGCTCCGCAACCCTCGCAACACTGGGGCGGTTTACGACTTAGAAAAGCCTGCCGGAACTGCTGATAAGGCTGACCCTGCCAGACTTGCTCGATACTTTCTTGAAAAACGTTACCCAGGATCGGCCCGCCGTCCTCGCCGGTAAACGGCGCGAAGCAGCAGGGCGAAACATCGCCATTGGCCTGGACGTACATCAAGCGCCAGGGCCGGGTGCAGGCTTGCCAGGGTTGTTCTTCATCCAGGGCGGTCTGAGCTTCGGGCGTACCCTCGGCTCCGACCTGCCCGCCGCCACTGGTCGCAAGGCTGATCCCATGCTGGCGGCAGATTTGAGCCGTAAGAGCCAGACTTTCGCGTTCCTCGCTGGTCTGGCGGCCAAAAAGCGATTGGTCTTCCACGGCCAATCCTTCCCCAAAATAGACCAGACGCTGCACATAGAGTTCCGCGATGCCAGCTTCGGCGGCAAATTGAGCCACCTGGGGCAATTCCCGCACGTTTTCCTGCATAGTGGTAAACCACAGGCTGACTTTCGGCCCGCGCCCGACCTGGCGCATTAGTTCGGTCAAAGCCAGCAAGTTGCGCTTGACTTTAACCAACCCGGCCACCCCCCGAATACGTTTGTAGGTATCGGGCTGGGCCGCGTCGAAGGATACCCGGTATTCGTCCAGCCCGCTTTCGACCAGTTCCCGGCGGCGGCGGTCGTTCAAAGCCAGCGCGTTCGAGTTGAACAGCACATACACCCCTCGCGCTTTGAGGTAACGTACCATCTCGAACAGTCGCGGATTTAAAAGTGGTTCACCCAGACCGTGCAGCACCACCCGCTCAAGTTTCCCGGCTCCTTCGACGATATGAACAAAATGCTCGAAGCTCAGGTTGTCGCGGCGGTCGGGCCAGCGATAAGTGCGGGGACACATCGTGCAAAGCTCGTTGCAATTCTTGGTTACTTCGATATAAAGGCTGACCGGACGGCTTTGCAAGGGCAGCAGACTGATAGTTCTGGCACTGGAAGCTAAATTCGTTGTCATTAAAGTTCCTTACAATAAATCTTTTGTAATATTTATTTCTCAATTTCAACAGGGTTCAAACCGGGTGGCGTCGGCCCGGAAGTTTCCAGGCTCAGGGGCCGGGCCTGTCGCTGGCGACGGTTGTACTGCCTTTGCAACAAGAACAAAGCGTTCCCCGCCGCCAGCAGCAGTACCGGCCAGTATTCAAGCGGCCTGATCCACTGGTACAGGGGCGTTTGTCCATAGAATTTGTAGGTGAGATAGGGCAACTGCGCCAGAGCCGCAAACAGGAGCCAGGCAAAATCCCAGCCCCAACCGGCGTCTTCACCGATCACCAGTGGCAGCAGGACTAGAATCCAACTGACATACCAGGTATGTACGGTCGTCGCTACTAACAAAGTGGTTCCCAGCACGAGCGTCAGGCGACGGGCTAAACTTAAATGCCGGACGAGCCAGGGCTGAAAAGAAAGTAGCCCTACCACCGTGCCTAGCACGGCCAGGCTGAGTAGTTTGGCCGGAAGTGACCCGAAAGTGTCCATCACCCAGTTGACCGCCACCGACTCGTTATCGCTCCAGGAACTGCTATATTCCAGCAGCGAACCAAGCGCGCCTTTACCAATTACCAGGAAAGGCAAATAGCCCAGCACTACTACCCCCAGCGTCACAAGCGCATAGGGCCAGGCCGGTAGGTGCAACAGACCTGCCCAACGACCCGCCTTTCTACCCCGCAGCCAACTTGCGGCCCACAGGCTTAGAAAAAGCGGCAGACCAAAAAGCGCGGTAAATTTCGCCAGACTAGCCAGACCCAAAACGACCGCCGAAGCCAGAGGGCGTTGTTTGACGGCCAGCCCAACCGAAACCAGCAACAAAAGTAACATCGGCGCATCGTTATGCCCGCTCTGGCCGAACTCGATCACTGGCAGAGGACACCAAGCATAGAAAATTACTTTGCGGCGGTCGAGCTTTAGCACGCCTAGCAGCCAGACCAGGGCCAGACAGTTGAGAAAGTCAAAAAAAGCAGCGGCTATTTTCGGCCCTAAGAGGCTATCTCGCCCCAAAAGATATTCGGTTGCCGCGATAAGCTGAGAAAGAGGCGGGTAGGGCGAAGTAGAGGCGGATTGCTGCACCAACGGCCAGATCGGGCTGTGATAGGGTATCAGGGCTGGATCGTTAGGCGCATATTGGTAAGGACTGACACCCTCAAGCACCAGATGCCCTTCCCAGGTATAGCGGAACTGGTCGGTGGAAAGAGTAGGAGCTACCCAGATGGCGGTAAACCGAAAAAGAGCCGCAAAAAAGAGTATTATCAGCAGCAATTCCCGGTTTTGAAGGGAACGACCGGGCCACAATGCGACGGCACAGCCGAATCCAAACAGGACGAACAAACCCAGCATCAGCCAGACATAAGTCGGAGCGTTTTGGGTTAAATCGCCCAGGCCGGGCAGCCCTAACAGTCCCGCTTCAAGCGCAATCCCCAGGCCAAGCAAGCCATAACCCCGCCTGCGGCTAAGTTGCATAAGTACGGCCAGAAAAACTCTCCACTTTAGTCCGCCTAAATCTAATCCGCGATCTCTTGCTTCAACATTTTAAGGGCTTGCCTGTAGATAAGCAATAGTTAAGTATATGATAAGGCACGAAGCTTGCCATTGAGTGCCTGAAATATTACAAGAGTCTTACAATTTTAGTTTACCCTCTTGCAAGGTTTTGATTCCGGCCTGGCTTAAATTAGCACCTAGTTAGAATAATTGGGCCAGTCTTACATCGTACCCGCCAGTATGGGATAATGCCTTTTGTAGTTACAAATTTGTGGCGGTTTAGCTATTTTTTCACAATTTGAAATGACCTGGCTCGACCAATTCAGCTTCCGTTTGTAAATTTAGTTAAAGAGTCTTATTTATGCAAAAAATATTAAAGCACCCATATCTTTTAGGGCTGGTTTTGTTAGTCCTGGCTGGACTGGTTTTGGGCGGCAGTGTGCTTATTCCTGGCAAAACCGTTCCGCCGCCTTCATCGCTGGCCCAGGCTAGTCTTACGCCTGGCCCGGTTGTAGCCGGAAGTGGGGAGTACCTGGCTCTGGGCGATTCGGTGGCTTTTGGCGTAGGGTCTTCGTCGCCGCAGCAACTGGGTTACGCCGGGGTCTTCTACCAGAAATATCTAAAACCGGCCCGGCCTGATATAACGGCCTACCAGAACTTTGCCATACCGGGTGAAACGACCGACAGCTTTATCGGGCGAGCTAAAAGCCAGAGCCAGCTTGAACGCACCCTGGCCTATCTTGACACGACTGCCGGGGCCGGGCATCCCGTAAAAATGATTACGCTGACTATCGGCGGTAACGATGTCGTAGCCGGGCGCGGCCTGAACGAAGGAGCGAAACAAGCTATTTTGACCCACTTCGAGACTAACTTTGAAACCATTTTAAAGCAACTTACCGCCAGGGCCGCCAGCCCTGCGTTTACCCTGATCGTCACCACTTACTACAACCCATTCGCTTTCAACCCGACACCGAGCGAAAAGGTCGAGGAGGTCTGGGTGGGCCGCTTTAACGACATAATCCGTCGTCAGGCAGCCCGGTATGGCGCGAAAGTAGCGGACTTTTTGGGGCCGGTGCAGGGCCACGAAAAAGATTTCACCCGTATAGCCCAGGGCGACATTCACCCGAATGAGCCTGGTCACGCGGCACTGGCCGAGGCAGTCTGGCAAGTCATACGCAATGAAAAGATTTAGTTTTTACTTTAAATACGCCTGGCGTTCGATTCGGCGTGGCGGGCAGCTTTCGGTTTTTGCCGTTATCTGTGTGAGCGTAGGGGTAGCGACTCTGGTCGCCTTGCAATCTTTAACCATCAGTATTCGGGATACTCTGGTGGGCGACACCCAGACGCGGGCCGGCGGCGACATCGTGGCCGGGGTAAACTTTAATTCCTATTACCAGGAAACTGTTTCACCCAAAGCCCAGCAACTCCTGGATCGCTTCAAAGCGGAAGGCCGCCTGGCCGATTGGACTGGCCTCAACAACCATAGTATCCAGATTACAGGTTATTTCAACGTCCCGCCGACGGTTTACATTGTAGACCCGGCTCACTACCCCCTCTACGGACAGGTTAATTTGTTAGAGCCATCTCAGGCTCAGTTTAGCTCCCTTTTGGCCGAGCCAAATACAATTATAGTCAGTAAATCGCTGTGGAAGGCTAACAATTACCACCTGGGCCAGCAGATCGAAGTTAGCGGCTTGACCGATTTTACCAAACCGGGCGAGAACTCGGCCAGCCTGAAAATCGTAGGCGTGATTGACCCGGTGCTGCCAGGGATCAATTTTGATCCAGGCTTATTCGTCGGCTTCGGAGTGGTTTCCCAGGCTACCGCCCGCACTTTTCTGGAAACCGCCGAAACTGTACCGACCACTTTCCTGCTTAAAACAACCCAGGCCAGTAATGTACCGGCACTTATCGCCGAGCTACAGGGCTTTAATGGGGCCGTGGCCGCTTCCTTCCCCTTCTTCTCGCGTATCCGTCCCGCCGCCGAGGTGCTGGGCGAAAACCGGCGCAATCTGCAAACGGTCGAAGATATTTTGCTTTACGTCGGGCTGTTAGCGATTTTAATCGGTGGGCTGGGCTGCGTCAATACCATGCTGGTGCTGGTAGGCCGCCGTACCAATGAGATTGGCACACTCAAAGCGTTAGGGCTTAAAAATCGCCAGGCCGTTGCAATTTTCACCCTGGAAGTGACTATGCTGGGCGCACTCGGTAGCGGCTTGGGCCTCGTACTTAGCCTTATTCTCGGCTACGGGATGAAAGGCGTCGTAGAGGGGTTGTTTGGACATGCGCTCGCGTGGGGTTTATATCCCGGCCCGCTCCTGAGCGGTCTGGCAGTTGGGATTGGCGTTTCGGCCATGTTTGGCTTCCTACCGGCCTGGGCTGCCGGACGAGTACCTCCGGCGGTCGTGCTACGTAGCCAGCAAACTACCGGCTTACCGCGCATTGGCAACCGCCCGACCTTGCTGGTAATCTTGACCCTGACTTTAATAATGGGTCTGGTTAGCGGGTTGGAGATCGGTAATCCGGGCCTGGGTATCGTGATTGCTTTCGTCGTGCTACTGGTTACGTTGGTGCTGGTCGTCTTAATGTACGGCCTGGTCGCTCTGGTAGCACGGCTACCCGCCCCCGAAAGGCGACCAGGCTTTAAGATGGCTTTGCGTAATTTCAGCCGCCACCGCACCCGGTCGGCCACAACTCTTTTGGTGGTTACGGTCAGCCTGTTCTTTATCAGCTTGATTACGATAGTATCGGGTAGTATCAAAACGACCTTACGCGAGACTTTTGATTTTAATCTCGGTTTCAACGCCGGAGCAGTCAACGCCTACAGCAATCAGGATTTAGAACTGCAAGCTACTTTGCAGCGTGAAGTAGCCGGACTGCAAAAAATCTTTATCAGTAACGACGTGGGGGCTTTCCTGTTCGGCGTGAACGGCCAACCGCTCAACTCCGAAGCGGCTTTCAAAGACCCGGCCTGTGGCCCTTACATCGTTTTCGACCGCAACGGCAAGTACCGGCTTAAAGGCTCGATCCAGGTAAGCGGGCGAAGTTTGTCCGGCGGCACGGAAAGTATCAGCCCTAACGGGCCGCAAAAACTGCTGGCCGGGCGAAACCTCCTGCCGAGTGATAGCACCAGGAACGTTTTGCTGGTGGCCCAGGAAGAAGCGCGTTGTTACGGCCTGAAAGTAGGCGATAAGGTTAATACGCGGCTTCGTTCTAACAACCTGGGTAACGGTTCTAGCCGTACCAGTGGCACAATTGAACTAGAAGTAATCGGTATTGTCACCAGAGGAACTGCCGGGACGAATTTCGAGCAAGGATTCGTGACCCCATTCCAACTTGTGAACGAAGCGGGAGCACAGTTCAGTATCTTCTTTATGCAAATTGACCCGCCTCAAATCAAAGCCGCTCTCACCAAAATTCAGGGCTATCTGTACGGTAACTTTGTCTTCGATCTTAGCGACCTGATCAACACCTTCACCGCCCTGATAGATCAAGTGCTGGCTTTTCCGCTTTTGCTCAGCCTCCTGAGCCTGTTTAGCGGTTCGATCCTGGTTGCCAATAACGTCGCCCTGGCTGTTTTAGAACGACGCAACGAAATCGGGGTCCTAAAAGCCCTCGGAGCCAGGCGGCGGCGGGTACTGGCGATTCTACTGTGGGAAAGCAGTTTGGTGGGTATAATAGGCGGAGTGCTGGGTATTGGCGGTAGTGTGCTGGTGGCCTCACTACTACCGGCCCTGATAAGAAGTGCTAACGCTAACCTGAACCTGCTGATTAACTGGTCAGTCTGGGATGCTGCTCTAATCCTGGCTCTCGGCATCGGCCTGGCTCTGGCGGCGACGCTTATCAGTGCCTGGCGGTCGGTGCAGGAAAAACCCCTGACCGTCTTGCGCTACGAGTGAGCCTGGGGAAAAGACCTTTTCCGTTTCGGCAACGAAAAGAAATCTAAGTCTGTTAAACACTCGATTTATCGCCCGATGGTCTGGGCCGCTCAATTGCCGAGCGCAAGGCCCAGCGAAGCCGTGGCCGCCAGTGCTGCTATCGCTCGAAAGTGGTTCCAGGCTGTCCATGTTCTGAGGTAGTCCGCCCATAGACCGGCACTCTGTGGGTCAGTCGGTCTGACCTCGGCCAGTCTGTTGTTTTTAGGTACATTAAACACCGCTGTCACCAGGAAGCTGCCTGCTAAATAGAGGATACTTCCCACCAGTAAATAGAGAGCATCAGGCTCTTGCCAGCGCAGGAAGGCCGAGACTACCCCAAGGACACACAGCGCGGCAGTACCCAGGAAAACCGACAGAAATAGCGGATTAACTACCGCAAGGTTTATAGATTGCATCGCGGTGATGCCCTCGGCGGCGGTAAGACGTTCAAGTGCTTTCATGACGAAAGCTGAAAAGGCAAAGAAGACCCCGGCAATCAGCCCACAGCCGAGAGCCGCCAGAAGCGTAAACGTAAAAAGCCAGTCGTTTAAAGCCGACATAAGACCTCCTGCGATTCAATCTCCAAAGGGGGAGCCTGTGCCAGAACACGCTGATCTCCTGGCGGTAGACCTGTTGATAGACTTCGACTGACGCGCCTTCGGGCGGCTGAAATCAGGCTATGGCTGACGAAAGAAGCTCAGAGGCCAGCAGGTCAGCGTGGTGGCGACGGGCTACATCCGGGTGGGAACGCAGGCGGCTTTTGAGATGATTCTTGCCTACCTCGTAGAAAAGTGCGTTGAGCGGGTCCTGGCTCAGACCGCGCACTCCTTCGGCCAGGTCAACTGGCAAATCGAGGTGCGGTACAGTGGCATCTAGCCGCGCACTGGCAAAGTAAGCCACCGAAAGCCGGTCTACCCCGGCGGGCGGTGTAACGACGCGGTGGACGGTAGCGCGTAGATAACCGTTGGAAGCCATTTCGAGCATCTCGCCGATATTGACCACGAAAGTTCCCTGGCGTGGCGGAGCGGCAATCCAGGAACCCTCGTAATTTACTTGAAGACCTTCTTGCACGTCTTGCAGCAACACTGTAACACACCCACTGTCTTTATGCGGCCCTACGCCCTGGTCTCCCCCGGTGGCATCTCGACCCGGATAGCGGATGATCTTGAGAAGTTCGTGCGCGTCAGGAGTAAAAAGCGGGTCGAACACTGTCTCGGCCTGGCCTAACGCCAGCGCGAACGCCCTTATCAGGCGAAGAGCCAGGTCGCTCAGGGCTGCCTGATAATTCAGGATTACCTGGCGCAACTCAGGCAGAGCGGTCGGCCACTGGTTTGGCCCTTGCAAGCGCGACCAGGGCGGCAGTCCGGCATCAGTGGGCAGGGCCGGTCGTTCGGCTCCGATGTCAAGTTGCTCTCGCCAGTCGGGTAGCCCGCGAGTCTGCTCCCAGCCTACCCGTGTATAACCTCGGAAGTGAGGCGAGTTGACCATTTCGATAGCCAGTTTGTCTTGTTCGCCTAACTCGAAGAAACGGCGAGATAATTTCAGCACCTGATCGATCAATACTTGCGCGATACCGTGACCCGTCAGGTAAAAAAAGCCTAGATCGTGGGCAGTTCGGCGTAATTCGGCCAGGAAAGCTTCTTTCTCAACCGACCCGGCTTGCAATCGAGAAAGATCGAGTACCGGCAAGGCTGACCATTTTGCTAATTCCATATTTTCCTCTTTTTTAAGTTGTGTATAAATTTCTTATTTTTTATTCGATAAAATACACAAACCAGGCGTTCAAGGCTTTACGGTGTAGCGAGTTAACGCTACAGCCTTATAAATTGTTATACTCCAACCAGATTAACTGAGTCTATCCACTTTGTCAAGTATGGTTTGCAAACTACAAGACTTATAGCAGGTACTCCCTTGCCGGGCCAGATTAGCCACCTGCCAGGAGCGGCGATATTTATAATATGGGCCTATATACTACCTACAGGTGACGCTAATCATTCTCTGGAATACCAGTACGAGTTAAAATTTGCTGAAACTAAAAATATTATTTGAAATAAAGGAGATAATTCCTATGGAAACTAACAAGGATAAAAGGCAGCCTGACACTGACGAAGTAAAGGAACTTACCACCAAGCAAGAAATGAACGAGAAAGAGGCTTCCTCCGAGCAAGAAATGAGTGAGGATGAACTGAACGAGGTAAGTGGCGGTTCTAATGTTGGTTCTCAAAGCACCGGGAGCGGGCGCAGGTAGAGTGACTTTTAACCCTTTTAGCATTAAAAGGTCGTAAAGCTTCGTCTAATATAAGCGATATAATTTAAGACTAAGCGAATAAAAATCGTGAAAACGGCTGTTTTCACGATTTTTATTAGTCCGAATTCAGTTCTAAGCCAAAAGCTTGCAACTTAGGGGGCCGGATTTAGCCCAACTTTGCAAAAGTGAGCCAGATCACTCTAAAACCCTATTGACAGCCCGAAAGACCTGTGTATAATACAAGTAGGTGAGTAAGTAGCACCGAATACTAAAGAATGATAAAAATCAGGCTCCGCTTCGCGGTGGCCGCCAGTCAAAACCGGAAAGGAGGGTAAACCATTGCAAATGAAGTTCGTTCTCGCACGCAAAGGGTGTCGCGTAGCAAATTTCGCGCAGGTTGCCATCCTCGAAGGCGGCAGGCTTGCCCCCGAATCGGGTGGAACATGTATCGGCCTAAGCGGGCCGAAACCCGGCCAGGCTAACGCTGAAACCTTTGCGAATGAAACGACTGTGCGCCTTCTGGCTAACAGCCCTGGAACAGCCCAGACCTACGCTGCTTTTGTACCGACCGCGGGATTGGCCCCGACCTCAATTAGTTGTTTTAAGCTAAAAGGAGGATCGCCGCCCCCGGCAAACCTCGCCTGACGAACGGGCCAGGCGGTTACAACAGGAGCAGAGCAAGGTCGAACTTCTCCGGCTAAAAACTCCAGAAAGCGCGAAGGGTAAATTTAATTCTTACCACTCGCGTTTTTTGTTGCCCGGTAATCCAGGGATAAAGGTGGAGCCAGGTAGCTTTAATTAAAGTGCATCGAAAACAGATTTTTGGGCCAGACAGCAAAGAGAGCTTTTTGAAAGGAGCCTAACCGTGGAACAGCATTATTTTCTAACAAACCTGACGAAGGAAAAGTTACGCCAGAGCTTTGAGTATGCCGAACAGCAACGGCAGGCCAGCGAAGCTAAACGAGGTTATACCTACACTCGGAAAAATTTCAAACATCAGTTCGGTGAACAACTTATCTCATTGGGCCGCAAGCTCATTCAGGAGTCGGATACGGCTCTTGACCCCGCTCAAAGTTAGTTCTACTTATGTTCAGCTCTAAACTTTTACGGTTGCGAGTTAGTTTCAACCAGAGCAAGCGGCGCAAAGGTGTCTTATCAAGTCCCATAAAGTCAGCTCTGCCTGAGCGAATTTCTCGTTTTCACTCAAGACGGACCGACCAAACAAGGGAGGGAGCGATTTCCAGGATGACTATCACAGGAAGTCCACGCGACGGGTCAGGCCGACCCGACCCGGCCCCCAACGACACTCCTGCCGCGGTTGACTCCGCCGGTGAGAGTGAAGGCGGGAGCGAAACGGAGGTTGGCAACCGATTAACCTCATTATTCCGCAAACGAGACCACTCAAAAATTCCACAAATCCCACAACCGGGGTAAGCTTCCTCAGCACCCCGGCTTTTTTTTGCTTTGGGCTGTTTGAAGCAAAGCTAAAGCTGCTTTAGCACTTCGCACTCAGCCTGCTCTAAAGTAACTGGTCGCGGTTATCGGAGTTGAGGCCGACAAAGAAGTAGGTCGGGTGGCAAGTGTGCAGACCGATTTCTTCGCGGCCTTGCCATTGGTCGGGGCCACAGTTCCATTCGCAGGCCCATTCCAGGACTACCGGGACGCTTACGCCGGTGCGCTTATTGTAGAGAACTCCGCTTTCGTTCTCGAAGCCGGTGCTTGGACACATGTTTTTCTCAAAATCTACGGCGTGGAACTCAAGTTCGTGTGGCTTAAGACCCCATTCGCGCAACTGTTGTTCAAGCTGCCGCACCTGTTCGTAGCGATAGACCATCTGCAAAGAGCGCAAATTCTTGGGAGTTTGTTCTCGCATTTGCGGATTACCTTCCGCCACGCTCTGACCAAAGGCCGAAGAAGCTTCCGCCCCGGTAGCCTTACCGAAAGTCGAAGAAATCATACCATAAGCCTCCAACTAACTTTTTGCAACTCGACAAACCAATTTTATCTACAAAACCTGGGCAAGTCAATAACAAAACCTTAACATGCAGGGCGATTGCAAAGTCGGGTTCTGGCCTGTCCTTTCTCGCCCTGTCACGCCCTGTCACGCCCTACGGGTGTGAGCGAAGCGAAGAATCTTCTTGATTTACCTCGATCTTGCTTAGTCAAGAAGATTCTTCGCTTAGCTTGTAGGTATTCAAGACCTACTTTAACGTCGCTCACACCCGCAGGGCGTGACATGGCATGACAGAGGGTAAAACTCGGACTTTGCAATTGCCCTGCTTTAACATGCTTTCTTTTTACCCCTTGACAGACTTTTACGATCCAGCTACTATTATTCTGACCGGTCAGAATAAATACTTGAGGGAAAGATGGCAAAACTAGAGGCAACCGCACGACAGGACCAGGTAATTCGGGCCACCTACAAGGCTTTTATCGAAAAAGGGGCCGCCAACGTCACTTTAGAGCTTATCGCCGAATACGCCGGATGCAGCAAGGGCGTCGTAGCCTACCACTTTAATAGCAAAGATGATGTATTCGTCAAGCTGTTGGATTGGCTGATCAACCAGATTGCCCGGCAGACCGCCGAAAATGTGGCGGCAGCCAGCGGAGCGCAAGCCCGCTTGAGGGCCTTGATTGACACAATTTTTTTCAGTGCGCGGGAAAATCGCCGCTTCTTCCTGGTCTATCTGGATTTTATCGCGCAGGGCTTACGTAACCCAAAATTACGCCTGACTAACATCTCTTTCTACGAAATTTGCCGCCACATCGGAAGCGAGATTACGGCTCTCGGTATTGCCGAAGGAGTGTTTCGCCCGGTAGATGTCACCGAAGCCGGAGCCGTCATCCGGGCCATTTTTGACGGGCTGTGCATCCAGTGGCTTTTCGACGAAAGCGGCCCTGCCGAGGAAACTTTCGAGCGGTACAAAGCCTACGCACTCTCTTCGATCCTGGGATATTTAGGGAATTCTAAGGTCTAGTTTCAAAGGCCGGGCAAAGCCTTTGTGAGGCTCGAAGGCTAATCTAAACTTAGTAGTTTTAGTGCTTGAGGAGGTCGCTATGCCGGAGACAGAAGAAGAAAACGCCGCCTGGAAAGAACCGGGAACAGTTAGCCAACCGAATTTACGCTATAACCTGTCCTCCCTGCTAGGTATTCGCTTTGTGGAGATAAACCCCGAACGGATGCTTGGCGAAATGGAAGTGCGGCCCGACCTGATGCAACCCTGGGGTTACTTGCACGGTGGCGCGATTGTAACGCTGGCCGATACTCTGTGCGGGATCGGGGCGGCTCACAATATTGACGCCACCAAGGAATTCTTCCTGACAGTCGAGCTTAAAACCAACTTTACCCGCGCAGTGCGGAGCGGGTTGGTGCGCGGCGAGGCCAAACTGATCAGCAAAGGTCGGCAGGTGCAGTTGTGGGAATGCCGGGTGACGGATGACCGGGACAAACTGGTGGCTTTCGTCACGGCCACCCAACTGGTGCAGAAGCTCTAATTCTAAGAAAGAAAGGAGCCTGAGATGGCCGGGGCGGTTTTTAGTGATGTAGAAGGTACTTTGATCAAGGGCAGTTTGCCGCGTACTTTCGTGCGGACGGCTCATCAGGTGGGCTTGATCAGCAAGTGGGAACTGTATCAGGCGGCGGGGTTGAGCCTGTTGGCTAAACCGATGCCTGCCCGAATCAATCTTTACCTGCAATACCTGGCTCTGCGGCGGCTACTCAAAGGCCGCAGCCAGCTTCAAGTCGGCCTGGCAATCGAGGCATCTACCCTGAAATTGATGAAAGCTTTCAAGACGACCTCGCTGGAACGCCTCAAAGGGCATCAAGCCGAGGGGCTGCCGATAATTCTGATTAGCGGAGCTTTGCAAGAGGCTATTAGCGATTTGGCCGGGCGGTTGGGAGTGCGTGGCGAAGGAACCAGAGTCGAAGTGCGCGAGGGAGTCTATACCGGCAAATCCGCCGGAGCAGTCACCCAGGGCGAGGGCAAAGCCGCCCGCGTGCGCGAAATAGCGCAGGAGATGGGCCTGAACCTGACCGAGTGCATCGGCTACGGCGATACGATGGCAGATGTACCGTTTTTAGCCTTGCTGGGCCGGGCCATCGTAGTTGATCCGTCACCCAAATTGCACCAGGAAGCCGAGCGGCGCGGCTGGGAAATTTTGCTGACCGAAAGCACGGCCCCAAACCAAACTCAAACCGAGAAAGCGGTGATTTCATGACCGTAAGCAGTGCCGAAAACGTTGTCCAGGAAGTAGCCGACAATTTATACCGGCTGCGGTTGCCAATGCCTTTCGGCCTCGACCATATCAACGTCTATTTGATCAAGGAGACGAACCGACTGGCCCTGGTGGATTGCGGCCTCGATCTGGACGACTCGTGGGCGAGTTTGACTGACGGTTTTGCCGCCCTGGGCTTACGCCCCGAAGACCTGACCGATATTTTCGTGACCCATGCTCACCCCGATCATATCGGTGCGCTGGGGCGATTGCGCGTCAGCGCACCCCAGGCCCGGCTGTATTTTCACCGGGTCGAATATGACCGTCTGGCCGAGCGGGTGGGCGACCTGGCCCAGGCTCAGGTCGAATTTCGGGCCTGGCTCGGACGGCACGGGGCGGAGGCCGAATTCCTGGACGCGCAGGATTTGATGCGCTCGGCCAACGAAATGTTACCAACGCTGCGTTCCGACGATTGGCTGGTGGAGGGTGGCGAACAGATCAGCCTGGCTTCGGAGCAACCGGAAGGCGAATGGCAAATCCTGTGGACGCCCGGCCATACCGCCGGTCACTTCGTGCTGCACAATCCGGCCCGCCGCCTCATGCTCTCCGGCGACCATCTGTTGACTTCGATTAGCAGCAACATCGGCAAGTATCCCGGCTCGACCGACGACCCGCTAGGCGATTTCATTGACAGCCTGGAGCGAATCGCCCGGCTCGACCTGGCCCAGGTCTTGCCCGCGCATGGTCAACCCCTGGTCGGCTACCGCGAACGCATCAACGACCTGATTGCCCACCACCGTAAACGGCTAGAGCGGATGTACGCGGTTCTCGAAGGCGGGCCGCGCACCGGCTTGCAGGTAGTCGAGACGATTTGGGGCGAACGAGCGCGGGGCTTTCACCGCTATCTGGCTCTGGTCGAAACGCTTTCGCACCTCGAACGACTCCGGCGCGAAGGCCGCGTCACGCTCGAAGAAGACGGCGGACGAGCCTATTTCCGGGCAGCCTGAGCCGGTAATTTAATTTAGGAAAAGCCCAGAGCAACTACGTTTGTAATTGCTCTGGGCTTCTCTTTAGCTGATAACTTAAAAACTGAGCTTGTAGACCTCGCGGGCGGTTTCACCCCAGATGGCGGCTTGCTCGGCGGGAGAAAGAGCGGCTACCCACTCGGTTACAACTTCATGTACCTGGGCGTAACTACCAGCCAGGAGGCAAACCGGCCAATCGCTGCCAAACAGGAGGCGGGCAGGGCCGAAAAGCTCCAGAGCCGTATCGAGGTAAGGCCGCAAGTCAGCCTTTTGCCAGGCCCTATGATCAGCCTCGGTGATCAGGCCGGAAACTTTACAATAAACCTGAGGATAGTCTGCCACTCGCCGCAGGTCGCGTCGCCAGGGTTCAAGCTCGCCTCGTTTGATCGGCGGTTTCGCCAGATGATCGATCACCCAACGACCATCCGGCACTTCGCCAAACAGGGCGGGCAGATGGGGCAGATGCTGAGGCCGCACCAGCAGGTCATAGGCTAAATCTCGCTCGGCTACCAGGCGCAAACCCCGCACCACCGCAGGCCGCAAAAGCCACTCTTCGTCCGCCTCGTCGTGTACCTGATGGCGCACTCCACACAGTGGCCCAACCTCTTGCAACCGGGCCAATCGCTCGTCCAGATTGTAAGAGGCCAGATTAACCCAACCGACCACGCCTTTAATAAAATCGTACCGTCCGGCCAGGCCCAGCAACCACTCGGTTTCAGCCCCGGAGTGGCTGGCTTGTACCGCTACGGTTCCGGCTACTCCTTGCTCGGTCAGGCCCGGTGCCAGGTCTGGCGGCGCGTAGTCACGGTAAAGTACCGCCAGGTCTGGCGTGAGCCAGGGATAAGAAAAATCTTGCAACTTCCAAAAATGCTGATGCGCATCTA
>JBBRBE010000112.1:0-19980 GCA_038206175.1 Chloroflexia bacterium
GAGCGAATGACCCAAACAGTGAGTGAGTGGTTTGTCAGCGGCGGATCTGACGCCAAGCCACCACTAAGTACAGACTTATTTCACGCGACACGAAAAAGAGTTAATACTCGGATAGATTATAACGCTCAAATTTAGGGTTTGTGATTTTACACCCCGAACAACCTGGTTAATCTGACCGACCCTGGCGGCCACATAGCGGTTGCGATACTATTAGCTGGGCAAAGCCAGGTCAAACTTCTACCTGTATCCCGGCCCCGCACCTGACCCCCGATGTAAAGATTCCTTTACGAAAACCTGCTTGTTTTCTAACTCCTATTCCTTAGAATAAAGAATGTACTGCTTTATAAATTTTGCCAGAAAGGGCTGATAAATTTCTAAGTAAAAGGGAGCGACTGAAATGACTTTGAAAGGCGTAATAAAGGCCGTTATTGCTATTGCAATCATCGGGGCCGGAGCCGCTATCGGCTGGGCCATTGCCACTAATTCCAACCCTTACGCGCCGGGCGCGAACACTACCCCTCAGGCTGCCGCCGCAGCGTCCAGGGTCGCCAATACGCCGGTTCCAACCTTTACGGTGGGCGTTCCGGCGGCGGCAGGAGCGGCGGGCGGCACGCCCGGTGCTGGTGCTGGCACAGGTGGGGCGGCAGGAACCCGGAACGGCACACCCCGCGCCGCCGCCGCCGGAACTACCCCCGGTCAGGGACAGGCGCAAGGCCAGGGCCAACGCGCCCGGCCCGTAGCCGGAACTATCGAAAGTTACGACGCCGCCACCAAAGTATTGACGGTTAAGGACGCCACCGGCCAGAGTGTGAAATACAAAACTGACACCACTCGCGTAGTCAAGAGCGAAAAACTTAGCCTGGACGAATTTGCAAAACTGGCCGACCCCAACGGGCTGGTTGTCCTCAATGGCGATAAAGGCGCGGACGGCACTTACACTGCCCGCAGCCTGACGGCGGTGGAACTGGCCGCAGGCGCACCGGGCGCGGGCGGGTTCCCCGGTGGAGCAGCAGCAAACGGTACGCCCGGCGCAAATGCGGCTCCCGGCGGCGGCGGCGGTGGTTTCGGCGGCGGAGCGGCGGGCCTGGGTGGGGCTGGCGCAGTAGTCATTCGAGGCGGCAAGCTGGAAGGCCAGAAGTTTAGCGGCAATAGTTTTCAGGGCGAGGCGATTACGGCCAACCTGAGCGACACTACCACTTACCTCAAGCAGGGAGCCGGGACTGCCGACGACCTCAAAGCGGGCCAGGCCGTGACCGTCACGGCGCGGCAGGCGCAGGGCCAGGCCACTACCGATACGCCTACCGAAGCGATTACGGTCACGCTCAATTAGCTAATCCAGGCCAGGAGCGGCGAACGGTCAGGTTCAACTGTTCGCCGCTCCTGGCCTTACCCCTACTCACATTCTAAATCCCAATCAAAACCTCTTTCCTCACACTTCGGGACGGTCGAGCAGCAGGGCCGGAACGTAAGTGCCTTCGGCCAGCCACGCTTCGCCCGGCGCAAGACGCAACAGCGCGTTCGCACCCAGCATCGAAAGCAGCCGACTGCTGTTCTGCGCCCCGGTCGTGCGGGCGGTGTAACGGTAAGACTGGGTGCTGGCCTCGTAATGCTCGGTGACGATAGCCCGCGTGAACTCGTTGCGGTCGGGGGAATGCGACACGGCGTGTTCGAGGCGAGCCTGCACGACCTGACGGTGCAAGCGAGTGCGACCGCCCAGCTTGAGCAAGGCCGGGCGGACGAAAAGCTCGAAGGATACCAGGCTCGATACCGGGAAACCGGGCAACCCGAACACTGGCCTGGTCTGTCCACCCACCTCGACCGTGACAAAGGTTAGCGGCTTGCCCGGCTTGAGGTTTACCCGCCCGAAATGGATCGTCCCCATCTCCTCCAAAAGCTCCTTGACCAGATCGAGCTTGCCCACCGACACCCCGCCACTGGTAATCAAGCCGTCGTAGCTTGCCAACGCCTCCACAATCAGGGCGCGTAAGCCTTCCTTCGTGTCCGGCGCGATACCCAGCGAAACTGGCTCGGCATAGGCCCGGCGGACTGCCGACATCAGGCTAAAGCGATTGCTATCGTAAATCTGGCCCGGCCCGGCCTGGTCGCCCGGCTCTACAATTTCGTCCCCGGTCGAAACAACCGCAATCCGTGGACGGCGTACCGCCCGGAACTTGGCTTTATTGACCGTCGCAACCAGGCCAAGTTCTGCCGGGCCGAGCAGGGTTCCAGCTTTTAGCACCAACTGACCGGCCTGTAAATCCTGGCCTTTAGGCCGGATGTTATCGCCCGCCTTTGGTGATGTCCGTACTTCCAGGCGGGTGTCACTCTCGGCGGTATCTTCTACCATTATCACGCTATCGGCTCCCGGCGGCAGAGGTGCGCCGGTCATAATCCGCACCGCTCCGCCCGTCTCGACCGTCGCCCCGCTGATCCGGCCCGCCGTCTGCTCCCCCGTAATCTGCCGGGGAGCCTGACCGTCCGCCGCCAGTAGCGCGTAACCGTCCACGGCGGTTGTATTGAAGGGCGGCATATCGTCGGTAGCGTAAACATCTTCGGCCAGCACCCGACCCTCGCCGTCGCTCAGGCTGACTAACTCGGCCTCTTCGGGCCGGGGAGCCGCCACTTTCTCGAAAATCAGCCGGGTGGCTTCTTCCGGGGCAATCATGGGGAAAGCACTCGGTCGCATTATCCGTTCAGGTGCGCTCATGGTTATATGGTCTCTTTCTCCTATTCAAACAGGCTCGCCACCGGCCATCTCTTCCTTCTCCACATCAGCAAGCAAATTAGTCTTATCAAGTTCAGTGGTCATAGCTGCTACCTCATTAATAACTTTTATGTAAAGCTAAATCGTCCCGACCAGGCTGCGCAAAGTCGCCAGATTCTCGATGTCCTCGGCTCCGTCCGGGCCTTTGGGCGTTTCCAGCACCATCGGCGTAGAGCGAAAGCGGCTATCGTTCATCAGGAAGCGGAACGGTTCCAGCCCCATCGTACCCTTGCCGATAGCCTCGTGGCGGTCAACCCGGCTACCCAGCCCTTTCTGACTATCGTTGATGTGGAAAGCTTGCAGCTTGTTAAGACCGATAAAATGGTCGAACTCGGTCATGGCCGCCTCGTAACCCGCGGGCGTCGCCAGGTCGTAACCACTGGCCCAGACGTGGCAGGTATCGAAACAAATGCCCGTCCATTCGGGGTGGTCGAGGGCGGCCATAAGCCGCGCCCAATGCTCGAACTTGTAGCCCAGGGCCGTCCCTTGCCCGGCAGTCGTCTCGAACAGGATTGTCGTACCCGGCCCCTGCCCGGCGTCTGCGCACTCGCGGTGGATGCGGTTGACCGCCTGAGCGATCCGGGCCAGGCCCGCTTCTTCGCCACTGCCCAGGTGCGCCCCGGCGTGCGTCACCAGGAACGGAATACCCAGGCTGCGGTTGCGCTCGATTTCCTCCCGGAAAGCCTCCAGCGATTTTTCCCAGGGTTCGTCCGCCGGGTTCGCCAGATTGATCAGGTACGAGTCGTGGGTCAGCACCGGCCCGATCTCGGAGTTCGCAGCCAGGGCGGTTTGCCAGGCTGCAAGCTCAACCTCGCCCAACGGTTTAGCCTTCCATTGCCGCTCGTTCTTGGTGAAAATCTGGATCGTGCTACAACCGACCTTCTTGCCGCGCTCGAAGGCCAGATGCAACCCGCCCGATACCGACATATGCGCCCCTAGTAACATGTTGAACCCCTTCCAACCGAATTATTTCCCTGAAATATAGATTTGTCTAAAGTACCCGGCAGATCAGCACCTTCAAATAGCGGCCTTCCGGGGCGGACAGGTTAATCGGGTGGTCGAGGCCGTGCTGAAAGACTTCCACGATTTGCAGCGACCGACCCACCGCCGCCCCTGCCTCGCGCACCGCTCCCTCGAACTCTTCCAGGCCAACGCTGCCGCTACACGAGCAGGTCATCAGGACACCGCCCGGCCTGACCAGAGCCAGGCCCAGGCGATTGAGCCGAACGTAACCCTGCAAGGCCCGTTCCTTCTCGCGGTGGTTCTTGGCAAAAGCGGGCGGATCGAGGATGACCACTTCGTAACGATTGCCACGGGGAGCGTCGGCTTCGAGCCACTTGAAAGCATCGGCAGCCTCGAACTCGTGGGAGGCCGGGTCGAGACCGTTCAAGCTGAAATTGCGGCGGGCGATAGCGAGAGCCGAGGCCGCCTGGTCTACATTGACCGTCCGCAAGCCGGACCGGGCCAGGGCCGCATAGATCGAAAACCCTGCCGTGTAGCTGAACATGTTTAACAGAGCGGCCCCAGAGGGTAAGCGGGCGACATACTTTTGGAGAGCCTGGCGTTTATCGCGCTGGTCGGTGAACCAGCCAGTTTTCTGGCCTTTCCAGGGGTCAACCTCGAAGCGGTAGCCCTGCTCGCGCACGGTCAGGTCGGCGGGAATCTGGCCGTACAGCAGGCGAGGTTCTTCTTTAGCCAGTCCTTCGCGGGATCGCACGCTTACATCGTTGCGTAAAAGGATCGCCTGGGGCTGCACTACCTCGACCAGAGCCTCGGTCAGAGGGTCGAGCAAGCGGTCAATTCCGGCGGTGTGGCTTTGCAGCACCAGCACCCCGGCATAGTTATCTACGATTACGCCCGGCAGAAAATCGCCCTCGGCGTTGATTAGCCGGTAGGTATCGGTCTGGGCGGGGTCCAGGACAGCGCGAAGCGCGACGGCCTGCCCGATTTTTTGCCGAAAGAAATCTCGGTCAATCGCCTGGGCCGGGTCGCGGGTCAGCACTCGCACGGCAATATCGGTTTTAGGGTTGTAATAACCTCGCGCTACAAATTCGCCCGCCGCATCCTGCAAATCCACCAGACTGCCGGGAAGCAGGTCAGGCGGTACCGACTGGATGCCGCCCGAAAAGAGCCAGGCATGCCCGCGCTTTAGCTGCCACTCTCGCCCGCTCTTGATTTTGATAATAGCATTTGTTGTTGTCACAAAGACGATTATAGACCTTTGCGCACGGTGGGGCAACCGAGTTAGGCGGGCCGGGCCGGATTTGAAACGAGCTTTAGGGGGTTATCTGTAGTAAATATTACAGACGGCAGCCTTCGGAAAAGTTATATTACTTAATATACAAGCCCTGACCAGTGCTTAGAAGAAAGATTACTTAAACTTGAATCGAGAGGAAGGCCAACTCAGGATGCCTAGTCGCGTTATTATATTCTCCGGCAAAGGCGGAACAGGTAAAACTACCATTTCCGCCGCCACCGCCAGCCTGTTAGCTCGGCAGGGCCGCAAAGTGCTGGTCATTTCCAGCGACCCCGCTCATTCGCTGGGCGACGTAGTTTGTCAGCGCATAGACCGGGATAGCCCGACCCAACTGGCTCCCAACCTCTACGCCCTCGAACTGGATACTTTCTACGAAGCCCACCGCAGCATGAGCGGCTTGCAAGACCACATGGAAAACGCCTACAAGCAGCAAGGCGTCGCCGCCCCGGTCGCGGCGGAACTGGCCGGGCAACCGGGCCTGGACGAAATTCTGTCGCTCAACCGTCTGCGCGAGGAAGCCGAAAGCGGAGCCTGGGACGTCGTGATTGTAGACACCGCCCCGACCGGCAACACCTTGCGACTGCTGGCTTACCCCGAACTGCTGGTGGGCGGGAAGGGCGTGGCCGGGGCGATGCGGGCCTACAAAGGCATTTCTAAAATCTTGCGCAGCCTGAAAGACGAAGGCGCGACCGAACGCTACATCCGCGAGATCAACCGGCTGCTGGAAATAATGAGTAAGCTCAATCGCTTGCTGCTTTCCAAAGACGTGACCGTGCGCCTGGTGATGAACGCCGAAAAGCTTTCACTCGAAGAAACCAAGCGAGCTTACACTTTTCTAAGCCTGTACGGAATTTCCCTCGATAGCGTAATTGTGAACAAGGTCTATCCCTCCGAAGCGCACCAGATGGCGTATATCCTGGGCCTTAACGGTTCGACTGAGCCGCACCTACCCGGTACACAGCTAGGGCCATATTTCAACAAGTGGGTCGCTCTCCAACAGCGTTACCTTCTGGACATTGAAAATAGCTTTACGCCCTTGCCAATTCTAAAAGCCTACTTGCAAAAGAGTGAACCGCTAGGCGTAGAAGGATTAGCCGATTTAGCGGTTAAGGTTTACGGGCTGGTCGAACCGGCGGCCCGCCTGAGCCAGCAGCGCATGATCTGGGTGGAAGATCGGGCCGGAGCCGCCGCTAAAAACAAGAAATCCGCCAAATCGCCGGTCCTGCGTGACCTGTGCTTGCGGATTCCCTTTGTCGAAGACAGTGCCCAGTCAATCGAAGTCAGCCGGGACGCGGGCGAGTTAGTGATAAATTTTGGCCGCATCCAGCGCAAAGTTAGCCTGCCACGGATTCTAAACGATGCCGAATTCCAGGGTGGAGCTTACGAAAGCGGCGTTCTGAGGCTAAGTTTTGGCGAATCTATCGCGCCGCCGCCGCCAGTTAGCCCGGTCGCGCCGACCGCCCCGGCCAAACCTAAACCGGCCCTGGCCGCCGCTTACAGTTACGACGACGACCCGTTCAGCGTCAACTAGCCAGTCCAGTTACCGGCCAGGCTGAAATTGCCCAGGTCGGTATGAAACACGAGGAGTCAAAGCGATGGCAAAAGGTTGCCCCTGTTTAGAAGATAACCCCAGCATAAGTTGTGTTAACCTTTGTAAAAGCGAACGGCTGGCCGGAATGTGGAAAGTTTGCGTTGATACGCGCTACGACCCGCAACCGATTGCGTTTGGCGAACTTGAAATCAGCCTTTCCGGGCTGACCGACGAGGACGGCAGAGAGCTTTACGAGATTTACCGGGCCAGGGAATACGTTGGCTCGTGCTACGCCGATTCGGAACAGGAAGCCCGCTCGAAAGCCCTGGCCGGAGATATTTTGGAGGCCGCCGGGGAAGTTACCCCGGCTTAAGCCTGCGCTACCCTAAACCTAAAAATTGCCTAGTCCAAAGGAAGCAGGAACACATAATGCCCGTACCTCAATTTAACGATACTATTATCATTTCCCTGGTAGTCGGTTCGACTTTGATAATGATATTCTTTGTAGTGCTTAAAATGCGCGAAAAACGGTAAGCTCCCGGCCTCCCTATCCTCCCCGACCCCGATTTCTCGACTAACTTTCCTTATCTATCCAAGTTCCTTTGTCGCACTTTGCTTGCAAAAGCGGAATTAATAATTAAGCAGTAAATAAAAGTTGCCTGGCAAGATAGGGCAGCTTTTGTTTATTCGCCTGGGTTAGCTCTGGCTGGTTCTGGTTAAAACTCCTAAGAATGTCTGGTTGCACCCGGCAAATCTAACCGGCTGAGGTTTTATTCTTTATTCGATTCGTGTTCAATTCCTGACTTGACAGACAAGCCGGTAAATCCTAAACTTAATTACTAAATAAAGTTGCTTTAGTAGCGGTGCAAATTAAAATGGCTCAGGAAAACAAACTATTAAAATTTATTGTTAGCTCTTTGGAAGCGGCTCCGGCTGATTTGCAAAGCGTCGGCTACTCTTTGCGAGAGCTAAACCCGCTAATTCAGGCTTTGCAGGCCCGCTACCCGGCTAGCTTCAAAGAACAAACCCGCGCCTGGGAACGCCATCAAGCTCTGGCCCCTGGCATTGCCGATTGGCTGGCCCAGCACGCCCGGCCCGACCTTCCCTGGCGATCTGCGGCCAACCGGCAAGCCGAAACCTGGCGGATGCTGGCCGGACTGGTGGAAGACCTGGACGAAACCGAAAGCGGGAGCGGGAGCGGGTTGCTGCCCGTCTTCGAGGAGAAGGTTATTCCCCGGCTCCAAAAACGCCAGCGAGATTTGCTGGAATGGAGCAACGAGTTGTGGGCGCAGGAAAGCTTGATCCGCTACGGACTGCTGCGCTCTTTGCAAACTCAGGCTCTGCAAGCCGGGCTGGACGAAAGCGATATTGACCGGGCTTTTATCGAAAAGCTAGAGCCTGTTTTGCTCACCTACGATCCCCGGCGGGCCAACCACGCCAGCCTGCGCACTTACGCCGTCGCGGTCGTTTACCGGCATTTGCTGGATAAATTGCGGAAGATGGGCCAGCCCCTCAAAATCCTGCGGGTAGCCTCACCCGGCGACGAAAGCGTTCCGTCGCCCCTGGAAAATCTGGCCGTGGACTACAGCAGCCAGGCCCGGCGGGAGAGCTTGCGGCAGGGCGTCGAAGGAGTGGTGCGGGCCAGCCTGCAAGAAATCGAGGCCGCCGAGCCAGACGGTAGCCGCCTGAGTAGCACCCGCCAGAAGCTCCTGCTGGTAGATTTCTTCAAGAAAGCCACTACCGGCCCGGACGCCAACCTGTCCCTACCCCAGGCCGGGCAGGTCTTCCGGCGGCTGATTGACTCTAAAACTGCTTCTTTTTGCAAAGATAGTACCCGGTTGCTTGACAAATTGCTTGCAATAAATTATATTCAATTAACGGACTTGACAAGAGGGTTAAAACTAAGTTCTAACCAGCGTGCGAACAATGTCCAGTTGTCCCAGGCCCGGCGTATTCTGGCGGCACGGCCTGGGCTGGAAACGGCAATAATTCAGTTTCTTGAAGTTACTCCTTATCAACTACAAGATCGGGAGAAACTAAAAAACAATCCGCTTAAAGTAATAGACTTTTGCTTCGAGCATCTGAGTTATTTCCTGGCTACTCCCGACAAGTAAACAGGTAGATAATGGCTCCTAAAAAACTGAATGAAATCACCTCGAATACCTCTAATGCTGATCTGCTTCCAGACAATTTAGTGTGGGACGAATTTAGCTTGACTTCGCTGGCTCAGGCGCAATTGCAAGGTTTGCCTCTAACGACCGAAGAAACCGCTTTATTCGATTATGTTCAAAAAAACGAAAACCTGAGCCAGGAATATTACGGTTTGCTCACCGTAATGCGCTACCTGGCTCAGTCCAACTCCCCAACCCGGTCTCCGGCTATTTCTTATCTGCTTAAAGATAGCCAGGGACGCTTGCACGAAGTGGAAGAGAGCCAGACCAGCCGTCGCGCCTACCTGTTACAGGGCGGAGCCAGGCTGGTTGGAGCGACTTCTCCACCCGATAACCTCAATTTCCTGTCAGGTGGTACCTATAGCCTCGACGGGCTTGGGCTGGTGTTGAGCTTTAACTCTCACCAGGCCCAACTTGGGCTACAAACCAGGCTCCCTCGGCCTGGTCTGGCCGCCGAAACTTCCCTGGCCGACGATTATGCTGTCCAAAGGCCGGGGAAGTTAGAGGCAGGCCGGTGGCTACTGGAACTTGAAACCGTCCAGCAGCATCGGCTTAGTTTAGTTTTCGACGAAGCAGGTGCGGCCACTATGCCCCAGGATAATAGCCAGATTGCACGTTGGAAGCTTACTTACCAGGATTAAACCCAAACAAACCACCGGCAGACCGGTTTGGAAAGCCAAACCTGGTTCGTCTCGGTGTGTTTTATATTCACAGCCAGGTAAATGGATAAACCAGGCATTTGCCTTTAGATTGGCTTATAATTATAAAAGGAGAGAAAAGTATCATGACCACATCAGCCACTACCCCCGCAACCGATGTTTCCGAAGACCGCCGCACCCTCTATAATATGGATCTGGAAGTGCTAGGAGACCGTTTACGCCGGGCTAGATTGGAAAAGAAAGTTTCACAGCGCGACCTAAGTGCCGGGTTGTTCACCTCGGCTTATCTTTCTTCGCTCGAATTAGGCAAGACCCGCCCAACCTACGATACCCTGATAAACCTGGCCCAGCGATTAGACAAGTCTACCGACTATTTTCTGCGGCAGGCCAGCGGCATGGCGACCGAGATGGACGAGGAACAGGTTCGCATCCTGGAAATACGCCTGGCTCTTTTGTCGGCCCACACCGCCCTGGAAGAATTAGCCGACGACCGGGCCGAGAAAGCTTTGCAGCAGGTCGGCTTGCACCTGGCCCGCCTGACCGCCAGCGAGAAAGCCCGCTATTATTATCTGCGAGGCCGCTACTTTAATATGCGGGAAGACCCGGCCAGCGCACTGGCCGAGCTAGAGCAAGCCCGCAAATTCCTGGCCGAAGGCTACGATGCCGAGCTTGAAGTGTTGATCGAATATGGCCTGGGTACCGCTCATTATACCCAACGCCGCATTATGCCCGCCCTCACCCATTTCCTGGCCGCTTACGACCTGGTTAGCGCAGCCAAAGAAACCATGACGATTAACCTCAAGTGGCGCGTACTCCTGTGTGTTGCCAATTGCTACCTGTTGCTCAACGATTGGAACCAGGCTATCGGTTCTTACAAAGAAGCCCTGGATGAAGCCGGAACCTCGCTGCTTCCAACCCGGCAAGCCGCGATTTACTGGGGGTTGGCGTCGAGCTACCGGGAACAGGGTGATTTCATGCGGGCGGCTTTGAACCTGGGCCGATGCCTCCAAATCTACGAGGAAATCGAAGACCAGGTGCAACTCCTGCGCACTCGTAACGCCCTGGCCCAGATGTATACCGAAACCGGCCAGTACGAAAGTGCCGAGGAACAGGTGAATGAAGCTTTGCGACTGGCCCGAACCGCCGCTACGCCTGACCAGTGCGACGAAATGAACGCGATAGTAACTTTAGCCAAGATACGCCAGAAACAAACCCATTTAGAAGAAGCCCACACCCTGATCGAGCAAGCTTTGAGCGGTAGTGAAAATTGCAACGATGTGTTCAGGCAGGGTCGCCTCTACCGCGCCGTCGCCGAAATTCAAGCCGACCTGGGCAACCGAGAAGCCTCCGAGCAATTCTATCAAAAAGCCTTTGAAGTGCTGGAACCCTCCGGTCTGGCAAACAGCCTGGCCGATATTTACCATAGTTATGGGCAGGTTTTACGTAACTGGGGCGAGGTGGAACGCGCTTTTGAATATATGGAGAAAGCCTACAAGCAACGCGAAAGAGGCCGGCTTGACCGCGAACTGGAGCGCAGGTAACTCCGGGCGGCAGGGAGAGGAAGCGGAAAAGAAACTACAAATGAGCTAAGTTCTTCTTTCGCTTTTTTCCGCTTCTTTCGCTTTTTTCCGCTTCCTCTCTCCCTGATTACTTTCTATCGAGTGGTAGGCGGGGGATCTAACGGATCAGCTACAACTAGAAAAGTCGAGGTATCGGAATGGGCGGCAGTGCCGGTTGGGGTAGAGCCAGCCTGACTGTCTTCGAGCAACGGCCTCCAGGCCAGCAAATAGGCTAATCGCCCGCGACCCCACAAAGGGTTGCCGGTTTTTGGGTAAGTGATCATAGTTCCACCTCCTGGGTAGTTAGAGCCGGGCTAAAGTCCGCCCGGTTGGGTTTGAAAGTTAAGTTAAAGGGTTAAAATTGGAGATGGATTAACGTTAATTCCTTTTTCCACTTACTTATACGCACCCAGGAGTATGAAATTAAAAAAACCGGCCCGATTTTTAATACCGGGCTGGTCTTCTTTTGGTCGAGGTTAGTCGGTCGAGATTAGTCGGGGGCAGTCAGAGCAGTTAGAATCGGTTGGCGAAGGCAAATTAAAGGTTAAACCAGGCTTTTTGCCAGCCCTTCATCTGGTCAATTTCGGCCTGCTGCGTCCTGAGGATGTCCTGGCTCAACTTGAGCAATTCGGGACGCTGGGTTTTGCCGGGTACTAGCTTTGCCATGTTCAGGGCTTGCTGGTGGTGGGCCGTCATCATCTGGAGAAATTGCCGGTCGAAATCGGCCTCTTTAGCGGTTTTAAGCTTGTCCATATCGCCCATCATCGCCATCATGCCGGGAACACTCATCGTGTCGCTCAGAGGTTTAGCGTTGTGCCAGCTTGCCAGCCAACCCGTCATGTCCCCGATTTCTTTAGTCTGGGCGGTGGTAATCTCCTGACCGAGTTTGAGTAATTCGGCTCGTTTGGTATTGGTCGGGATAAGCTTTGCCATATCTAAGGCCGATTGATGATGAGCCAGCATTTCTTGCATAAAAGTTACCTCGAACTCTTTGCCGCTCAATCCCTTCAAGCTATCGGTCATCGGGTCACTACCTGCTCCGCTCATACTCTGGCCGGGCGTCATCTGGCCCATATCGCTCCCACCACTCGCGGCAGCCGTAGTAGACTTGACCGTAACAGAGCTAACGGAAGAGCCTCCGCCCGTCGAAGCAGTATTAGTCGCGTCGCCACAGGCCACCAGCATCAGGGCCAGGCCCATCAGCCCGATTAGCTTCCAGATACGTGTTCTCATTCTAACCCTTTCTATTTATTTATACTCACAGTTCTATTCTGTGTAACTAAAGTCACCGATTTCAAGGCGTCTCATGACATCTATACCCTCAGGGGGTATATTAAATACGTGCAGTACAGTATACCCTACCAGGGTTGGCTATTGATTAAGGAAGAATTAAAAATCAGGGCTTTTACTGGTAGCAACAGGCTTAAATAAAGCCTGGGAAGCTCAAACGTTTTAATCGTCAGAACGCTAAACCGAGCAAAAAGCTAAACGCTTAGATAAAGACTCAAAACGTAAAAAATCCGATGAAAATGCAAGCTCATTCCACCGCTTGAAATCGGTTTCAGGCCGGGGGTTGGCCGTCCGAGGTAGTCGCGGGCTGTTTGAGGTAATAAAGGCTGTAAGCGACGACGATAAAATCGTTGACGATCTGCACCACCCGGTTGAGCAAAAGTACCGCCAGCAGCAGCGGCCAATCGTTCGTGAGCAAGCCCAGAAAGGTTGCCAGACTTAGCTCGACCGCTCCCAGCCCAAGCGGGATAAAGAAAAACAGGGCCAGAGCAATCCCGCTAATCGCCCCGGTCCAGGTCAGGAACAGTTCGAGCCGGAGCGGGTCGGCGGGAGTTAGATAAGCCCGGCACGCCAGCAAAATCAGACCCAGCCGCAAGCCATACAGTAGCCAGACTCCTAGCGAGCTTAGCGCAGCCAGGGTCAGGGCTTTGGGGCTTAAAGCAATCGTTTCTAAACCGGGGAGCCTTCGGGTCAGAGGTTGAAAATAACGCCGATAGCCGCCGAGCAAAGCCACCACCAGCCCGACCGAAAAAACCGACACCAGGCCGCTCCGCCACCATTCGAGCGGCCAGTCGGTCAACCAGGCCAGGCCGTTGAACGAGATGAAGACCGCCAGCACCAGATGTAAACCTTGCGCCAGAGCAAACAAAACCGTGATCGAAACGACATTCATTCCCAGGCGGCCACTTAGCCCGACCAGACCGAGGGCCGCCCACACGCCACCGGGTAAATACCGCCCGGCACTCGATACCGATACGACGGCCAGAGTTGCCCGGTAGGAGGCAGCCGAGGCCAGGCTTCGCCCGACAAAATACCAGACCGCACAGTAGCCGAGCGTAGAGAGCAGGTTCAGGCCGAGGGCCGCCGCCAGCCAGCCAAAGTTAAGCCGACCCAGCACTCCAAACAGGTCGTCGCGGGCTTGCCATAGTACAACCAGCATCGTAACCAGCACCGCCAGGCCCAATCCCAGGCTACCGTAACGGGTTACAGGCGTGAACCAGGGCCAACTCCTGATCCTTTGCTCGACCGCTTTAAGCTTCCATTTGTCGTTTTCGGCCCGGTTTTCCAAAATGTGTAATCCTCTGTCAGCTTCTAACTGGTTTGAACTTTTCTTCGGCCTCATCAGCTTATCTTAACACGCCGAGTTTATTCAGGCTCACCTTTACTTTGGAAGAAGAGAGCATGCCAGCTTCCGTTCAAAATAGGCCAACCGTTAGAGAAGATAAACAGGCCGTTGCTTGCCAGTCAAATAGTGTACTATTAGAGCCTGGCTGCGAACACGCCCGAAATGTAAAAGACTGGAAATAAGCTTAATTTCAGGCATTCCTGGTTCCAGAATTGCCACGACTTTGAACCGGGCGAAGCTAATACTTTTATAAAACTGCTCACGGCTAGAAAAAACCAAACAGGAACAAGAGGAGACACAAATTGCTGGGGAAATGGGGTTGGAAGCTTTCTTCGTGCTGCTCTATCATAGCTTCCCTGACCGGACTGATTGTAGTAGACCAGCTTAGCAAAGATGGCAAGCAGGTTTCAGCCCAACTTAAGAAACTGGCAAAGAATAATTGCCGCCACTTACCCTCTTTGAGTGTGCTGGTGCCAGTGCGGAACGAACAAGCGACTATCGTAGAATGTCTGGAAACTATTTTAAGCCAGGATTATCCTGATTTTGAAGTTATCGTGGTAGACGACAATTCCACCGACCAGACGCCCCACCTGCTGCACGAGCTGACGAAATCTTTTCCCCGGCGTCTGCGCGTGATCAAAGCTTCTCCCCCTTCTCCGGGCTGGCTGGGCAAGAACAACGCCCTCTGGCAGGGCTACGCCCAGGACGCGGGAGCCTCGAAATGGCTCCTGTTTGCCGACGCCGATACACGACTGGCTCCCTTTACCTTGCGGGCTGCCGTAAGTTACGCCGAACAGGAAAAGCTCGATCTGCTTTCGCTCGTGCCGAAAATGCGCCTCAAAGGTTTTTGGGCCAGGCTGACCACCCCTGAGATCGGCAAGTTATATGTCGTGGCGGCCCAAAACCCTTTTCGGTTGCATCCCAGGCAACCCGGAGGTAGTGCGGTCGGGCCTTTTTTTCTGGTGCGTCGCCAGGCTTACAAGGCCGTTGATGGTCATCGAGGGATCTAAGGTTCTATCATCGAAGATGTGGCTCTGGCCCGCAATATCAAAGCGAAAGGTTTTGCCACCTTCCAGGGGCTAGGCTTCGATTTCGTCGAGCGCGACTGGTACGAAACCCTGCCTGAATTGTGGCGGGGAGTCGGTAAGAATCTCTTTTCCATCGCCAATAAAAGCTGGAGTACGGTTGCGGTTGTCCTTTTGATGCAGGCTTGCTACGGGCTGTTGCCGCTAATTTTGCTGGGCTGGCGTCTAAGCAAAATCAAGCAGGAAAGCCTCGAACCCGGCCCTGTCCCTACGCGGGCGGACTGGGCTTTGAGTGGCGCGGCCATAACCCTGACCTTAATTTCCCAGAGCGAATCCTACCGCACCCTCGATTTACCCCGCCGCTACGCGCTGCTCTATCCGCTTTCAGTGCTAATTTCAGCTTTACTGATGCTGTACTCGGCGGTAAGTGTAGATTTGTTACATTCGGTTAGCTGGAAAGGCCGCTCCACTAAAGAGATTTAAGCGGGCCAGAAAAAAAGCGCGGTCGGCACCCCTTTGCAGGAGGCCGACCGCGCCGGACGGCTCTATATCGAGGCTGCCGGGAATTAGCGCAGCCCGGCAAAGAGGTCTTCTTCCAGCCCTTCCTGGCGCGGGAAACCCCAGCCAGTACGGGCCAGTTGAAAAGACTCGTAGCCCAACCCTTCGCGCCGTTGCTCTTCCGGGATCACGAACATGAAATTGTTGGGCGCGATCTGGGTTTTGTGCGCCCGAAACGCAGCCATCTTGTGGTCAATGTAATCGCGCACATCGTAGCGGGTCGTCACGTGGTCGTCAGGCACTCCCCAGCTATCCGTATCCATTTCCGGGTTGTTCCAGGGGCCATCAATACCCTGCGCACGCATTTCCTCGGCTACGCGCTGGAAGAACGAGCGCGGAATAACGGTGTAATAAAGCTTGGAAGGCTGCCAGGCCGGGCCGAGGTCGGGGTAAAGCCGGGGTTCTCCGGCGGCATCGAAGGCCACCGCCGTAACCCGGTGCGCCTGAAGGTGGTCGGGGTGGCCGTAGCCGCCAAAGGGGTCGTAAGTGGCAATCACCTGCGGCTTGAGTTCGCGGATCAGGGCGACCAGCTTGCGTACCGCTTCGTCAAAAGTAGCCCGGTGGTACGATTGGGGGTTCTGGTTGTCCTCCGTGCCGATCATACCTGAATCGCGGTAGCCCAGTATCCGCAGTTCCTTGACGCCCAGGGCCGCCACCGACGCTTTTAATTCGCCTTCGCGCACCTGGCCCAACTTCTTAAAAACCTCTTGTTTAGCCGCTTCGTCCAGGTCGGGGTCTACAATCTCACCGACTTCGCCCAGCGTGCTTGTCACCAGCACCGTCCGCACGCCCTCGGCTCCTAGCCGGGCCAGCGTGCCGCCCGTGCCGAAAACCTCGTCGTCGGGGTGGGCGTGAACCGTCATAAAAGTCAATTGTTCGCTCTGATTATCACTCATTTTTCAATACCTGCTTGCCTTTTTATAATAAAACCTTACTCAATAAGTTGCCGAGATATTATAACAGAAAAGCCGCACCCTCCTGGCTAAGAAGGTGCGGCCCGGCCCGCAGTCCCCTCGACTCAGATGTTGAAATTGGTAATATGGTGCTGCTGCTGAGCGTTCTTATTCTGGATCGAGATAGCCTGGGCCAGGGCAAAAACTTTCTCGGCGTCCTTTCGGTCGAGGTTGATCCGCGAGCCTGAGTTGAACTGGATACGCTGCGTCCCGAACAGGCTGTTGCGCTTGATAATGTCGCAATCGCGCAATTCGTTGAACTGGATGGTATCCACCGTCTTTTCCCAGACCATCCAGTTGCGGGCGCGATACAGCACAAAGGCACTATCGAGCTTGCGGATTTCCAGGTAAGTGCTGGCTTCCACGACGATCCGCAGCAGCGAACTAAGCACCGCCAGGGCGAAAATGCCCAGAGCGATGTAGATCATCAGATTAGGGTTAGAATCCTCGACAATCTTGCGTATCTGGGCATTGCCGCCGCTCTGGTCAATCAGGAGTTGACGTGCTCGCCCGATCTGGGTAATCAAGGCGATCAGCAGCCCCAGCAATAACACCAGTTTGATCCCGGCGGCTATTGCGGCCTGGCGGACACTGGCCCGGTAGGTCGCATGGGCTTCCCCTTCGTTCGCAAACCCGGCTTGCTGAGCCTGGTTGACGACCTGGATAGCGTGGACGTGGTAGTTCGGAATGTGGCAGGGGCGCGGGTTCGGTTGCAGTCCGCCGTGAACATCCTGCAAAAAGCACACCGCGCCCGCCGTCCCTGCCACTACCTGCTGCATTCCCTCCGGGCGCGACGGTTCAAAACGCTGCGGAGACATGGGCTGGCCGTAAGGCGGCGTTTGCTGGGGGTAAGGCTGGCCGGGCAGGGCTTGCGGGCCGGAAGCGGGCCAGGGCGCAGTCGGGCCAAAACCAGGTTGAGGTTGACCGGGTGCGCCCGGCCCGTTAGGGTTCCAGTTAGGTGGTTGGTTGCTCATGGCGGGTTGCTGCTTTCTCATGTCTAATCCAGTTGTGCTTGTTCGACTCGACTCCTATGCTGCAACTAGAATAGCATAACCCCCGCGCCCAGACCATAAGCCAGGTCACATCTTTTGTGATAACCAGGCCACTCCGCGCCCGCCTCCACTTCTACCTATTATTTATTTTAAATGAATAGCAACTAGCAATCAAGCTAATATTATTAGCAACTATTTCTCTAAAAAAGGTGGCCCTTCACGAACTCACCAAGCTCGCTAATCGAGGCCCGCCCTTCCGGCAGTGCCAGGGCCAGCGACTGGAACACGTGCCACATCCCTTCCCAGACTTTCAATTCTACCTCAACCCCTGCCGCCTGAGCGCGTTCAGCCAGTCGAACCGAGTCGTCCAGCAAGACTTCATCGTTACCAACATGAATAAGCAAAGGTGGCAGGCCCCGCAAATCGGCAAAGATGGGTGAAATTAAGGGGTCAGTCCGGTCGTGATTGCCGACATAAGCTACAATCTGTTCGTCAGACTCACCTATCTTTATCATCGGGTCAACCTCGGCTCTGGTCTTTATAGATGCCCCACTAAAGGTCAGATCAGTCCAGGGCGAAAGCAAAATAACCGCCCCTGGCAGGGGCATACCGGCCTGGCGAAGTGCCAGCAAGGTGACAAAGGCCAGATTACCACCCGCCGAATCGCCCCCAAGGGCAATATGCTGGGGCTTAAAACCCTGCGTCAGCAGCCAGCCATAAGCCGCCGTCGCATCTTCGATTGCGGCGGGGTAAGGATTTTCTGGGGCCAAACGGTAATTCGGCACCAGCACTCGTACTCCCGCCGCCTGCGAAAGCCGCGCCGCCAGGTCACGATGAGTACGGGCTGTACCCATTACATAAGCCCCACCGTGCATATAAAGCAGTACCCGGTCGGTCGCTACTCCCGGCATTGAAACCCAATCGCCCGTTACCTCTCCGACACTAAACGCCTCTACTTGTGCACCCGCCAGCACCGACATACGAATCATACTGCCATCTACCATTTCCCGTATCTGCTCGATTGTAGCCGTAGAGTTAATCGCTGCAAACTGGCTTTTCAAAAACTCTCGCAACTGGACACTCTCTGCACTTGGCATAACATCACTTCCTTTGCTATCGGGAATTCGTTTGGTAAAGCCCAGGTAGTTTCACCGCTATAAATCCTTCTTCTGTTTCCGGCTGCCAGGGCCAGGCTGACTTTTTTACACCTGCTAATCTAGCCTAAATTGGTTCCCACAAGCCGGTTTAGCCGATTTTTAATCAAGTTGGTCGCTCCCTCCACTAATTCCTGCACAATCTGAGCGGCGGGTTTGAGTTCGTTGACCATTCCAACCGACTGTCCGGCATAAAGAGCCATCGAATCAATATCACCACTGGCCTCTACACTGGGAGGTGGCCCCATAAAGCGTTGCAAGGGTACGGGCTGACCACCAATTTTAGTCGCGCCTACGAGCGGTTCATCGGGCCGAGTCTGGTGACCGCGCCATTCCTGCGGCAGCCATTCACGCACGAAAGCGGTCGTTAGAACCCGATGCGGCGCATTCGGCCAGCCCGCGCTAAATAAAGTGGTATAAGTAGTATCTTCCTCGCTGGCCGCTAATACTTGCTGCTTGTAATGTGGATGGGCCGCAGACTCCGGCGTTGCCAGAAACCGAGTACCCAAAACTGCTCCTTCCGCCCCTAGAGCTAAAGCGGCCACGACCCCGCGTGCATCGGCGATACCACCTGCCGCTACCACCGGAACCGGCGCAACCGCATCTACTACTAACGGTAGCAGGCTGGTCAAAGCTACTCGCCCGGCCACGTGTCCTCCGGCTTCAAAACCCTGGGCAATAATTACATCTGTGCCAGCCTGAACCGATTTGCGAGCCGCCTCGACTGAACCGATCTGGTGAATTACGATTGCCCCGGCCTGATGAATTTGTTCGATAAACCCCGATGGGTCGCCCCAGTAGAAACCTACTGCCGAAACTCCTTCTTCGAGACAAACCTTAACACTTTCTTCCTGGGGAAATTCCAGTATCAGGCTGACTCCGAACGGTTTATGGGTTAGCTGTTTCGTGCGCTGAATCTCCTGGCGCAAAATAGCCGGTGGATTGAGGCCAGCCGCTAAAAGACCAAAACCACCGGCGTTACTGACGGCGGCGGTTAGTTCTGGGCCAGTAACGAAACCCATCGGGGCGACCAATATTGGAAATTCGACTCCTAGTATCTCACACAATTTTGTATGTAGCATCATTTTCTCCTTTGAATTCTTTATCCGGCACTTTAACAGCCCTACTGATAAATTGATAATTGCTGTCTGTTTAATAGTAAGGGCTAAAAGAGCTAAAGAAAAGGTGTAAAACAAACTATGTTTTGAAAATAGGTAAAACAAACTATACTTCTGGCGGGTATTCAGAAGGTGGGGTTCCTTGAATAACCGAACATTTTTGGGTTCAGGCGCACTTTTAGTGATGAAGTATAAATGCCGAGCTGATTTCAACAAAAGGATTGAGCCAATAGCTTCAACTTTTGCTGACCACAATTGCCTGCTTTCTTTGATCACTAAAAGTGCTCATGAACCGGGCCAACTGTTCGGCTATCTCACTTAAAGCCTGGGCTTGATTATCGTCATCGGTTATAGAACGGCAGTGTAGCTCATATGATCCCCAACATATTTCTTCGCTTCCCCTTGCCGTTGGCACTTGCGCAGGGCTGATACTGTTGGCGAAGACCAGAGTATCTTAACGATAAAATTTGTGTTAAGATTAATACTTTGCTATCATAGAAATATATACCAAAAAGCTCTGTTACCCTGGAATCGCTTTTAACAGGAAGGATTTTGACGCGATGGCCGAAAATATCACGTCGTCCCAGCCAGCTCGCACGCCACC